>CAYVVQ010000181.1:0-5629 GCA_964454455.1 uncultured Desulfobacterales bacterium | reverse complement strand
GGCGGGTTCATGGAGAACCTGAACCGCTACCTGGCCATCAAGACCTTCTTCAGCCTGCTCACGGGCGCCGTGGTGGGGGTCTGGCTGGCCGTCCTGGGCGTCGACTATCCCGTGCTCTGGGGGCTGCTGGCATTCCTCTTGAACTATGTCCCGAACATCGGCTCGATCATCGCGGCGATCCCGGCCTGCCTGCTCGCCTTGATCCAGCTGGGGCTCGGCACGGCCCTCCTCGCCGCTCTGGGGTACGTCGCGGCCAACGTCGCCTTCGGCAGCTTCCTGGAGCCCCGTCTCCTGGGGCGTCGCCTGGGCCTCTCCACCCTGGTGGTGTGGCTCTCCCTGGTCTTCTGGGGATGGGTCCTGGGGCCTGTGGGCATGCTGCTTTCCGTCCCGCTCACCATGATCGTCAAGATCGCCCTGGAGAGCAACGAGGACACCCGGCGCATCGCCATTCTTCTCGGGTCGGGGGCGATCGCACCGGCCCCGGAGTCGTCCGGCGGCGAATGATCACGGATCCCGGTTGTTCGGCACCCTCCGGAACGCCGGTACGCCTCCCCGCTTGGATGAGAGGAGTCGTCGTGCGACAGCTCGTGACAGCGATCCTGGTCTGGGCCTTGTTATGTGCGGGGAGCGTGCCTCAGCAGGGATGTACCGTGTCCCGACCGTCCCGGGACCCCGACAAAAACCTCGTGGAGAGGAACGACCCTGTCTTCGACAAGCGCTTTCGGTCCCTCGCCTACGAGGACCTGGACCTGAGCCGGCTGTGGACGGAAACGGCGCCCGCTGAAAGGCGGGAACGCATCCCGGTCCACCATCACACCGTTGCGGAGATCACGGACAAGGTCAAGGGAGCGGTCGTCAACCTCTACACCCTGCGGCTGGAGGAGCGTAACCTCGAGTTCGGTCTTTCCCCCGACAAGTTCCTCCCCATGAGAATCCCCCTGGTCTCCCATGTGCTCGAGGTGATCCCGTTTCGGGTCCCCATCCCTTACGAGACGGAGGGATTCAGCCTGGGCACGGGCTTCCTCATTCACGCCGACGGCTACATCCTCACCAATGCCCACGTCGTGCACAACGCCACCGATATCCGGGTGGTTCTCGACACGGAGACCCGCAACCGGGCCGCCCGCATCATCGGGCTGGACCCCCTGACCGACACCGCGCTTCTGAAAATGGGGCCGGTAGATCCCCGGCGGGTGCTCCCCCTGGGCGATTCGGACGCCTTGAGGACCGGGGAGATGGTCATCGCCATCGGCAATCCCCTGGGGCTGAACCACACGGTCACCCAGGGAATCGTCTCCGCCAGGGACCGGGTCGCGCCGGGGCGTCGGGAAATGCCGATGGAGTTCGTCCAGACCGACTCCGCCATCAACCCGGGGAGCAGCGGCGGCCCCCTCATCAACTTCCACGGCGAGGTGGTCGGCATCAACACGGCCATCGTGGCGAAAGCCCAGTCCATCGGGTTCGCCGTGCCCATCAACACGGTCAAGGCCGTCATGCCCATGCTGGTTCTGGGGAGTGCGGAGCGGGGATGGTTCGGGGCGAAGGCGGCGCCCCTCACGAAGGAGGACGCCGCTCGACTGGGCTACGCCGGCAAGGGGGGCGTCCTGGTCACCCGGGTGGATGAGGGCAGCCCCGCCCGGGAGGCCGGCATGGCCGAGGACGACATCATCACGGCCATGAACGGGAAAGCCGTGGCGGGGTTTCTCCGGTTTCGCAGGGAAATCCTCGGCATGCCGCCGGGGCTGGAGATCCGGCTCACGGTCTTCCGGGCCGGCGAGGAGGTGTCGATCGAGGGACGTCTGGCGCCTCCCCCTCGATCCGAAAAGGACTGATCAGAGCCCCGCAGCCTCCATGATGTCGGGGACCCGCTCCTCCTTGCCGATCGCCATGATGTGCACACCGTCGCACATCCGCTCGTCCCGGATCCTTCGAATCATCCTCCCGGCGATCTCGATGCCCTTGTCCACCTTCCGGCCTTTCGGCGCGGCGTCCATCTCGTCGATGAGCTCCTGGGGGACGCGGACGCCGGCCACGTTCTTGTTCATGAAACGGGCCATGGGCGCCGAGGTGAGCAGGATGACGCCGGCCAGGATCTTGACGGGAAACGCCCGGGCATAGTCCATGAAGGTCTTGAAGTTGTCCAGGTCGTAGACCGCCTGGGTCTGCATGAACTCGGCCCCGGCATCGATCTTCTTCTCGAACTTGATGAGCTGCGGCTCCAAGGGGTTGGCCTCGGGGGTGACGATGGCCCCGGCGCAGAAGGCGGGAGCCCCTTCGAGGGCGTTTCCCCCCATGTCCTTTCCCCTCTCCAGGGTCCGAACGGCGGTCAAAAGCTGGCTCGACTCGAGGTCGAACACTCCCTTGGCCTCCTTGTGGTCCCCCAGGAGCACCGAGTCGCCGGTCAGGCAGAGCACGTTCCCGATGCCGCGCGTCGCCGCAAAGAGCAGGTCCGCCTGCAGCGCAAGCCGGTTCCGGTCCCTGCAGGTCATCTGAAGAATCGGCTCCCCGCCCATCTCCTTCACCAGCAGGGCCCCGCCAAGAGAAGGAAACCGCATGACCGAGCTCTGGTGGTCGGTCACGTTCATGGCGTCCACCTTGTCGCGGAGAAGCTCCACGTGGTGCGTCATCTTCTCCAGGTTCGTCCCCTTGGGCGGGGCCACCTCGGAGGTCACCACGAACCTCCCCGAATCCAGCGCTTCCTTGAATTTCGTCGATCCCATGGACGACCTCGCTTCATGAGCCTGCGGGAGGAAGGGAAAGGGGGTCCCGCCAGATCCCCGGCCCGGGGGCGGAGTGGTGGTTCCTGGCGGCCTGATACCGCCTCATCACGTCCAGCCGTCCCAGCTCCTTGAGCCGCTCGTAGATCAGGGTCCAGGCGCAGTCCCGCCCGTCGCCGATCTCGCACATTCCGTCGTTGGTTCCCCCGCACGGGCCGTTCACCATGCCCTTGTGGCACGCGGTCACCGGACAGACGCCCCCGGTCTCGCCCAGGATGCAGCTCCCGCATTGGGTGCAGATCTCGTCGAACCGTCCCACACCGGACTCCTTCCCCACGAACAGCGTGTCGAGGGCAGGGATCACCGTCTTCCCCGTCTGCCGAGCCACGGTCTGGACGCCGAACGCGCAGGTCATGATGAGCAGGGCGTCCGACTGCTCGATCCCGGGGCCGTGCTCCTTCAGCGCCTCGCCTGTCAGGTTGTCGCAGGCCACGGGGAGAACCGTCTCCCCGGTGATCAGCTTCCCCCGCGGTGCGAGCGACTCGGACATCCCGCGCACCTGCTCCGTCCCCCCTGTGCGGGTGAGGGTGACGCAGGTGCCGCAGCCGATCACGAAGATCCGCGTCAGACCTTCCAACAGACGATCGATCTCTTCCTCCGGCTTGGGCCGGGTAATGGACCGGATCATGCCTCGCTCCTCTCCTTTTCCAGGTCGCACCGAAGGCAGCGTCCCGCCTCCCGCCGCGCCTGCTCCTCCGAGAACCCCTGCTCCACCTCCCGAAAATCGAGGATCCTCTCCTCGGGCTTCAGCATCCCCACGGGCACCCTCGGCTGCTCCTCGACGGTCTCCTGCTCCAGCGCCAGGGCCAGGTCCTCCTCGAGCGTGCTCTTCTCGTCCACGATCCGCACCCTGCCCTCCTCGCCCCGAAGATATCGGTGGATGGCCAGGGCGGCCCTTCGTCCGGAGGCGATGGCCCGGATGACGTAGGTGGGGCCGGTGGTGAAGTCGCCTCCCGCGAAGATCCCCGGGATGGTGGTCCTCAGGCTGTTCTCGTCCACATCCAGGGTCCCCCAGAGATCCCGCTCGAGGCGGCTGTCCCGATCCAGAAAGGAGGCGTCCGGCGCCTGCCCGACGGAGATGATCACGTGGTCCCCACGGACGCTGCGGGTGTTTTCCTCATCGAAACTCGGTGCGAACCGACCCTCCTCGTCGAACACGGACACGCACCGCATGAACTCCATCCCGCCCACCCGTCCGTTCTCGCGAATCACCCGCCGAGGACCCCAGGAGGGGTTGACGCTCACGCCTTCCTCCAGCGCCTCCTCGATGTCCTTCTCCCATGCGGGCATCTCGTCCCGGGCCTCCAGGCAGAACAGCTGCACCTCGTGGGCGCCCGTCCGGAGGGCCGTGCGCGCCACGTCCAGGGCCACGTTGCCGCCCCCGATCACCATGACCCGGCCCGACAGCAGCGGAGCGCGGTCCAGCCGCACGTCGGTCAGGAATTGGAGGCCGTAGTGGAGGCCTTCGAGGCCCTCCTCCTCTCCCGGGACCCCGATCCGCTTGCTGGCCTGGGCGCCCGCGGCGATGAACACCGCCTGAAAGCCCTCCTCCACGAGGTCGTTTACGGTGTGGTTCGCGTCGATGGGCGAGCTGTACCGGATCTCCACGCCCCGCTGCACGATGTGGTCCACCTCGGCCTGGATGATCTCCCCGGGGAGCCGGAACTCGGGCACGGCGATCCCCAGCATGCCGCCGGCCACGGCCTGCGCCTCGAACACGGTCACTCTGTAGCCCAGCTTGGCCAGGAAGTAGGCGCAGGTGAGCCCCGCGGGCCCGGCGCCCACCACGGCGACGTGCTCGTCGCGGCGCACGGGAAACGGGTCCACCGGCGGTCCCGGGTGGGTGTAGAACCAGTCCGAGGCGAACCGCTTGAGGGAGCGGATGGCCACGGGGTCGTCCAGCTCCCCCCGGCGGCACTTGGCCTCGCAGGGGTGGATGCAGATGCGCCCGCACACGGCCGGGAACGGGTTCCGCTCCCGGATGATCTCCACCGCGCGGTCGTAGTGGCCCGCCGCCACTGCGGCCACGTAGTTGGGGACGTCGATCCCGGCCGGGCAGGCGTGCTGGCAGGCTGAGATGACCATGGCGTCGCAGACGGCCCCTGCGCAGCGATGCTCCAGGATGTGGTCCTCGTACTCCTTTTCGAAGTACCGGAGCGTGGAGAGGGCCGGCTTGGCGCAGGTCTGACCCAGCCCGCAGAGGGAGGCGGCCGTGATGGTCCCCCCCAGGTCCTTGATCACGTCGATGTCCCCGAGCCCGCCCTCGCCCCGGGTGATGCGCGTCAGGATCTCCAGGAGCTGGGTGGTTCCCAGGCGGCAGGGGGTGCACTTTCCGCAGGACTCGGACTGGGTGAAGCTCAGGAAGAACCGGGCGATCTCCACCATGCAGTTGTTCTCGTCCATCACCACCATGCCGCCCGACCCCATGATGGCGCCGATTCTCTGGATCGTGTCGTAGTCGATGGGCAGGTTCAGGTACCGGACGGGAACGCACCCCCCCGAAGGACCTCCCATCTGGACCGCCTTGAAGGCCCGGCCCTTGGGGATGCCGCCCCCGATGTCGAACACCACCTCCTTGATGGTGGTCCCCAGCGGCACCTCCACCAGGCCGGTGTGGTTCACCTTTCCGGCCAGCGAGAAGATCTTGGTTCCCTTGCTCTTCCCGGTGCCCACCTCGGCATACCAGGCCGGCCCGTTCCCGATGATGAGGGGCACGTTGGCCCAGGTCTCCACGTTGTTGATGTTGGTGGGCTTCCCGTCCAGCCCGGACTGGGCGGGAAAGGGCGGCCGGGGCGAGGGCATGCCGCGCTTGCCCTCGATGGAGGCCATGAGCGCGGTCTCCTCGCCGCAGA
>CAYVVQ010000180.1:0-5656 GCA_964454455.1 uncultured Desulfobacterales bacterium | reverse complement strand
ATGGCCCGGGGGGATCAGCTGGGAAGGCAGTGGCAGATCATTCAGCTTCTGGTGTCGGCCCGGAGGGGGTGGTCCGCGGCGGACCTGGCCCGGGAGCTGGAGGTGAACCCGAGGACCGTCTACCGGGACCTGGAGGCCCTCCAGGTGGCCGGGTTCCCACTGTACACCGAGAAGGTGGAGGGGAAGAACCTGTGGTCCGTGCTGGACACGGTCAAGCACCAGATGCCCATTCCGTTCAGCCTGCCCGAGCTCATGGCCCTCTACTTCGGGAGGGACATGCTGCGGGTGTTCCAGGGGACGGTCTTTCACGACGCCCTGGACAGTTTGTTCCACAAGGTGCGGGCCACGCTCCCGCCCGAGTCGGTGCAATACCTGGAGGGGGTGGAGAAGACCCTCCAGGTGGGGATCAAGCCCTACAAGGACTACGCCCGGTTCCGGGAGATGATCCAGCGGGTCGAGGAGGCCGCCAGGGAGCAGAAGACCCTGGAGATCGTCTACTACACCATGAGCCGGAAGCGGGAGACCCGGCGGCGGGTGGACCCCTACCGGATCTGGTTCTTCAACGGGACGTTCTACTTGATCGGGCACTGCCACCGGCGGGGCGAGGTGCGGATCTTCGCCCTGGACCGGATCCGCATGCTCTCGGTGACCCAGGCCTCGTTCGAGGTGCCCGAGGACTTCGACCTGGAGGCGTTTTTGCGGCCCAGCCTGGGGGTGTTCCAGGGCGAGCCCGTGCGGGTGAGGGTATGGTTCGCGCCCGAGGCGGCCGGGTACATTCGGGAGAAGGTGTGGCACGAGACGCAGGAGATTACCGAGCAGGGGGACGGGTCCATCGTGTTCGAGGCCGAGGTGGCCGGGCTGGAGGAGATCCGGTTCTGGGTGCTGGGGTGGGGGTCGGCCGCCGAGGTGCTGGAGCCCGAGGCCTTGAGGGAGGCCGTGCGGGGCGAGGCGGAGCGGCTGGCGGCGCGGTACGAGGGACGGGCGGAGGAGGAGCAGGAGCGGTCCGGGGGGTGAGGGTTTCGATTCTCAAACCACGTTGACTTCGGACAGGAAGGCGCATACAATTTTTGAAATGTGCAAATCTTAACGGTCTCGCTAAAACCTGCGCCACTGCCGGTTGTCTGCCCTTAAGTCATCGGGACCGTTAGGGGCAAATCTCCAGGTCTCGGCTTTTTGCGACACCATCCATTTTTGAGGACTCGTAAAAATGATCCACTATACGGCAAAGTATACAAAGGTCGATTCCGGGTACATGGGGCAGCTGGTGGAGTGGCCCGAGGTTGTCACGGAAGGAAAAGACTTGGAAGAGTGTCGGGCCATGCTCCGGGATGCCCTCCATGAAATGGTGCTTGCATACAAAGAGACCGGAAAAGAAATCCCATTGGGCAATGCGCTCATAGAGCAGCTTCCCATCGAGGTTGAGCGTGTCGGTCAAGCGACGTGATCTCATCCGATACCTGGAGCAGCATCGTTTCCATCTCCTGAGAGAAGGCGCCAACCACGCCATTTACACCAACGGAACGAAGATCATCCCTGTCAAACGACACAAGCAATTCGATCGAATCACCGCCAACGAACTCTGCAAGCAAGCCGGAATCAAGCCCAAGTTCTGATCCGCCCTTTTTCACCCATCCTTTTTTTCGTTTGGCCTCATGCAGTAAAAGAGGGCCGCTGGTCAGTTTATAAAATTACTAACCATGAATTTATAAACTGACCAGCGTCCCTAATTTTTCACAACCCCAGGAGCTCGCGGACCCGCTCCACGCCCTTGCGGTTGGCCTCGGCCGTCAGGGGGTCCTGGCCCCGGTCCCGCTCCATGTCCAGGAGCAGGGCCTCCACGGCCTCGCGGCCGTCCGGGGTCTTCACGGCCTCTTCGGGGGTGAGGCCCTCGAGGGCCGGCAGGCTCTCGTGGATCCAGCTCTCCCAGTGCGCGGCAAGCATGTCCAGGAGCCGCTTCTGGACCTCGGGGTTCTGCACGAGCTCTTCGTGCTCGCGGGACGCCTTTCCGGAGGGCGGGCCCTCCCGCATCGCCTGCTCGAGCATGGGCGCGGTGCTCTGGATGGCGTCGGTCCGGAGCCGGGCGCCCTCGCCCAGCCGGGCCGTGATCTCCTCCTGGATGGTCCGGGACCGCTGGGCCGAGTTGACCTCCACGGTCATCCTTTGGTCGTGGATCCGGATCCGGCCGAGCAGCGTGTTGGAGAGCCCGGAACTGCTCTTGTGCCCCTCCCGGTCCCAGATGACCTCAGCCCGTTTGATCCAGCCCTTTGGGTCCTTCTCGGCGTCGTCGCGAATCTCCTCGTACCCGCGTGTCACGCAGAGGTTCCACAACCCCTCGAACGCCTCGTCCGCCGAGGCGATCTCGTAGTCCAGCCGGTGGAACTCGAGCGGGTCGCCGTCCGTGTTGGCCAATTGCGGCAGGGTGTGCAACGACTTCTGGATGTACAGGAAGAGATCGCGGATCTCCTCCTGCCAGTCGCCCAGAACGGCCTCATCCACGGCCCGCCCCGACCGCCTCATGTCCTTTCTCAGGTCGATGACCTGCGGCTTGCGCGAGGGGGGAATGAGGGTGGTCCCCACGCCCACCAGCATGCCCACGTCGTTCACCTCCGCCGCGACCCCGTACATGAGGTCCCCGACCCGGACGTACTCGGTGGCGGCCCGCTCCTTCACCTCCATGTCGGCGCCGGTGAGCACGTCCTTCACCGTCAGACCCCGGCCCGGTTCCACGGCCAGGACCTCGAGGAACGTGTAGGGCCTGCGGTTGAAGGACGCGATGATGCTCCGCTCCAGCGGGTCGATCCGGTCGCCCTTTTCCTCGGCGTAGAGCTCGGCCGCGGTGCGGCCCGGGGGCCCCGGGAGCGATTCCTCCTCGTCGTCCTCGGGGTCGTACACCCAGTGGAACACGTACCAGGGTGCGAACACGGGGTCGCACAACGCGACGGTCTCGTCGGAGGGCGCGTCGTCGGGCTCCGGCCAGAGGAAGAACTCCTCCAGGGCCAGGACGCCGGCCCCCGGGCCGAAGACCCGGGGCACCAGGTCGATGAGCCGGTCCATCAAGCGGTTGTAGGCCTTGGAGAGCCTGCGGTAGTCCAGGTCCCGGAAGTCCGGGGTCTCCTTTTGCAGGCAGCACTTCTTGTACTTTTTCCCGCTGCCGCAGGGGCAGGGATCGTTGCGTCCGACCTTCATTGGAAGAACCTCCTTCTTCCCTTGGCGGTGCGTAAAGCACGTGTTTCAGCCGTCGTGCACATCCCGGTTGCCGGGCTTTTTCTTTTGAGCCGCGACGTGGGTCCAGGGCCGAATCTTCGACAGGTCAGTGAACTAGGGGACGCCGCAGCGGGATGACGGCCGTCAAAGCGACCGCGGCCACGGCCGCCGCCATGCAAGCGGCCAGGACGGCCGGCCGCACCCCCAGGTCCAGGAAGACCCCGAGCAGGACCGGGGCGACGGCGGTGGAGACCACCATCGCCGCCTGGGTCATGGCCCGGATGGCCCCCAGATGGAGCACGCCGTAGCGCTCGGCCCAGACCGCCCCGCCGGCCGTGGCCGCCAGACCCTGGGTGACGCCCAGGAGCACCAGGTAGACGACCGCCACCCACGGCCCGTCCGCCAGAGCGAGCAGCACGAGGCCCGCGGCCATGGGCACCAGGCCCAGGGGCAGGGTCCGCCCGGCGCTCAGGCGGTCCACCACGGACCCGGCCCCGAACAGGGTCACGAGGTGGCCGGCCGCATAGCCGGCGAACGCCTTGCCCACGAGCTCCAACGACCAGCCCTGCGCCTGGGCGATGGCCACCTGGTGGAAAAACAGGGCCGTGACCACAAACGGTGCGGCGAGTGTGGCCGGCAGGACCAGGTAGAACCCCGGATCTCGAAGGACCTGCGCCCGGGTCGCGCTGGATCCGCCGCCCCTCCCGGCGCCCGCCCCGATCCGTGGAGGCGTCGGGGGCCGCCGGGACAGGAGGACGAGCAGCGGCCACGCCGCCGCCGCCAGGAAAAGCCCCCCTGCCAGCCAGGATCCCCGCCAGCCGAAACGTCCCATCACGACCACGGCTGCAACCGGCAGGGCGGCCTCGGCCAGGGGAAAGCCCAGCTGAGCCAGGGCCACGGCGTTGCCCCGCTGGTCCGAGAAGTAGCGAGCCGCGGCGGTCATGCCCAGATGGGCCAGGAGACCCTGGCCGCCGAAGCGGATGAGCACGAAGCCGAGCCCCAGGAACAGCCCGGACGGGGCCAGCCCCACAACCAGGCACCCCGCGGCCAGGACGGCGACGGCCAGGGTGGTGACCCCGGTGAGGGACCATTTGTCGGCCAGGGCCCCGAACCGGAGAAGCAGGGCCGCGCTGAGGAGGGTGGCCCCGCTGTAAAGGCTCCCGTAGACGGCGTGGGAGAGCCCGAAGGCCTGCCTCAGTTCGCCTCCCATGACCGATACGAAAAACGTCTGCCCGAAGCCGGACGCGGCCACCGCTGCAAAGGCGTAAAAGGCGAGCCTGGGCTGATGCCGGATGAATGCCGGAGGCTTGATCATCATGGAGCCGGGGTGAGCAAGTCTGAATTGAAACGCCGTCCACCGTCTATTAACATATGTTCTCCGGAACGATAACACAGACGACGGACTCGCACACCCATGCGCACACACAATGGTGAAAACAAGGGCCCGGGGACCAGGCGCTTGTCCGCACGGGCAGTCCGGTACCTGGCGGCCTCGCCGCTGCCCGCGGCAACCGGCCTTTTCTCCGCGGCAACGGCCGCCTCCCTGTCGCTCCTGGGCGTTCATCTTCTCCGGGAGGCACACCCCCTGGAGTTTCTCGCCCTTCAGGTCGTCGCCCTGGGGTGGACCGGGCTGGCGGGGTTCGCCCTGGCCGACAGCCTGTCCCGTTACCGCGAATACGTTCGCATGCGAAACGTGTTCAAGCGGTTCGGCCTGCGACAGCGCATTCTCAAACGGGCCTCCGGCTCCCGCTGCCAGCGGGACGCCGCCCTGGCCGCCGCGGGGGAGATCGGCTGCGCTCTCGAGGCCAGGGGGTACTTCCGATCCCTGGGCTACCGGTGGTACCACGTCCTGCCCGACCGGGTGGTCGCGAACCCCCTGGTCTTCTTCTCCCCTTCGTTTCTCCTGACCGGGTTCTTCTCGAGGCGTCTCAGGGGGTGCGAAGGCAGGGACTGATTGGGTGGCCGTCCGTGTTGGAGAGCTCTGGCAGGGTGTGGATGGGCTCCTGGATGAGGAGGAAGAGATCTCGGCGCCCGTGAGCACGTCCCTCACCCGCAGGCCTCGGCCCGGGCGGGTCAGAGCCTGTCCCACTCCCACTTGGGCCCGTACAGGATGTCCTTGATCTTCTGCTTGAGCCGGGGGGAGAACCGCTTCTCCCCGAGCATCCGTTCCAGCGGCTCCTCCGTGAGATCGAGGGACGCACTCTCCAGGAAGCGAAAGATCGCGGTGATCCACTGCCTCGTGGTGTTGTTCGAGGGGGTTCGGTAGAGCTCCTCGACCAGGTGGGGGACCAGTTCCTGCTGCGTCGTCTCGCGGTCCATGCGCTGGAGCAGCTTGACCTTGAAGTGGACCTCGTCGAGGGTCCCGGGCGGGGGAAGGGCCTTCAGAAACCGGATCAGGGCGTCGCAGGCGGACCGGTTCCCCATGGACGTCAAGGCGAAAAGGCTTTGGAGG
>CAYVVQ010000179.1:0-5696 GCA_964454455.1 uncultured Desulfobacterales bacterium | reverse complement strand
GGGGTCCCTCGGTGGAAGGCGGCTTCCACCTCCTTCACCCGCCGGACCCGCATGGGATCCAGGAAACGGCCGTGCAGGGGGTCGCCGGGATCCGGATCCCGGTCCAGGAGCTTCTGCTCCAAAAGAAAGAGCGCCTGTATGGACTTGTCGCAGATGGGGTACCCCTTGTCGTCCAGCGGGATCTCCGGGGCGAAGGAGACGCGGGAGATGTTGTTGATGTCCACGAGCTTGATGTCCCCCGAGGGGGTGACGATCAGGTTGCTCACGCCGGCCAGGTCCGGAATGCAGGCGGCCTCCAGGACCATCCGCTTCGTCCGGTCGACAAAGGAGGCCGCCCGGACACGGATCGCCTCCGGTAGGTCCGTCCCGGACGGCCGGGCGGACGAAAGGTCCCGCCGCGTCAGGCGGCGCGCGAGCTCGACCGGGAGATCTCCCCGGACCACGGTCCAGGGATCCAGCGGCTCTCCTCCCACGTACTCCTGGAGCCCGCAGAGCAGCAGGTCCCGGCGTCCCTGCAAAGCGTAGTCGACCAGGAACTCCTCCGAGCGCGCCATGTGCTCGGCCCCCAGGTGGCGCTCCACCAGCTTCACCCGCCCGATCTCCTCGAGCCCTTCCTCGAGACTGCGAAACCGCGTCCGGAACACGCGGAACATCCTCACGGGCCTGGCCCGGGGAAACCGGAGCAGCCCGTCCTCGACCACGCCGGCCTGCTCGGCCTTCAGGTCCTCCGGGTCAAGGACCTCCAGGATGTGGGAGCGAAGCCCCTGCCGATAGTGGGTCCGGAACGCGCAGGCGGGCGAGCTGCGGACGAAGTTGAGCGCAAGGACGTCTTCCGGGCGGACGAAGGGTTTCTCTCGGATGTCGGCCGTCAAGAGAGGTTTCCCCGCATCACCGGTTCCTCCCAAGAGGCACGGCCAGGCTCAGGTATCGGTTTCCCTCCCCGTACATCAGCCGTTTTTCCATCATCATCCGGAGGAACGCGCGCACACGATCCTCCCCCAACCGCGGAAACCGCGCCAGGATGCGCGGGAGGCTGCGGTTCACGCCGCAGAGCAGGTAGATTTCGCGCGAGGGACCCTCGAGCCGGTGGGTCATGGAGCTCTCCCCGAGGCGGCGCTGGCGGAGGATCAGGAAGTCGCCCCCGTCCCGGAAGGAGAGGATCGGCTCGCTTCGAGGGGTCCGGTGGAGCGCTTCGTAGGCCCGGCGCCAGGCACGGATCCTCTCCTTCACCGGCCGCCAGATGCGCTGCTGGCGGCGGACGTCCCCGTGGTGGGCCTGGATCATGAGGACCAGGGTCTCCAGGACGGGCGCCGGGAAGAGCCGTCCGTAGTTCGGGTGGTTGAACCTTCTTCGAATCCCGTGCTCCCGGGGGGACTGCCAGAACGGGCTCTCGAGGCCCAGCCAGAACGGAACGGCCCTCAGGGGGCGATAGCAGGCGGCGAACTCCAGGAGCCGAAGGGTCTCGGCCACGTCGGCCTCGTCGCTCCCGGGGACGTGCAGGATCAGGTTGCCGGCCAGGGCCGGCATGTCCGGAGCCTCGCATTGCTTCATGATCTCCAGGTTCTGGAGGGCGGTGGTCCCCTTGCCGATCTTGCGGAGCAGCCCCGTGCTCAGGGCCTCGGCGCCCACCTGGACCTCTTCCATGCCCGCCGCGGCCATGGCGCGGAGGTCGCCGGCCGGGGTGGAGGCTCGGATTTCGCCGAAGAGGCGCAGGTCCTGCGGGAGGCGCGCCAGGGCCGTGAACAGGCTCCGGGCGCCCCGGGCCGGGAGGAGGTTGTCCGTAAAGGGCACGGAGAGCACCCGGTGCCTGCGCGTGAGCCCGTCGATCTCGCGAACGGCCCGCTCCGGCGACTTGGCGCGGTAGCCCCGCCACTGGAGGTTGAGGTTGCAGAACCGGCACCCGCGGCGTGTGTCGCCGGTTTCGTCCCGTCGCCACCAGCAGCCCCGGGAGATCTCCACGGGCAGCTCCGGGACGAACCGGTCCGAGGGAGGAAGCCGCTCCAGGGAGGCGAAGTAGTCGTCGTGGTCCGGAACGGGCAGGGCATCCAGGTCCGCGACCTGGGCCGCGTCCTCGTTCGTGCCTCCGTCGTGGCGCCCGAGCAGCCCCGGGTGGGGAGGGACGTTCTCCTTGCCTGTGTGGGGCAGGGTCCGCGCCAGATGGGCCAGAGGGCGCTCCCCCTCCCCGCTCACCACGAAGTCGATCACCGGAAACGTGCGAAGAAGGCTCCGCCCCATGGCCTCGGCGCAGGACGATCCACCCGCCACGAGGACGGCTGAGGGCGCCCGATCCCGAATCGCGTGCATGAAGTAGAGCGAGCCCGTGAGCTGGCCCAGGCAGAGGGAAAACCCGATCAGCCCGTATCGATGCCAGGCGACCTCTTCCAGGTACCGGGCCGTGGCCTCCTCGAGGCGGCGGCAGACCGCCCCCAGCCCCTCCTTTCCTGCCACGGGCGTCCCGCGGGCAATCCGCTGCCAGAGGCGCTCGATCTCCTCCCGCTGCTCCGGGTAAAGCAGCGCGGCATAGGGGGCCTCCGAGAGCCAGGTTCGCTCCGAGATCGGACGGTAGCGGGCGTACCCGAGCGCCGCCGCCAAGGGGAGGTAGGCGTGCAGCGCGTCGACGAGGGTCCCGGGCAGGACGGCATTCAGGTAGGCCTTCAGGGTCCCGAGCTGGATGGATGGCCGGTTGAACAAAGGCCAGGGGGTGGAGAGGAGGGCGACGGCGGGGGCGGGTTCGGACATGGAGCGGCCCTCCGGGTTTTGCCTTCAGGGTCCGGGGGCGATCCGCGGGCCGGACCTCCCCCGGGTTCGGGGCGTGGGTCGGACCGGGACGGTCTCAGGCCTTCTCCTTCAGGTTCAGGGTGTCCCGGACCAGCTCCTTTTCGCGGGAGTAGTCCGTGACGCGCTGGAGCATGATCTTCTGGGCCATGACCGGCCCGGCCCCGTGCCACGTCCCCACGCCGTGGAGTCCCGCAGTCCAGTTCTGGAGATGCTTGTGGACCTTGAGGATGTTCTCCGTGGGCTCGTCCGAGCCGAAGCTGTAGAACTCCTCCACGTAGCGTCCGACCTCGGGGTTCTTGAGCTCCTTGAGGCTGGGCATGGTGACGACGAGCCCGCCGCCGATGTCCCCGGCCAGGGCCATGACCCGCCAGAAGGCGTTGCAGACGTTGAGCTTGGACACGTTCCCCATGGTCTCGTCCGGGAGAAAGACGCCGGACCCGGCCGGTTCCTCGGTCCCCTTGTGGGCGGCGGCCAGGCCGCAGGCCCGGCCGGTCTCCCGGAGGACGATCATCTCCATGAGCTGCTCGTTGATGTGGGTGACCTTTTCCAGGCCCTTGTACTCCTGGATGAGCTTGCACGCCCCGATGATCTGGTTCATGAAGCCCACCTTGCAGGTCCCGCCGCAGGTCATCCGGTGGGTCCGCGCAAACCGGGTGACGAACTTGACGGAGTATGGCGTCTCGCCGCAGTGAAACACCCGGTCCCAGGGAACGAACACGTCGTCGAAGACCACCATGGAGGTCTCCCGCTGGCCGAAGACGGGGTTCCCCAGCTCCTCCAGGTCCTCGGCCATGTCCCGCTCCGCGCTGAAGGGGGTGTACTGGCAGATGTAGGTGATGCCCTCGGCGTCTACGGGCGTGGCAAAGGCCAGGGCGTAGTCCTCCTCCCCCTCGAAGTGGGCCGCCTGGGGAAGGACCACCAGCTCGTGGCTGGCGAAGGCGCCGCTGATGTTGATCTTGGCCCCGCGCACGGTGATGCCCCGGTCGTTGCGGTCCACCACCTTCAGGGACAGGTAGGGATCGGGCCAGTCCAGGGTTTTCTTGCCTCGGCTTCCCCGGGGTTCGGTCAGGGCCCCGGCCACGGAGAGGTCCTCCCGCTGGACCCACTCGAGGTAGTCGAGAAAGCGGGGATGGTAGGAGGTCCCCAGGTCCCGGTCCATCTCCCAGGTGGTGCCGGCCAGGGAGTGGAAGGCGTCGTATCCCACGCAGCGATAAATGCACGTGCCGAGCCGCTCGGCGGTGAAGGTGCCGGCCTCCGCCTTCTTCACCAGGTCGTCCGTGCTCGCGCTCACGTGGGTGTATCGGTTCACCACGTCGTCGATGAGCGGGGAGTGGCAGGACATGACGTCCCGGGACTCCGGGTCCAGGGCCCACCGGTAGCTGGCCTTGTTCGCCTCCACCACGGTACGGGTATTGCGGTTCTCGAGCACGTTCTCCACACGTTTCCCGTTCATGAAGACGCGCGGCTTGACGCTCTCGAGGCTCTTCTCGAACTGCTCGGGGGTCTTCAGGGCCATGGGTTCCTCCTTGTAGTGGTCATGAGGGGAGGCCTTCCGGCCGCCCGGTTCAGATGCCGGGGAGACGGAGGACGCGGGTTTCTTGGTCTGCGAGGAGCTTGAGGATCTCCTCGGGAAGATCCAGCGTGGTGGCCAGCAGACGGCGGCTGGCGCTGTCCCGGAAGGACGCCCCCGGTATCCGGATCCGGACGTTGTGGAACCCCTCGCGGGTGGTGGCCAGGATGTCCACCGGACCGGGGTCGAACGGCACCCCCAGAAACGCCAGGAGACGGGTGACGACGTCGTGGGGATCGCTCTCCCCGGCCAGGGAGAGGTAGGAGAGGTCCCGCTCCCGCAGGAGGGCGATGATGTCGGAGCCGACGCCCCTCAGGTCCAGCAGGAGCTTCTCTCCTTCCCGCTCCAGGAGATAGTCCGCCTTCACGAACAGGTTGAAGTCCGCCCCTTCCTGCTTTTCGTAGACCGGAATCTCCACGTTTCTCATGAAATCCTGTCGATTCAGGTCCAGCAGGGTCTCCACCAGGCCGGAAAGGTCGTCGCCGGCGCGCAGCACCGGCTCGGGAGGAGGCAGCATGGCCTCCGGCCCGGCGGCCGGCGGGAAGTCGACGGCGGTCACCCCGCGGCGGGCCAGGTAGTCCCGAACGGGAAGCGGCGTCGGCGGCGTGTGCTCGTCCAGGAGCGTGATCAGAAAGGTCCGTCCCCCCTTCTCCGCGCCGCCGCCCTTCTGGAGGATCCAGTCGCCGGTCAGCTTGACCTGGATGCTTCCGCCCAGGTAGAGGGCCTCCCCTCGGTCGTACAGGGTCCCGAGGTCGCACTCCGGCAGGATGCGGTCCATGGCCGCGGTGAGATCTTCCCCCTCTTCCAGGTGAACGATGCGGTAGTGGTCCCAGGTCGTCTCGATCAGCGAGGCCATGTCGCCGGGAAGCGAGTGGTGGAGATCCACGATCACCTTCAGTCCGTTGGACAGGTCGATCATGGGGTAGGTGTCGGCGCGGAGGTTCACCTCGCCCTGGCCCTTGAGGGGAATGTAGTGCTGGCCCTGCTGGATCCATTCCTCGCCCAGGGAGCGGAAGAGGCGCCCCAGGTCGTCCCTCAGGGGATCGGGGGCCGCCGGGGCCGGTCCCATCTGCACGGAGCTCTCGGGGGGAGGCGCCAGGGCCAGCTCCGGCATGATCTCGTCCTCCTCCGGTTCCTCCGCCTTTTTCGTCTCGATGGGCATGCGGACCAGCTCGGGGGTGAAGACGGGAAGCCGGATGACCTGGCCGGGATAGATCCGGTCCAGGTCCCGGACGGAGGGGTTGAGCCGGCGTACGGCGTCGAGGTAGCGCTCGTAGAAGGCGGCTTCCGGCGCCTCGTACTCCCGGTTGATGATCTTGACCAGGCTGTCGCCGGGCCGGACCGTGTA
>CAYVVQ010000178.1:0-5701 GCA_964454455.1 uncultured Desulfobacterales bacterium | reverse complement strand
TCCTTGAACCTTCCCCATAAGCCGCTCGTACACGGACTCGTACCGCCGCACCACCACATCCAGCTCGAACTCCTCCCGGATCCGCTCCCGGGCCTGTCTCCCCAGAAGACGCCTTCGGTCGTCATCGGCCAGGAGCTCCCGCCACCCCCGGGCCAGGGCCTCCGGGTCCCCCGGCGGGACCACCACACCGGTCTCCCCCACCACCTGGGCCGCGTCGCCCACGTCGGTCACCACGCAGGGCACCTCACAGGCCATGGCCTCCCCGATGGTGTTGGAGAACCCCTCGCCGAAGGCCGAGGACGAAGAGGCGATGTCCAGCCCGGCGGCGATGCGCGCCACGTCGTTTCGCTGCCCCAGGAGATGGACCCGGCCTTTCAGCCGATCCGTGATGAGGTCCGCCAGGCGGCGGTTCTCCGGCGCCACGCCCCGTCCCACCATGACGAAGTGGACCGCCGGTTCCTCGCCGGCCAGGATATCCGCCGCGCGAAGGAAGTTGGGCTGGTCCTTCATGAGGTCGAATCGGGCGATCAGACCGATCAGCCTCGCGTCCCCGGAGAGCCCCAGCTCTTCCAGCAGCCGCGCCCGGGCTCCCGGGTCCGGTCGAAAGGCGGTGGTGTCGAACCCGTTCGGGATCAGGACCATGCGGTCCGTCAAGTAGCCCCGCTTTCGATGAATCCGGGCGCCCTCCCGGGAGTTCACCACGATGGCGTCGGCCAGCGGCGACAGCACCCCGCACAGGCGCACCGTGAGCGCCGTAAGAGGCCGGTACCTGCGAAGCCGCATGTCCGAGCAGCGGATGCCCCACACCACGCGTCTCACCTCGGCCACCCGTCCCACGACGAGCCCCAGGAGATCGGCATGGTATAGCCAGGACTGGACGATGTCCACGGATTCCTGCTTGAGCAGGTGGTAGAACTTGGCCAGCCCGCCGGGGGTGGGTTTCCCCAGCCCCATGCCGAGCTGAAAAAGCGGGATCCCGGCCTCGGCGATCCGCTCTCCCACCGGCCCCTTGTCCGTCATGGAGATCACGATGCAGCGGAACCGCTCCCGGTCCATGCGGGTGACGAGCTTGCAGAGCATCTGCTCCGCCCCGCCCATGTTGAGCTCGGTGATGACGTGCGCCAGGCTGATCGGCGGCGTGCTCAAACTGTCCCTACGCCTTTGGCCATTCCCTTTTCCCGGTCCCACCCGGCCCCTCGCCCTCTCCCTTTATCCTTTCACCTTGAACCTTGAACCTTGCTCCTTTCCCCTTCCTCCTTGCACCTTGAACCTTGCACCTTTCCCCTTGCCCCTTCCACCTTGAACCTTTCCCCTTCCTCCTCGAACCTTTCCCCTTTCACCTCGCACCTTGAACCTTGAACCTTTCCCCTTCCTCCTTGAACCTTCCTCCTTGCCCCTTCCTCCTTGAACCTTTCCCCTTGAACCTTGAACCTTTCCCTAAGAGCAGGGACTCATACGCCCGCACCGCGTTTCCGCACTCATGCTCAGCAGGGAGGAGGCGAGCGGTAACCAGCTGCTCCCACGCCCTGCGCCGGACGATGTCGACCAGCTTGGCCGCCATGGCGTCAGTGTCCTCCGCGGGAACGAGCCAACCGTTTCGGCCCTCGCGCAGGATCTCACCCGTGCCTCCGGGGCAGTCGAAGGCCAGGACCGGGGTGCCGCAGGCGAGGGACTCCAGCACGGCATTGGGGGAGCCTTCGTACCGGGAGGACGAGACGAACAGGTCGGCGCGGGCCATGTACGGGTACGGGTTTTCCCGATGCCCGGCTAAGGTCACCCGTTCCTGAAGGCCCAAGGTCTCCCTGAGCTGCTCCAGTCTCGCCCTCTCCTCCCCTTCTCCCACCACCGTCAGATGGAGCCCGGGAGCCTCTGCCTCCGCCAGCCGGACGGCCCGCAACAGCAGATCGTAGCCCTTCTGCCGGTTCAGCCGGCCCACGGAAACCAGCTGAATGGATCCGGGTTCGAACGGTAGCGTTTTCTTCTCCGCCGCCCATGCACGAATCCTTGCGGTGTCCACCGGGTTGGGCAAGACGTGAATACGGCCGGCGTCCATGCGGAGCAGCCGAACCATATCCTTCTTCATGAACTCGGAGTTGCAGAGGACCCCGTCGGCGCGGGGATACAGGCGCCGGTAAAGAGTCCGGTAGGCTCCTGGATGTGCCGTGCTCCGAAGCCGGACGCTCGGCGTGTTGGCCTCCCTGACCAGCAGGCGGGCAGGCCTTGGGAGGAGACCACGAATCCCCAAAAGGACCAGATTCAGATGGCTGATGGTGGTGAGGATAACGTCCGGTCGAAGCCTTCTCAAACATCGAATCAACCCGGGAACGGCGCGACGGAGCCGGGACCCGCCCACGGTGAAGCACTCCACCCCCTCCGGCAGCTCCTCTCTCAGCGGCCCCCGGGGATTCACCACCACCAGGGAGGGGTGAACGCGCTCCCGGTCGATGTGCCTCGCCACGGTCAGGACCACCCGCTGGGCGCCCCCTGCCTCGAGATCCGCGAGCACGAAGGCGACCCGCGGAACCGGCCGTGGCGTCGCACATGTCACTGCTTCTCCAGCACCACGAACAGGCGAAATGCCAGGCAGTCGGCCAGCGGCGTGAAAAGGTCCTCCAGGGCCCGTAAGAAGGGGTAGAGAAACAACGGACAGAGAGAGGGGTTGTGAAAGCCCCCGCTCAGGGGATAGACGAAGAAGTCCGTCTTCTCCTCGCAAAGGATTCTCAGGCGCGGGAAACGCCTCGAGAAGTCGGACCGGTGACGATCGAAGAGCAACCCCGGCAGGGCCTGGTTTCCCTCGAAGGGGTCCTTCCCGCTCGCGTCCCTTGCCGCCAGGGGATCCGCCTCCATGCTCAACCCCTCGTGGTGCAAAAAACGATAGACCGGGTAGGAGAGCGCCGAGACGCACGGCTCCATGAGCAGGATCCGCCCCCCGGGCTGGAGCACGCGCTGGGCCTCCTCAAAAAAAAGACCCATGTCGCTCAGATGGTGCAGCACGTCAAAGAGCACGACGTTGGAAAAGCTTCCCGCCCGAAACGGGAGCCGGTGCGCATCCAGGACCGCGTCCAGCCAGGGCTCGTAGACCACGTCCGTGCTCAAGGCCTCGGGGAAGGACTGTTTGAGATGACCGCTTCCGCCCCCCAGCTCCAGGATCCGTCCGGGCAGAAGCCACCGCGCGATCCGGTCGTACCAGCGACGGTACAGCCTCCTGAGGATCTCCTTGGACGCCCAGACGGCCTTTCGCTCCTCGAGGACGCCTCGAGCAGCCGGCACCTTCATCTCCCCTGCCTGGTTCCTCACGGCCACCGCGGAATCAGCGTGAAAAGCTCGACGCCTTCATCTTCCTGTAGGCAAACAGCGTCATCTTCAACAGCAGCCACCCGTGGCGGAACCGGCTGATGTTCGTGCTCCCGTACGTCCGCTCCCTGTACCGGATGGGCACCTCCACCACCTCGAGGTTCCGCTTCACCGCACCGAAGATCAGGTCGAAGTCCCCGAACGGGTCGAACTCCCCGAAGAACCCGCGGCCCGCCTGGATCTTCTCGTAGTCGCTCCGGTAGAGCACCTTGGTGCCGCACAGGGTGTCCTTGAACCGCTGGTTCAGGATCCAGGTGAACATCATGGAGAAGAACTTGTTGCCCAGCAGGTTCAGGAACCGCATGGCCTCCTTCTCCATGGGATAGACCAGGCGGCAGCCGTTGATGAACTCCCCGTGGTCCTCGGCAATGGCCCGGTAGAACTTGGGCAGGTCCTCCGGGGGCATGGTGAGATCCCCGTCCAGGATCATGAGGACGTCCCCGGTGGCCCGGGCGAAGCCCGCCCGAACCGCGTCCCCTTTGCCCTTACCGGTTTGGACCACCAGCTTGATCTCCTTCTGCGGATAGGCCTGAATCACCCGCTCGATCTCCTGCCTCGTGTGGTCCGTGGACCCCCCCTCGACGAAGATGATCTCCTGACGGCCGCCGAACGGAGGAATGCGTCGAACCGCCGCCTCCACGTTTCCCGCCTCGTTCCGGGCGGGCACGAGCACCGTGGTGGCGTAGTCCTTGGCATCCCGCAGCCCCAGCGGGCGGGAGACGATGTAGCGGCAGAGACAGAGCTTGCGCACCCCCGGGAGATTGGCGAGGTAACGGTTCACGGCCTCGCTCAGCACGGGGATCCTCTTGGGCAGGAGAAGGCGGGACTCGGTCTTGACGACCTGGAAGGACTCGAGCTGAAGGAGGTTGGCGATGTCCTCCGTGGCCAGCCAGTTCTGGTGCTCCTGGGGCATCTTCCACCCGAACCGCTCCCCGAGCTTGAGCACGGGCTCCCACAGGAAGCTGTAATAGGTGATGATGACACGGGTGTCCGCCCGGCAAAAGGCGCGAAGCCTTCCCAGGACGGCCTGAATGTCCTGAAAATGGCCGACGACGTCATCCAGAATCAGGAAGTCGAAGGTCCCCTCGACGCCTTCGAGCGCCTCCACATCGGACAGGACGAGCTCGAGCTCGGGAAATCGCTCCCGGGCCTTCTTCAGCATCCCCTCGCTGAAGTCCACCCCCACCCCGCGGGAGGGCTTCAAGGCGTGGAGCAGATCGCCGGTCCCGCAGCCCAGCTCGAGGACCGTGGACCCCTCGGGAACCAGGAACCGCATGTACCGCTCGCGGTCCCGATAGTAGTAACGGTTCTTCTCCTTCCAGCCGACCCTGTCCTCAGCCAGCGCGTCGAATCGCCGCCGGATCTCCTGCTTTCGTCGATCTTCGCTCATGCCCGCTCAGTGTCCCCGCAAGATGGCGCTCTCGTTTTCGCGATACCATCGATAGGTCTGCTCAATGCCCGCCCTCAGCGAAATGCGGCTCTCCCACCCGAGCCCGGTCAACCGGCTCACGTCCAGGAGCTTTCTCGGGGTCCCGTCCGGCTTGGTGTCGTCGAACCGAATGTCCCCCTCGAACCCCACGACCTCCCGAACCAGCAAGGCCAGCTCCCCGATGCTGATGTCCTTCCCCACCCCGACATTCAGGATCTCATGGCCTTCGTGATGCTCCATGACGAACACGCAGGCGTCCGCCATGTCGTCCACGTGCAGGAACTCCCGCCTGGGCCGCCCCGTGCCCCAGACGGTCACCGCCTCCACACCATCCCGCTTCCCTTCGTGAAACTTGCGGATCAGGGCCGGCAGGGCGTGGCTCGTCTCCAGGTCGAAGTCGTCCCCCGGACCGTAGAGGTTGGTGGGCATGACCGACACGAAGCATGTCCCGTACTGCCGGTTGTAGGCCCGGCACATCTCGATGCCCGCGATCTTGGCCACGGCATAGGGCTCGTTGGTGGGCTCGAGCTTCCCGGTGAGCAGGTGCTCCTCCTTCATGGGCTGGGGACACTCCCGGGGGTAGATGCAAGAGCTCCCCAGGAAAAGGATCTTCCTCACCCCTGCCTGATAAGCGGCATGGATCACATTCGTCTGGATCTGCAGGTTGTCCCGGATGAAGTCCGCCGGGTAGGTGTTGTTCGCAAGAATGCCCCCCACTCTGGCGGCCGCAAGAAACACGTAGTCCGGCCGCTCCTCCCGGAAGAAGCCCTCCACCTCGGCCTGAACGCAAAGGTCCAGCTCCCCGTGCGACCTGGTGATCAGCCTCGTGAAGCCCTCCCTCTCGAGCCTCCTCAGAATCGCCGAGCCCACCAGCCCGCGATGCCCGGCCACATACACCCTGGAGTCCTTCTCAATCAT
>CAYVVQ010000177.1:0-5743 GCA_964454455.1 uncultured Desulfobacterales bacterium | reverse complement strand
TTTGAGCATTGAAAACTGGCAAGAGACCTCGTGAGACATGGGAACCCGCGGGTTCGTGCTCTCGTGTAAAGCTTTCAGGCTCTACGGCCGGAAGGGACAGTGAGCGTGTCAGAGCAACACCGGGAAAACAGGACCGTGGACCGAGCCTTTTGGTACGCGGCGGACCCCGCTGTCTCGGCGCGACGAACCGGGGAGGGTGGGGCGGTGCTTTTCCACGCGGATCGAGGCGAGGAAAAGGCGCTCAACCGCACCGGGCTCTTTCTCTGGAAGCGATTGCGCCGGCCCGGGCGCCTTCACGGGCTCGCCACTGAAATCTCGGCGGCCTTCCAGGCTCCCTCACCGGGACAGGTCGAGCGGGACGTGGAGCGGTTTCTGGCGGATCTCGTCCGTGAGGGCTTTGTCCAGGTCCGTGGCGACCGAGGCGCCCTGCATCCTCCCGCACAGGCCATTCCGGGAGTGGAAGACGCCCCCCGGTCCATGGACATCGCCATTACCGGCCAGTGCAATCTTCGCTGCCCCTATTGTTTCTACGACCATGAAATGGGCTCTCAGCCGGACCTTCCCACCGAGGAATGGCTTCCGTTTCTTGAAGAGCTGGGCAGGCTGGCTGTCCGGGACGTCTGCCTGAGCGGGGGCGAGCCCCTGGTCCGTCCGGACCTCTGGGAGATCGTGGACGGGCTGATCGAACACCGGTTGCGCTACTCCTTGAACACGAACGGCACCCGGATCACCGAGCAGGTGGTGGCCGCGTTCGAAGAGGGCAAGCGAAGGACCCGGCTCGACGGCATTCAGGTGTCCATCGACGGCTCCTGCGCCGGGGTGAACGACCGGAGCCGGGGCCGGGGATCCTTTGACAAGACCCTTCACGGGATGCGTCTGCTCGTGGAGGCGGGGTTTCCGGTCACGGCCCGGGTGACGGTGAACCGCTACAACGCGGGCGACCTGGAAAATGTGGCCCGGCTGCTTCTGGAGGAGGTGGGCATCTCGAGCTTCGGCACGAACGACGCCATGCCGGCGGGAGCGGGGTTCGACAACCGCAACGCCATCGGGCTCACGTCTGCCCAGCAGCTGGAGGCCATGAGGACCCTGGGAAGGCTGGAGGACCGCTATCCGGGGCAGGTCACGGCCATGGCCGGTCCCCTTGCACGGCGGCACCTGTATCGGGCCATGGAGGAGGCCCGGTTCGGGAACGGGTCCTCCCCGGACCCTTCCATGGGCTACCTCACGGCGTGCGGCGGGGTGTTTCAGAAGCTCGCTGTGACCCACAGTGGGACGATTGTGCCGTGTGTCATGCTCTCCGGGGTTCGGCTCGGGCATATCCGGACCGATGCGATCGGAGACATCTGGACCTCGCATCCCGCACTCCAGGCCCTGCGCAACCGCAGAAACATCCCCCTTTCCCAGGTGCCGGGGTGCGAAGAGTGCGGCTGGAATCAGTATTGCAACGGGAGCTGTCCAGGGCTTGCGTATGAAGCCTTCGGGGACTTTGAGCGGGCCAATCCCAACGACTGTTACCGACGGTTCCTCGAGGCGGCCCCGAGCCTGCAAAGGAGGACTCATTGATGACGGACGAACGCGGCCGGGAGGGTCAGGCGCGCTACATGCGAAACCCCGACGTGGTGGTGCACGAGGAAGATGTTCATGGGGCCCTCCTCTACAATCCGGATGACGACGGGATTCGCGTGGTGAACAGCACGGGTTTTCACGTCTGGAAGCTGTGCAATGGTGATCGGGATGTGGGCGCCCTGGTGCGGGAGGTCAAGCGCACCTTCCGCGAGGTCCCGGAGGAAGAGGTCGAAGGTCAGGTGAAACAGTTTCTCGACGAGATGCTCTCATCGGGGTTCATCGGTACGGTGGATGGGTAGCATGGATACCGCGACGGCTGCACCCATGGGCCCGCCCGGGCTTCCCGATGGAATGCCGGCCCTTTCCTCGCTCTATCTGTACATCTCCGGGGCCTGCAACCTCGCCTGCCGCCACTGCTGGGTCCAGCCCGATCCGGTGAGCGAGTCGGCGGGCCCCTACCTGAAGGTGGAGTGGGTGGAAGCAGCCTTGCAGCAAGCTGCAGGCCTCGGTCTCCAGTCGGTCAAGCTGACCGGGGGGGAGCCGCTCCTCCACCCCGGGTTCACCCGGATCCTGGATCTTCTGGAGGAGGCCGGGGTGAGCGCCCACATCGAGACGAACGGAACGCTCATCGACCGCGCCATGGCCGCCGCCCTGAAGGGGCACGCGTGCATCGGCTCCGTCGCCGTGAGCCTGGACGGTGCGGCCCCCGACACCCACGAGCGGCTCCGCGGGGTGCCGGGCAGCTTCCAACGGGCCGTGGCCGGGATCGAGCGGCTGGCGCAGCAGGGAATGAGGCCTCAGCTCATCTGCACGGTGCACCAGGGGAACCGGGGGGAGATTCGGGACCTTCTCCTCCTTGCCGAAAAGCTGGGATGCGGATCGGTCAAGCTCAACCAGCTCCAGACCGCCGGGCGGGGGGCTCGGTTTGCCAGGAGATCCGGGCTCGGGGTGCAGGCCTATGTCGCGCTCTTCAGGGAGATTGAAAACCACTGGGCGTCTCTTGTGAGCATTCCTGTCCATGTGGACATTCCGCCTGCGTTCTACTCCATCCGGACCCTCCTCGAGGATGCAGGAAGACGCTGCACCGTCCGAAACATCCTGGGGGTCCTGGCCACGGGGGAGCTCTCCCTTTGCGGCATCGGCGCGACGGTGCCGGAGATGGTGTTCGGGCACATCGATACGGACGATCTCCGTGCGGTGTGGTGTCGGCACCCCGTGCTGGAGGACCTCCGCAGCAAGGTCCCCGCCCGGCTCGACGGGATCTGCGGGGCGTGCCTGCACCGGGGGCTGTGCCAGGGCTTTTGCGTGGCCGCGAACTACCTGGGAGGGGGCTGCCTCGAGGCCTCCCATGCCTTCTGCCGCGAGGCCTACCAGCTGGGCATTTTCCCGGAGTCCCGCATTCGCCCCTCCTTGCCCGGGGACTCTCCGGAGACGGAAAACGTTTGCAATGGACCGGTTTTCATGAAAAACTGAAGTCTTTCGTGGAGGCGGAAAATGGACGAGAAAGACAAGCGCCCCAAGTACGAGCCACCCGTTGCCCGGGACCTGTCCGATCGCCTGGCCTTGGGCGCCAGCCCGGGGTCCTGCGCCGAGGGCGGCCTTCCGAGCGCGCCCGGATGCAACCCCGGATCCGCGCCGGCCGCTTGCGTCGGCGGAGCCACTCCGTAGAGGCGTCCCTGTAGTGGAGGATCTCCTCCTCTTGAAGCAGGCCTCCCCAGCGGAGTGGGCTCCTGCTCGGCTTCCGGGTGCGGCAGACGGGGTCACCCACAGGATCGCCGACATTGTCTTCCGCACGGTCTCCACGGAAACGCTCCCGGGCCTTCGAAATCCTCCCTACGCGCACTTCGAGGCGGAGGCGGATACGGCGGATGTGTATCAGTTCATAAAACGCATTCACCCGGAAACGCCCCCGCCACTGTTGACCGGAACACAGCAGCAGGTCCTCGCATCCCGCCCCTCCTTCCATCCCAACTGGATCAAAAACCCCATCCTCTGCTCCGAGCCGGTGCAGCGCAGGCTCGCCACCAGCGTGGAGGCATCCGGACAGGACGTCGACCTCACGGTGGACGACCACCACGTGGCCATCCGGGATTTCTCCCGAAGGCGCTTTCATCTCTTCTACACCCCGACCTCCGGCGGCTACATCCCCGCCTGCGGCGGGTACCTGCCGGAGCACTACGTCAAGGCCAACCTGACCCAGATCTTTGCGGCCTTCCTCCCCCGGTTCGACGCGTTCCTCCTGCACAGCGCCGGGCTCGTCATGGGGGACAAGGCCGTGCTCTTCCTCGCGCCGGACGAGGGGGGCAAGAGCACGGTCGTGGGAACCGCCCGTGGCCACACCCTTTTGGGCGAGGACCAGATCATGCTGCGGCGCGGAGAGGGGGGCCGGGTCGAGGCCCACAGCACGCCCTTTGGAGGGCCTTGCGCCGGGTCGCTCGGCGCCGAGGTCAAGGCGGTGTTCCTGCTCCAGAAGGCCGCCGGGTTCCACATCCGCGGGGCCTCGGCCCGGGACGTGATCCCCTATGTCTGGGCCGAGCACCAAAACCTGATCTTCCCGCTTCCCAAACCCCTCAAGGCCCGTGCCTTCGAGCTCCTCTCCAGGACCTGCGCGCAGGCCGTGCTGCGAACCCTGGCGTTTCCCCGGGAGCACGTGGACTGGAAGGCGATTGAACAAGTGGTGGAAGGCCATGACGTCGGCTGACCCTCACCCTCTTGTCTACACGGGCCGAAGCATGGCCGGGACCTTTCGGGCGGGCGACCTCCTCTTCTGGGAGCCGACCCCGGTCGACCGGGTACGCGTGGGCGACGTGGTGGTGTTCCGCCGGCCGGAGGACGTCACCACGGGTCGCCTGGTGGTCCACCGCGTGGTGGGAAAAGGCACGCACGGACTGAAGGTGCAAGGGGACGCCAACAGAGACCCGGATGAGGAGGTTGTGACCGGGTCCCACCTGGTGGGGCTGGTCACCCACTACGTCAGGAGAGCGAACCGGGTCTCTCTTCCGGGGGATCGGTTGCTCCGGCATGGCGTTCCGGGCGTGGGCTGGTGGCGTCGACTCGAGCGTTCCGCAGGGCCGTGGATCCGATCGGCGGCGCGGGGTCCGTACCATCGCCTTCGCTCATCGCATCTGTTTTGCGTCAAGCGGCGTCCATCCTTGCGAAAGGTGCGTTTCTCCAACGGCAAGGGGGAGATCGTCAAGTATCTGATCGCGAATCGAACCGTCGCCTGGAACCGCCCTGGGGAAAAACGGACCAGCTTCCGCAAGCCGTTCGACCTGCTCTTCCGTGGGGACGTCGAGGATGGGAGTCCCGAGTAGGCGCGGCCACGCCCTCTGTGGTTGGATGAATGTGTGTAGGTCCCGCAGGGGGAAAACGGTAACCGCGTTCACCAAAATGGAAACCAACTACTCATTGCGAAAGGCCGTCATGTCGGATCGCCTGGTTTTCTTGCCTGCAGCCGCTGCTTTGTCGGTTTTGCTGAATGGCAAACAATTTGCAGTTGTCTTCGTAGGATGCGATCAAGGAGCAAAAACATGAAAAAGCTGACCTCAGCCCTTGGGATTCTGTTCTTGGGGTGTTTTCTTGCTGGATCTTTGACGAGTCCCGTATTTGCTACTCCCACGTTAGTTCGTAACGATACTGACAATACTGACCAACACCTGTGGATACAGGCGGACCTGCAAGGCAAAACTGAATTCAACGGATTTACATTGTTCTGGAATATAGCCGCTTCAGCAGTCGCTTCAACACCATTGCCTAATTTGAATTATACCGTCTATTGGCCCTCGGGTTACGAAGGTCCCACATATTCCGATCAATGGAGCATCCCCGTTGATGCGTTTTCTCATTTTCACAACGAATCAATTACCGTGGAGTTCTGGTTGAGTCAAAACGGCACAATCGATTTTGAAAATCTGAAGGATGATAATTTCTATCCAAATGCCAGCGATGATGAGAAGGAGCTGGTAGATAATGGCTCCTTCGATTTTCTATTTGCTTTTTATGACACCCCACTTGGAATAACGAACTGGGCCAAGCGACAACTTGTTGATCATGTTTCCGGCAGCTGGTCTTCCACCGGGCCTAGTGGCTCTAATAGCCGTAATATCTTTTTCACCAAAAATAATGTCCTTGTCCAAGGTGTTAAGAACTACCGAACTGACTTCATACCCACACCGGA
>CAYVVQ010000176.1:0-5774 GCA_964454455.1 uncultured Desulfobacterales bacterium | reverse complement strand
CCGGACCTCGCCTGTCCCATCAGAACGGGAAGATGTCGTAAATCCTCTGGGCGAGCATCAGGTCTCCCTTGACCTTGAGCTTTCCGGTCATGAAGGCCTGGATGCCGTTGAGGCGGCGGTTCACCAGGGCCAGCCAGTCCTCGGCGGACATGGTGATGGTCACCCGGGGGCTTTCGTGGGTCCCCTCGCTGACGGAGCAGGCGTCTTCCCGGACGGTGACGTGCCAAGCACCGCCCTCCGGTCCGTGGATGTCGAACTGGAACACCGCGTCCAGGCCCTGGGCCGCACGGGCGTTGAAGACCTCGGGCATTCTGGCGAACACGTCATGGGTGGAGGAAAAAGCCATAAGGCATCGATCTCCTTTCGTGGATCGCTGAGATCGCCGTCGCCCCGAAGGGTTCGGCGTCGAAACAGAAAAGCTCCTGTCTACTCCAGGTCCGGTGGGGGATCAATCGAAAATGTTTGTCCTTGAACGGGAGTCCGGTTCCTGTTAGGAAGGAAACAATCACGTTTGGCCGTGAAAATCAACCGGCGACGGGTTTCGGAGGCCTTTCCTCCGGAAACCCCGCCCTCGACACCAGGATCAAAGGACGCCTCATGTTCACCCGGCACCTCCCGGAGAGCGAAGCCGGGCTCGGACCGGGAGACACGTTCTCGTTTTCGTGCCACAGCGGTCTGGCCTGTTTCAACACCTGCTGCCGGAACAAGCAGTTGCCTCTGACGCCTTACGACGTGCTCAGGTTGAGGCAGGGGTTGACGCTTTCCTCGGATGCGTTCCTCGAAGCCCACACCCTCTACTGGATCGATCCGGAGACCGGGTTCCCTACCATCTGCCTCCGCATGGGGGAGGAACCGGATCGAGTCTGTCCGTTTGTTTCGTCCGAGGGATGCCGTGTGTACGATGACCGCCCCACGGCCTGCCGGCTCTATCCCCTGGCCCGTGCGGCGGGGGGACAAGGCGGCCCCCCGTCTCCCGGGTCGTTCGCCTTTCTCATGGATACGCCGGGCTGCCTCGGGAGGAGGGAGACGCGGGCCTGGAGCGTGGAGGGCTGGATGGAGAGCCAGGGACTGGGTCCCTACCTGCGCATGAACGACCGGATGCTGGAGGTGGTGTTCCCTCCGCACCGGCGCGCGCAAGCGCCGCTGGACGAGAGACAGATCCAGACGATGATCGTGGCCTGCTACAACCTGGATGTGTTTCGAAAGTTCGTGTTCGAAACGTCCTTCGCCGATGCGTCCGGTCTGGACGAGGTCGCCCGGGAGCGGGTGGCCGTCGACGATACCGCCCTGCTGGAGCTGGGGATGGCACACCTCCGACGGGTGCTCTACGCCGGGAAAGCAGGGTGAAACAGCGTTCTCCTGCGCGGTCCCTTCCCGGGAGCCGGGCCGGAGAGCCGAACCTCAAACCCAGGGATTTCAACGAATCGAGCGGGTCGGGGGTACGTGCCCGGTCCCGAAGATCCCATTGTGTCACGAAAGGAGCATGGTATGTATTCTCACCGGAGAAGATGGATCCCGGCGGCTGCGGCGGCCTTGATGCTCTGCTTCCTCCAGGGTCCCGCGGGGGCCGAGGAAGGCGCCCCGCCTCCCGGAGAAGAGGTGGTCGCCGTGGTGAACGGAGAGGCCATTTCCAAGAGCCAGGTGGACCGCGAGCTGAGCGGCTACCAGCAGAAGATGGTCCAGGCCGGCAAGTCCCTCAGCCCCGAGAACCTCATGGGCGTCAGGGAGCAGATCATCGAGAGCCTGGTCGACCGGTCCCTCCTGCACCAGGCGAGTGTGAAGGAGGGCGTCAGCGTAAGCGAAGAGGAGGTCCAGGCGGAGTTCGACAAGATCCGAGAGCGCTTCACGTCCGAGGAGGCCTTTCAGACCGTGTTGAATCGCATGGGCATGACCGAGCAGGACGTCCGAGAGGAGATCCAGCGGGGCGAGACGGTGCAGAAGTTCATCCGCGAGCGGTTCGGCCAGAGCGCCGACGTCTCGAAGGAGGATGCCCGGGCGTTCTACGAGAGCCACCCGGAGGCCTTTGTCCGGCCCGAGCAGATCCGGGCCAGTCACATCCTGATCCGTCCGGATCCCGAGGGCGGGGAGGCGGCGGCCGAGGAGGCCGTCGAGAAGCTCCAGGCGATTCGCAAGGAGGCGGAGGCCGGGAAGGCGTTCGCCGAGCTCGCCAAGGAGCACTCCCAGGGGCCCAGCAGCGAGCAGGGCGGTGACCTCGGCTACTTCCCCCGGGGCAAGATGGCCAAGCCGTTCGAGGACGCCGCCTTCGCGTTGAAGCCCGGCGGCATGAGCGACGTGGTGAAGACCCGATTCGGGTACCACCTCATCAAGCTCGAGGACCGGAAGGCTGAGGGGACGGTCCCGTTCGAAGAGGTCGCGGACGCCGTGCGGAACCACCTCGGCACCCAGGCGGTCAAGGAGGCGGTCCAGAGCTACGTGAAGCAGCTCCGACAGGAGGCGGTCATCCGGAGACCGGGTGCGGGAGAGAAGAGCGGCTGACAGGACAGCCGCCGGTTCGAAGGAGGCCTCTCCCGGCCCGGGAGGGGCCTTTCTCGTCTCTCACCTTTCCGCGTCGGGGTCCAGCCGGGCGTCCGGCTCCAGGTAGGTGCGGAGATACTCGTCCACGGCCTCCTCGAGGGGCTTGCAGGCGTGGGTGCAGCCGGCGGCCCTGAGCTTGGCCGTGTCCGCGCAGGTGTGGTACTGGTACTTCTCCCTGAGGGGCTCGGGCATGGGGATGTACTCGATTCGAGGTTCCCGCCCCACGGTCTCGAACATGGCCCGGGCCACGTCGTTCCAGGACCGGGCCTCCCCCGTTCCGATGTTGAAGAGGCCGTTGGCGCGCCGGTTCTCGAGAAAGAAGAGGGTCATTTCCACGGCGTCCTTGACGTAGATGAAGTCCCGCACCTGCTCGCCGTCGCCGTACTCCTCCCGGTAGGACTCGAAGAGCCGGATCGCCCCCTCGTCCCGGACGGTCGGGTAGGCCTTGTGAATGACGCTCCTCATCTCGCCCTTGTGGTCCTCGTTGGGACCGAACACGTTGAAGTACTTGAGCCCCACGATCCGGTCGAGCCATCCCCTGCGCACCGCCTGCAGGTCGAAGAGGTGCTTGGAGTAGCCGTACATGTTCAGGGGACGGAGAGCGTGAAGGGCGGACTCGTCGTCGCTGTACCCCCGGCTCCCGTCGCCGTAGGTGGCCGCGCTCGACGCGTAGATGAAGCGACAGTCGGGGTGCTGCTCCTGCCACAGGGCGAGACGGAGGGTGTAGCGGTAGTTGTTCTCCATGAGGTAGGCGGCGTCCGTCTCCGTGGTCGAGGAGCAGGCCCCGAGGTGGATGACGGCCCGGATGCCGCGGCCGAAGGCATCGCTTTCGAGCCGGTCGATGAACGCGTCCCGGTCCAGGTAATCGGAGAAGTACAACGGGACGAGGTTCCTCCACTTCTCGGACTCCCCCAAATGGTCCACCACCAGGATCTCTTTCTCGCCCCGCCGGTTGAGACTCCAGACGACGGCGCTGCCGATGAATCCGGCTCCGCCTGTGACAACGATCATGGCTCCCTCCTCCTCGACCCGGTTTGCGGGCAGTCTAGGACAGCCCTGGGCGAAGTGCAAGCCCCCGGCTTCCGGCGCCCCCGGCCTCCGGCGGTGATCCCGCTCCGGGCGCCGGCGTTTCGGGAAAGGTCTTGACAAGGGAGAAAGCCTCCCGGTATGGTGGGCTTCTCCGGGCAAGAAGCCTGGATTTCGCTGGAAAATCAGGGTGTCTGTGCCATGTGTCGAGCCACGAAGGCCTTTTCCTCCGAAGGGAGGAACGCCCCCTTTGTGGCTTTTTCGTTGGTTCGGAGGTCGCGGATCGAGATGCCGGAAGACGATGCGCAGTACACGTGCCGGGAGTACCGGGAGGAGATGGTCCTCCTGGGCCTGAGGAGGAGACTGGCGCAGGAGGATTTGCCCGAGGAGGAAAGACGGGTGCTTCGGGCCCGACTGGTGGAGCTGGAAGCCGAAATGGAGATGGATTGATGCGTTTCGGGGGGCGCCGGCGCGTCGAGGAGGATGTGACGTGATCCTGATGGTGGTGGACGGCCAGGGCGGGGGGATCGGGGCGACCGTGATCCGGCGGCTGCGGGAGGTCTTCGATCACGACCTGGTCATTTACGCCCTGGGGACGAACTCCGTGGCCACGTCCCGCATGATGAAGGCGGGGGCCAACAAGGGCGCCACGGGGGAAAACGCCATCGTTCGAACCGTCTCCAGGGTGGACGCGATCATCGGTCCCCTGGCGGTGATCATGCCCAACGCCATGATGGGAGAGCTGACCCCGGCCATGGCCGAGGCCATCGGCACGAGCGATGCGGCCAAGATCCTGATCCCGCTCACCCAGGAAAACATCGCCGTCGTCGGCGTGCAGGGGGAGCCTCTTCCCCACCTGGTGGAACGGGTGGTGGGGGTCCTGAAGGAGATGAAGAGCCATGTGTGAAGCCTCCGTGTACATGGAGAGAGAAGGGGCCGAGGAGCTGGTCCTGGAGAGCGTGGACGTGCTGGAGGAGCAGGGGGACGAGGTGCGGCTGGTGAGCATCTTCGGCGAGGAGAAACGGATCAAGGCCAGGGTGAAGCGCTTCGCCCTGGTGAACCACCGCATCGTCCTGGAACCGACGGGCTGAGAGAGGAGCGGGCAGGGTTGTCCTCGAACGACATCCGCATACGCCTGACCGAAAAGGTCACGGCCTCCGGTTGAGCGTCCAAGCTGGGTCCGGGGGACCTGGAGGCCGTGATGATGGAGCTCCCGAGGATCGAGCATCCGGATCTCATCGTGGGAACGGGCACCTCCGACGATGCGGGGGTGTTTCGGCTGGACGCGGAGACCGCGCTCGTTCAGACCGTGGATTTTTTCACCCCGATCGTGGACGACCCCTTCGATTTCGGGCGAATCGCCGCGGCCAACGCCCTGAGCGACGTGTACGCCATGGGCGGTCGGCCCCTCACCGCCATGAACATCGTCTGCTTCCCCGTGAAGGAGATGCCGCTGGAAATCCTCCGGGACATCCTGAAAGGCGGGCTGGAGAAGATCCAGGAGGCCGGGGCCGTGCTGGTGGGCGGACACAGCGTGGAGGACCGGGAGCTCAAGTACGGGCTGTCGGTCACGGGCGTGGTCCGACCGGACGAGGTGCTGACCAACGACGGCGCGCGGCCGGGGGACGCCCTTCTCTTGACGAAGCCCATCGGCACGGGCGTCCTGGCCACGGCGGTCAAGGGGAAGGTCGCCGGCGACGGCGCGCTCGAGACCCTGGTGCGGGTGACGTCCACCCTCAACCGGGCGGCCGCGGACGTCATGAAGGGGTTCGAGGTACACGCCTGCACCGACGTCACCGGGTTCGGCCTGGCCGGCCACGCCCTGGAGATGGCCCGCGGGGCTCGGGTGCGCATCGTGCTGCGCGCGGAGGACGTCCCCGTCATTCCCGAAGCCCGCGAGCTCGCCGCCATGGGCCTGCTCCCGGCGGGAAGCTACGCCACCCGGCACTACTGCGGGCACCTGGTGAATGCCGCCGAGGGCGTGGACACCCTCCTGACGGACCTCCTCTTCGACCCGCAGACCTCGGGCGGGCTCCTCCTGGCGGTGCGGCGGGACCAGGCCGGGGCCTGCGTGGACCGGATGCACGAGCAGGGGATCGCCGAGGCCGCGGTGATCGGGGAGGTGGCCGAGTCTCACGAGAAGGGCATGCTGAGCGTCGAGTAGCGGGTTGCACCCGACCCGACCTGACGGGAGCTTCTCGCCCTCGCCCTCG
>CAYVVQ010000175.1:0-5948 GCA_964454455.1 uncultured Desulfobacterales bacterium | reverse complement strand
CAATAGTTTATGGCGTTTCCAGCGGCGGGTGAGCGGGTTTTTGCGAACCCGTCAAAGGTGTTGTCTGGCGTCCCCCGTTCCGATAGGATGCCCGGTGCACGTTCGGCGGTTTCCATGAAGAACGCGAACGGCGGACGAGGGGGACACGAACATTGGAGAACGAAGAGCAGGTGGAAAGCCGGGGGCCCCGTGTCTACAGCGTCTCCGGATTGACCGCGGAGATCCGCGATCTCCTGGAGAACCGATTTCCTTTCGTCTGGGTGGAGGGGGAGCTCTCCAACGTCCGGACGCCGGCCTCCGGGCACTGCTACATGGCCCTCAAGGACGAGTCCGCCCAGATACGCGCCGTGATGTTCCGCCCCCGGGTCCGGACCCTGCGTTTCCGGCTGGAGGACGGCATGAAGGTGATCTCCCAGGGGCGCATCGGCGTGTACGAACCCCGTGGAGAGTACCAGCTGGTCCTGGATTACCTCGAACCTCTGGGCGTCGGCGCCCTCGCACTCGCCTACGAGCAGCTCAAGCAGAAGCTGGCCGAAGCGGGATGGTTCCGGCAGGAAGCCAAGAAGCCCCTTCCCTTCCTGCCGTCGCGCGTGGCGGTGATCACCTCGCCCACCGGAGCGGCCGTTCGTGACTTTCTGAACGTCATTCAACGCCGTTTCGGCAACATCGAGATCACGGTGGTCCCGGTTCGGGTGCAAGGCGACCGGGCGGCCCGCGAGATCAGCGAGGCGATCGACACCGTCAATCGACACCTCGACGTCGACGTGATCGTCCTCACCCGGGGGGGAGGGTCCCTCGAGGATTTGTGGCCTTTCAACGAGGAGATCGTAGCCCGCGCCATTCGAGGCTCCCGCATTCCGGTGGTCTCCGCCGTCGGGCACGAGATCGACGTGACCATCGCCGACCTGGTGGCGGACCTTCGCGCCCCCACGCCCTCGGCCGCGGCCGAACTGCTCGTATCGGAAAAGGGAATCCTGAGTACCCGCATCCGTGACCTCCGCGAGCGGCTCGTCACCGGGCTCAGAGCCCGCCTTCAGCGGCACTCGGAGCGCCTCGGTCACCTCCGAACCAGGGTCCGGGACCCGAGGAAGGCGATCGAGCAGTCCTGGATGCGGCTCGACGACCTCGGAGCACGGCTGGTCCGCAACGAAACGTTTCTGGTCCGGGAGCACGTCGCCAGGCTGCGGACCTCCACCGGCCGGCTCGCGCGAAGCGACCCCCGGCGGCGCATCCAGGAGCTCCGGCAGGAGCTGGGTTTCTTCCTGCGCTCCCTCGACACCGGCATGGAACGCACCTTCACCAACCACCGCTCCGCCCTCTCCGTTCTCGAGGGACGGCTCCGCGGTCTCGATCCGCACGGCGTTCTCCAGCGCGGGTACAGCATCACGCGCCTTCTCCCGGAAGGGGGGGTGCTGCGGAGGGCCTCGGCGGTCCGAGCGGGAGACCGGGTGAAGGTGACCCTGGCCCGGGGAACCCTCGAGTGCCGAATTGACAAGGCCCTTGAATCGTAGGATAGTAAAAGATTGCATTGGCTCCCGGACGATGTTTCCGTAACCGGCGGGGCGTCGCATGCCGGAACGGCCGGCTCCGGCTGAACGACGGACCGGAACACGCGTCGGATTCCACGACGGACGCGAGGATGGAGATGGCCGACAAGACCTTCGAAGAGTCCATGAAACGACTCGAGGAAATCGTCCAGCAGCTCGAGGGCGGTGACATGCCCCTGGAGGATTCCCTCTCCGTGTTCGAGGAAGGGATGAAGCTCGCCGCTTTCTGCTCCCGCAAGCTGGAAGAGGCGGAGAGGAAGGTCACGCTTCTCGTCAGGGAACAGGAGGGGGGCCTGGTCGAAAAACCCTTCAGACCCGGGGATTCCGAGGACGAGACCCCATGACCGATCTCAAAGCCTATCTCGCCGAGAAGCGTGAGATCGTGGATCGTGCGCTCGAGTCGTGCTTTCCTCCGCCCGAAGGTCCGGCCGCCGACGTGGTCCGGGCCATGAGCTACAGCCTCTTCGCAGGAGGGAAAAGGCTTCGCCCGATCCTGTGCATCGCCGGAGCCGAGGCGACCGGCGGAAGGGCCGAGGATGTCCTCCCGGCGGCCTGCGCCCTCGAGATGATCCACACCTACTCCCTCATTCACGACGATCTGCCGGTCATGGATGACGACGACCTCCGGCGCGGGAAGGCGACCAACCACAAGGTCTTCGGGGAGGCCGTCGCCCTCCTGGCCGGAGACGGCCTGCTCACCGAGGCCTTCGCCGTGCTGGCGGGGATGCGCCTTCCCGAGGGAACCCCCACGGACGCCCGGACCCGGGCCATCCGGTGGGTCTCCGAGGCGGCGGGGTTCCGCGGCATGGTCGGGGGGCAGGTGGTGGACATCCAGTCCGAAGGAACCCCGCCCGACGAGGAAAGGGTTCGGTTCATCCACATCCACAAGACCGCGGACCTGATCACCGTCTCCTCCGTGTGCGGCGCCATCCTCTCCGGCGCCCCCGAAGCTTGGATTGACGCCCTCGAGGCCTACGGCAGGGGAATCGGCCTCGCCTTTCAGATCTCGGACGACATCCTGAACATCGAGGGGGAGCGGGGAACCCTGGGCAAGGACGTGGGCAGCGATGCGGAGCGGGGCAAGCTCACGTGGCCCGCGGTCTTCGGCGTCGAGGCCTCGCGCAGGGCCCGGGAGGACCTGGTCCGTGAGGCGCTGGACGCCTTGAACCCGTTGGATCACCGGGCCGACCCGCTGCGGGCCGTTGCCCGGTACATCGTTGAGAGAAAGAGATGAACGAAGGAAACCGGCAGAAACGCATCCTGGAGCGCATTGAGAGCCCCGCGGACCTGCGGGAGCTCTCCACCGAGGAGATGGAGCAGCTCGCGGCCGAGATCCGAAGCGAGATCATCCAGACCGTCTCCAAGAGGGGCGGGCATCTCGCTCCCAGCCTCGGCGTGGTAGAGCTCACCCTCGCGCTCCACCACGTGTTCGACACCCCCCGGGACAAGATCATATGGGACGTGGGGCATCAAGCTTACACCCACAAGCTGATCACGGGGAGACGGGACCGGTTCGAGACCCTCCGTACCCACGGCGGGATCAGCGGGTTCCCCAAGCGGGCAGAGAGCCCGTACGACCCCTTCGACACGGGGCACAGCAGCACGTCCATCTCCGCAGGACTCGGCATCAGCACCGCAAACGGGTTCAAGGGCCTCAGCAACCGGGTGATCGCGGTGATCGGGGACGGATCCATGACCGGGGGAATGGCCTACGAGGGCCTGAACCAGGCCGGTCACATGGAAAAAGATCTGATCGTGGTCCTGAACGACAACGAGATGTCCATCGCACCGAACGTGGGGGCCTTCTCCTCCTTCCTCAGCCGCAAGATGTCCGGAAAGCGGTTTGTGAACTTCCGGAAGGATCTGGAAGGTTTCCTGAAATCCATCCCCGGCGTGGGCGAGAACATCCTGAGCATCGCCCGCCGGAGCGAGGACTCCTTCATCACCTTTTTCACCCCCGGCATGCTCTTCGAGGCGTTCAAGTTCAAGTACATCGGCCCCATCCAGGGGCACCGGCTCGACCGGCTCATCGAGACCTTTCAGAACACGCTCCACATCCCGGGCCCCGTGCTCGTCCACGTGGTCACGGTCAAGGGCAGGGGGTATCCCCCGGCCGAGGAGGACCCGGCCCACTTCCACGGCGTGGGGGTGTTCGAGATCGAGACAGGCAGCCCCGCCAGGCCCGACCCTCCCCCTCCCCAGACCTACACCGAGGAGTTCGGGAACGCCATGGTGGAGCTGGGGGAGAGGATCCCCGAGCTCTTCGCCATCACGGCGGCCATGCCGGAGGGCACCGGCCTGAACCGCTTCTCCGAGACCTTCCCGGACCGTTTCCTGGACGTGGGCATCGCCGAGCAGCACGCCGTCACCTTCGCGGCCGGCCTGGCCGTGGAAGGGCTCCGCCCGGTGGTGGCCATCTACTCCACCTTTCTCCAGAGGGCCTACGATCAGGTCATCCACGACGTCTGTCTCCAGAACCTCCCCGTGGTCTTCTGCCTGGACCGCGGCGGGCTCGTGGGGGAGGACGGTCCCACCCACCACGGACCCTTCGACCTCTCCTACATGCGCATTCTTCCGAACATCACCGTCATGGCCCCCATGGACGAGAACGAGCTCAGGCACATGCTCTACACCGCCCTCCAGCAGCCGGGGCCCGTGGCCCTGCGCTACCCTAGGGGAACCGGCACCGGCGTGCGCCTGGAGGGCGAGTTCCGGGAGATCCCGATCGGCGAGTCCGAGCTCCTTCGGGAAGGCGGCGATCTCACCATCCTTGCCGTCGGAAGCATGGTCGCCCCCTCGCTTGCCGCCGCCGCGACCCTCGAGGAGAAGGGGATTCATGCCGGGGTCGTCAACGTCCGCTTCGTCAAGCCCCTGGACCCCGCCCTGGCCGAGCACGCGCAGCGCACCGGGCGGGCGCTCGTGGTGGAGGAAAACACCCGGGCGGGGGGGCTGAGCGGCGCGATCCTGGAGGCATTCAACGACGCCGGAATCCTCGGCGAGGTCCGGGTTCGTCGGATGGGCCTGCCCGACCGATTCGTCGAGCACGGCTCGATCGAGGTCCTCCGGTCCCTGTGCGGGCTGGACGCTCCATCCATCGTGGAGGAAGCCGAGCATCTCTTCCGCTAGACACCGAGATCCCAAACAGAGGCTGGACCTGCTCCTGGTCCGGAAGGGCTTGGCCGAGAGCCGCGAGAAGGCCCGCGCCTTCATCATGGCCGGCCTCGTGGAGGTGGGCGGGGTGCGGATGGACAAGCCGGGACACACGGTCCCGGAATCCGTCGAGATCTTCCTGCACGCCTCCTCCCCTCCCTACGTGAGCCGGGGAGGCCTCAAGCTGGCCGAGGCCTTCGAGCGGTTCCCCCTGGACGTGCGGGGCCGGACCGTCATGGACGTGGGGGCCTCCACCGGCGGCTTCACCGACTGTCTTCTTCAGAACGGTGCCTCCCGGGTGATCGCCGTGGACGTGGGACACGGGCAGTTCCACTGGACCCTGCGAAACGACCCGCGGGTCCGCCTGATGGAGAGGACGAACATCCGCTACCTCAGGCCCGAGGACCTGGGTGAGCCCGTCCAGGGAGCCGTGATCGACGTCTCCTTCATCTCCTTGAAGATTGTGGTCCCGGTGGTAGGCCGGCTCCTGGAGCCCGGAGCCTGGATGGTGACCCTGGTGAAGCCCCAGTTCGAGGTGGGACGGGAGCGGGTGGGCAAGGGCGGTGTGGTGCGGGACCCGGAGCTCCATGCCCGGGTCCTGGAGGAGCTCACCGAGCGCTTTCGCTCGGAGGGTTGGTCCGTGAAGGCCCGAACGGAATCACCCGTCCTGGGCCCCAAGGGAAACCGCGAGTTTCTGCTCCACCTGCAGAGGATCGGGCCCTGAACAAACCGGGGGTCATTCGATGAACGTCCGCCGGCCGGTCTCCGGCGCGGAGTTCACCCTCCGGCGTCGGGAGGGCTCTCCCGGCCGTTCCTCGCGGGGATTCCGCTGTGACCGGAAACCGGCGGCGGTCCCGCTTAGTGGCCCCGGCGCTTGGAGGCCTTCAGCGGGTTGATCTTGGCGTTCGCCTGGACGCCGTTCGAGGCCTTCACATGGGTGGCCATGCTGCAAACCCCCGAACGCCACTTGATGGAAGGATCGGGGAAGCTGGTGCAGTACTTGCCGGTGGAAAGCTCCTGAACGCGCTGGCAGCCCTCGCACTGCTCGACGATCGTGTGACAGTGACCTCCGTTGAACCGGCAGCCGCCCTTGTCCATGAAGAAACAGTCCTGACCTTCTTTTACCGTTGCGCAAAGCATGGGTATCACGTCCTTTCTCTAAAATAAGGCCCCGTCGATGCCGGGGCCGCTGAAAAACCAAAATCAGGAAAAGATAGTCGATTTTTTCTTGATGTCAACCTTTTTTCGAAT
>CAYVVQ010000174.1:0-6032 GCA_964454455.1 uncultured Desulfobacterales bacterium | reverse complement strand
CTCCGCTCCAAATTCGAGCACGATGTCGACGTCGTTCGTGAGGCGCGGTTCTCCGTACACGATGGCCGCCATCGCGCCGGTCACCATGTAGGACATGCCCAGCTTGTTGAGCCGGGTCAGAAAGATCTCGAACAGGTCATGACGAGGCATGGAGAAACAGCTCCCGCACCGTTCTCCGGATGGTGTCTTCGTCCCAGTCCGGATGCTGCTGTTTCAGGGCGGCCTCCTTGAGCCGGCGGGCCGATTCGTAGAGGTCCATGGCGAGCTCGAGCTTTCGCTCCGGGGTCATGGACCGGAAGATCTTGATCTGCTCCGGGGTCATCTCGCGGCTCCCGTTGGCATTAGGGGACGTTCTTGCATCATTCGATACCTTACGCATTCGAAGCGCAGTTGATGCCGGCTCCGGGGGCCCGCCCTGTTCCCGCCTCGGAGCGCATAACCCGGAGTTATCGAATGATGCAAAAACGTCCCCTCCTCTTTTTCAGGCCTCCCGGATGCCGTCGCCGTGGGGCTCGAAGGCCTTGCCGCAGGTCAGGCAGGTGAGGTCGTCCGGGAGCCGCTCCCCGCAGGTGCAGACCCAGCCGATCCGCCTGGCCGGGTTCCCCACCACCAGGGCGTGGTCCTGGACGTTGCGGTTGACCACGGCGCCCGCGCCCACGAAGCAGTAGCGGCCCAGGGTGTTGCCGCAGACGATGGTGGCGTTGGCCCCGATGGTGGCGCCCTCCCGGGCCAGGGTGGGCCGGGCCTGGTCCATCTTGCGGAGCCCGGCCCGGGGGTTGTAGACGTTGGTGAAGACCATGCTGGGCCCGCAGAAGACGTAGTCCTCCAGGGTCACCCCGGGGTAGACGCTCACGTTGTTCTGGAGCTTGCAGCCCTGGCCGATGGCGACGTCCGGCCCGATCATCACGTTCTGACCGATGTTGCACTTCTCGCCGATGCGGGAGCGGGCGAGGACGTGGGAGAAGTGCCAGATCCGGGTGCCGGCCCCGATCTCGCACGCCTCGTCCACCACGGAGGTCTCGTGGACGAAGTAGGGCCTCTCGGGCTCGAGCGCCCCTTCGGGCGGGGCCTCGCCGGCGCGGATGGGGACGCTGCAGCCGCCGTTGTCGAGGGAGGCCTGGGCCGCGTTCAGCACCTTGAGGACCCGCACCCCCTCGCGGCCGTCCGTGAGGGGCATCCGGCCGTTCACGAAGGCGTCCAGGAAATGCTCGCACTCCAGCTTGAGCGGCTCGTCCTGGGGGATCTCCAGCCGCTCCGGCTCGGCCTTCGTCGGCACGGGCATGTGGTTTTCCCACTGGATCTGGTGGGCGTAGAGCAGGAGCTTGTCCTCCCAGGGTTGGGTGTCGTCGAAGACCGCCATCTTCTTGTCGCCCACCACCACCAGCTTCTGCTCCTTGAAGGGGTGGAGCCAGGAGACGAACACCTGGGCCTGGAGCCCGGAGGGGAAGGCCAGGTGGGTGGTGGTGACGTCCGCGATCCGCTGGTGGAGGTAGTAGCCGCCTGTGGCCAGCACGCTCTCCGGCTCCTCCCCGGCCAGGGTCAGGATCATGGAGATGTCGTGGGGGGCGAAGGACCAGAGGATGTTCTCCTCCCGGCGGATCTTCCCCAGGTTGAGCCGGTTGGAGTAGATGTAGTTGATCCGGCCCAGCTCCCCGGTCGCGGCGATCTCCTTGAGCCGCTGGAACACGGGGTGGTACTGGAGGAGGTGCCCCACCATGAGGGTGAGCCCCTTCTCCTCGGCCAGCGCCACCAGGGAGGCCGCCTCATCCTCGTTCAGGGCCAGGGGCTTCTCCGTGAACACGTGCTTGCCCGCCAGCAGGGCCTCGCGCGCCACGGTCACGTGGGTCTCGGCCGGGGTGGCCACGGCCACGGCCCGGATGTCCTCCCGGGAGAGCGCGTCGTTCAGGGCGAGGCAGGTCTCCACGTCCGGGTACTGCCCCCGGAAGCCCTCCAGCAGCGCGTCGCTCCGGTCGCAGATGAGCTTGAGGGCGCCGATGCGGTGGAAGTTCCGGACCAGGTTCTTGCCCCAGTAGCCGCTGCCGATCACGGCCACGCAGGGTCCGCTCGCTGTACCGTTCGTCATGCTTCCTCCTTGTAGGAGAGGGGACGTTTTTGCATAATTCGATAACTTCTTGAAGAATTTTTGGGCGGCCCTGTTCCTGAATGGAAAGTTATCGAATTATGCAAAAACGTCCCCTAGTTTTTTCCTTTGTAGATGAGGCGCATCATGGTGATGTCGTCGGTCTGGGGGGCGCCCCGGGCGAAGGCCTGGATCGAGGCGGTGACCCCCTCGATCAGCCCCTTCATGGGGGCGTCCCTGAGCCGCTCGAGCACCGGGACCAGGCGCTCCTCGCCGTAGAGCTCGTCCTGCGCGTTCATGGCCTCGGTCACGCCGTCGGTGTAGAGGAACAGGGCGTCGCCCGGCGCCAGGGTCACGTGCCTGGACTGGAAGGCGAAGTTCTCCACCACGCCCAGGGCCACCCCGCCGGTCATCTCCAGGGTGGTCACCTCGCCGCCGGCCCGGAGCAGGTAGGGCGGGTTGTGGCCGCCGTTGGCGTAGGCCAGCTCGCCGGTCCGGATGTTCAGGATGCCCAGGAACAGGGTCACGAACATCACGGAGGGGTTGTCCATGGCCAGATCCTCGTTCACGCGGCTGAGGACGTCCTCGGGGGAGAGCCCGCGGGTGGCCTTGGTCTTGATCAGGGTGTTGGTGATGGCCATGAAGAGGGAGGCGGGCACCCCCTTGCCCGAGACGTCCCCCACGGTGAAGCAGAGGAGGTCCTCGTCCATGAAGAAGAAGTCGTAGAGGTCGCCTCCCACCTCCTTGGCCGGGACCAGGGTGGCGTAGATGTCGAACTCGTGGCGGTCCGGGAAGGGGGGGAAGATCTTGTGGAGGATCCCCATCTGGATGTCGTGGGCGATCTTGAGCTCGCTCTCGATGCGCTCCTTGGCCGCGGTGGTCTCGGTCAGGTCCCGGATGTACTGCTTGAGGGAGGCCCGCATGTGGTCGAAGGAGCCGGAGAGGCGCGCCACCTCGTCCCCGCCCCGGATCGCGGGCAGGTCCACGTCCAGGTTGCCCGTGGCGATCTCGCCGGCCGCGTCCGAGAGGGAGCGCAGCGGGCGGGTGATGGAGCGGGCGATCAGCACGATCACCAGGACGATGAAGAGGAGCCCGCCGAGGCTCAGGACGAGGACGGTGCGGTTCAGGCGGGTGATGTCCGCCATGAGCTCGTCCCGGGGAAAGAGCACGCCCAGGGACCAGTTGTTGGAGGGGAGCGGGGCGTAGGCCATCCAGCAGCTCTGGTTGTAGACGTTGGTCATGGGCACGAAGCCGGACTCGCCGTGGATCATGGAGCGGCCAAGCTCGCGGAGCCGCGGGTCCTCGCGGGCCTCGGCCACGCTGAAGATGGTCTCGTTCATGATCAGGCGGTTCGAGGGGTGGGTGATGTAGGTCCCGTTCTTGGAGATGAGAAACCCGTAGCCGGTCTCGGCGATCTGGATGGCGGAGACGAGTTGCTGGAGCCAGGAGAGGGAGATGTCCGCGGTGACCACGCCCGAGAAGACCCGCTCGCCCAGCCGGTTCTTGAAGAAGGGGACCGAGTAGGTGGACATGACGATGTTGCCCGCGCCCTCGTCGAAGTAGGGCTCGCTCCAGACGGGGTGGGAGAGCTCCTTGGGGATCTGGTACCAGTCCCAGAGGAAGTAGTCGTAGGGGATGTAGGTGAACTCGACCTTGCCGGAGATCTTGTAGGCGTAGGGCGCGAAGCGCTCGATGTTGCGGCTGTACTCGTGGGGGGCGAAGGCCACGGCCGAGCCGTAGATCTCGGCGTTCTCCCGCACCAGGGCCGTGAGGAGGTCGACCAGCTCGCCCCCGCTGCAGGAGGCGGCCGTCATGAAGCAGGAGAGGTTCCTGGGCATCTTCTCCGCCGAGGCCAGGACCTTGTCGATGCGGTTGGCCGTGGCGAGGGCCAGGTTGCGGGCGTTTTCCTCGATGTTCCGGACGATGATCCGCTTGGAGTCCACGTAGTTGTAGGCGAACACCCCGGCGAAGATCAGCGAGATGCTCGCCGTGATCAGGAGCGTGAGCTTGAAGGCCAGTCCCCTATTTCGCCACATCGATGCAGCTCCGGTAGAAGGTTTCGAAGGGGGGGATGGTCTCGATCATGCCGTTCGCCTTCAGTCCCTCGGCCACCCGGAGGTAGTCCTCCCTGCGGAGGGTGCCCACGGGGACGTCGGTCCCCTCGGGCCGGATCAGGTCCTGCATCCGCTCGAGCATCCATCGCTGGTGGACCCGGGTGGCCGGGATGTGGGCCTTCTCGAGGTTGTGCATGACGATGTTCAGGGCCTCGCCCGGGTGGTCGAAGGCGTAGTTCCACCCCTCGATGGAGGCTCGGACGAAGGCCCGGCAGAGCTCGGGGTCCCGCCTGCGGGTCTCCTCCAGGGCGTAGATGCCGTCCTCGGGGAAGTTGAGCCCGTGCTCGTGGAAGAAGAAGGTGGTGAGCTCGTCCGGATTCAGGCCGCTGTTGATGATGGTGTGGTACTCGTTGTACCACATGGCCGAGGCCACATCCACGCCGTCGCGGAGGAAGAGGTTCACGGAGAACGACTGGCGCACCACGTCCACGTCCAGGCCGTACTTCCGGAAGAAGGCCCGGGGCTGGATCTGGAAGATGGGCCCCCAGAGGCCCACCTTCTTCCCGTCCATGTCCTCGGGCTCGTGGATGCCGCTCGCCTTCTTGGCCACCAGCATGAGGGCGGACTGCTGCATCATCTGGGCGAGGTTGACGATGGGGACGCCCTCGGCCCTGAGCGGGATGGTGGTGGAGAGCCAGAGGGTGGCGAAGTCGGCCTTTCCCTCCCGGAGGAGGGCGTCGGCCGGGGCGTCGGGGCCGCCCGGGAGGATCTCCAGGTCGATGCCGTGCTTCCGGTAGATGCCCTTGTCCAGGGCCACGTAGTAGCCGGCGAACTGGGCCTGGGGCACCCACTGGGGGATGAAGGTGGCCTTCTTGAGCCCGGTCTCCCCGGCCGCGGCCGGGACCGCGAGGAGCAGGACGAGGAGGGCGAGGGCGGGAATGGGGAGGAACGCAGGGCGGCATGAACCATGCCGCCGGAGGTCGAGCCCGATCCCGCGGCCGTCATCGCTCCGGCGGGGGCCGGCGTCTCGTGCCGGGGGGTGGGTTGTGGGTCCGGTCGCAGGGGGCATGGGTTTCAAGCGGGGGGCGCCGGAGCCGGCTCGGCGTCCCGGTCGCGCGGCTCGAGGATGAAGGTGAGGATGTTCTCGTCCCCGTCCCTTCGGAACCGGACGTCGTCCACCATCTTTCGTATGAGGAAGACGCCCAGGCCCCCGATCTCCCGATCCGCCACGGGCGAGGAGACGTCCGCGTCGCCGAGGTCCTCGAAGGCGTACGGGATGCCCTTGTCCCGGAACTCGACCACCAGGCGGTCCTGGTCGCCGGGCTCGCAGAGGATGCGCACCTCGCCGTCCCGGTTCTCGGGGTAGGCGTAGTTGAAGATGTTGACCAGGGCCTCCTCCACGGCCAGCTGGATCTCCTGGATGCGCCTGGGGCGGAAGCCCCGCCCCTCGGCGCATTCGGTGACGAAGGCCATGAGGTCCTCGAGGCTTTCGAGCCTGGCTGGTCGTCGGATCTGGCTCATGGCTTCAGGCGTTGCAGGCCGCTTCCACGGAGTCGAAGACGGGAATGATGGAGCTGAACCCCGAGATGTCGAACACCTCTTTGACCGAGTCCTGGAGCGCGGCGAGGCGGAGCGAGCCGCCGTTGGTCTTGAGCTTCTTGGCCAGGGCGAGGATGCTTCGGAGCCCCGCGCTGCTGATGTAGTCGAGCTCGGCCATGTCGACCACGAAGGACGTCTCTCCCTCGCCCATCATCGTCTCCACCGCCTTTTCGAAATCGGGCGCGGTCACCGCGTCCATTCTTCCCTTGACCGAAACGACCAGGGCGTTGCTTTCCTTCCGGTTCGATAGTTCCATGGTGTGGTTTCCTTGGAGGCTGCGGGGATGCTCGGGAACCCGT
>CAYVVQ010000173.1:0-6059 GCA_964454455.1 uncultured Desulfobacterales bacterium | reverse complement strand
GGCGATCCCCGAGAGAATCACCGAGGCTCGTGAGCGGGAAGCTCGCGATGAGGAGGCGGTACCATGGACGTGTACGAAGCCATCAAGGGAAGAAGGAGCTGCCGCAGCTTTTCACCCAAGCCCGTGGACGGGAAGGCGCTCGAGCGCATCCTCGAGGCGGCCGTCTGGGCTCCGTCGCCCATGAACGCCCAGCCCTGGGAGTTCATCGTGGTGACCGACCCGGGGACGAAGGAGAAGATCCATCACGAGGCGGAGCGATGCCGGGTCTGGGCGCGCGAGGAGAGCGGCTGGGCGTGGCTCGACAACTACCGTGTGGATTTCCTTCAATCGGCGCCCGTGCTCGTGGTGGTGGTGGGGAACCCCAAGAAGACCGGGGTGGACCAGTTCCAGGCGGGCGGGGGCACGGCCTACCAGCACGCCTGCGCCGCCGCGGTCCAGAACATGCTCCTTGCCGCCCACGCGGAAGGCCTGGGAAGCCTCTGGTTCACGCTGTACGACAAGGTCAACCTGAGCGGGCTCCTGGGGATCGCCCCCGAGAGGAACCCCGTGGCCGTGGTCTGCCTGGGCGTTCCGGAAAAGGAGCCGCCCCCGGTGCCGCGAAAGAAGCCCGAGGAGAAGACGCGCAACCTGGGTTGATTTTTTTGCCCCGACGAGCATTCTTCCGGTCCTGCCGGGACCGGCACGCACATCAGAGGAGACGGGAATGGCAGAGAGCATACTGAACGGAAAGCGCATCCTCGCCGTGGACGACGAGCCGGACGTCCTGGACACCCTGGAGGAAATGCTGGAGGAGTTCGAGGATCTGACCTTCGACCGAGCCACGGACTACGAGACCGGCTACCAGCTGATTCGATCCTGGACCTACGACGCGGTGATCCTGGACATCATGGGGGTGAGGGGGTTCGATCTCTTGAACGCGGCCGTCCACTTGGGGTTTCCCGCCGTCATGCTCACGGCCCACGCCGTGAACGTGGAGGCCCTGAGGAAGTCCGTGGAACTGGGGGCCCGGGCCTACCTGCCCAAGGAGCGGATGTCCGAGATCGTGCCGTTTCTCGAGGACGTGCTCACCCGGAGTCGGGGCGCCGTGTGGCGCCGCGTGTTCAGTCGCCTGGGCGGCTACTTCGACACCACCTTCGGGCACGGGTGGCAGAAGAGCCAGAAAGCCTTCTGGGATCAGGTCCAGGAAGGCCGCTACGAGCCCGAGCCCGTGATTCTCACGAAGTGACGCTCGATCGCTCCTCCGGCGGCATCCGGTTGGAAGGGCAGTGCGTGTAACTGCACCGCACGCACTCGTGGCGCCGAACCGAGAGCAGGAAGACACCCAGGGACAGGACGTAGGATGGCGTGGGCAGCGGCCGTAGTGAGCACCGCTTTTCCTCTGCCTCAAATCTCCTCGAAGCAGTTCATCTCCACGTTCTTGCGGGCCCGTTCCGGGACGAAAACCCGGCCGTTCATCGCAATGTAGACCCCCTGGGACAGGAGCTGAACCGCCGCCACGGCCGTGGCGATGTTGAACACCGCGTCCGTGAAACGGAACCTTGCAGGCTGCATGGCGCCCGTGAGCACGACGGTTTTTCCCTCGACCTCGCGCAGGACCTTGCCCGTCTCGACCATCGTGTCGGTGCCGTGGGTCACCACGAACCTGCGGGCCGGGTGCTTGCGGACGGTCTCCAGGATGAGCCTGCGGTCGGCGTCCGTCAGGTCCAGGCTGTCCTTCCGCATGAGGGGAACGACCTCGTGATCCAGCATCACGTTGGCCTCACGCAGAACCTCGGTGATCTGGGGATCGCCGACCTCGAACTGATTCTTCCGGTCGAAGTAGATCTTGTCGATGGTGCCGCCGGTGGTGATGAACACGAGTTTCATGACTGCATTCGTCTCGGCGCTCAGGGCTCCCCGGCCGGTTTTCGAAGCTCTCCGCTCATCAGTGCTTCGTTGTATCGCTGGCGCAGGAAGCCGGCCTTGTCCCGGGCGTTTTCGTAGAAGATGCTGATCCTCGGTGGGAGCGCGCGCCGGGGAGGAGAGTTGGCCAGCCGGGTCTGCTCGTTGACGAGCCGGTTCAGCCTGGCCACCTCGTGGTGGTGAGACAGCGGCAGGCGGGAAAGCAGTTGCTCGAGCTCACGGTTCGTCCGCTCCAGCTGACGGGTGAGCTCCTGGATTCGGAGGATCTCCGGGTTTTCTGTGGACATCGTCTTTTTATCGGATTCCGATTGTAATGACTGCGTTTTCGTTCCCTCTTTTATACCATACCTATCGCACTTGCGAGCCGGTGTCAAACCCGCTGTGCCGCGTGGAGCTTCTGGAATCGAGAGGGTGAGGCGGTGCGGAAAGGGCAAGGGAGGCGCTTCATCCGAAGAGGCTGCAGAAGTTGGGGCCGCCGAACAGGCAGGCCAGGTACCGAATGGGTGTGCCCAGGACCCGCCCGAGGATGTTCAGGTGCGCGTACTGATCCAGAAGGATGATCCCGATCAGGACGAGTGGGGCGTAGCGGCCGGCGCGGCGAAAGGTCAGGGCGGCCCTCGGGGGGAGGACGTTCTCGAGGACGTGGGAGCCGTCCAGGGGTGGGATGGGCAGCAGGTTGAACACGCCCAGGCCGACGTTGATGAGGATCATGTCGATCAGCACGTACATGTACAGTTCCGAGGGCATCAGGAGATAGCGGAAGAAGAGCCCGGCCGTGAAAGCGGCCGCCAGGTTGGCCATGGGACCGCTCAGGGACATGAGGATGGTGTCCCGCTTGGGGTTTTTGAAGTATCGCACGTCGACGGGAACGGGTCGGGCCCATCCGAACTTGAACAGGAACAGGCAGAGCGCACCCAGGGGATCGACGTGGGGCAGGGGATTCAGGGTGAGACGCCCGGCATTCCTCGCCGTGGGGTCCCCCAGGGAGAGGGCGGCCTTGCCGTGGGAGTACTCGTGGATGGTGACGGCGAACAACAGCACCGGTATGCGGATGATCCACTCGGTCATGGGCGGCATCGCTCCTGGGTAGCGGGACGGTTCGAGGCGCCGCAAGCCCGTGCAACCCGCCTCGCCGGTTTTGCGAAAAGCGGAGTCTATCAGGTCGAACCGTGGCGTGCAAGGAGCAAACGCAAGAACAATGACCTTGCATTGCCTTTGGATTTCCTTCATAATTCAAGCTCGACAACGACAAACCGCCCGGCGTGTTCTTGCGGGTGTGCGTCATGCAGCAGGCCGGTGCAAGTCATGTGCATGCACGGATCCCTTCGGAGAGCCCTTCCGGGCACAAGGGAAGGAACCGGTCCCTTGGAAAGGCCGAGGAGGAGAGAATGGCCACGAGAAGAGCGGATTTCGCCGGGAGCTGGTATCCGGCTGATCGCTCCGACTGTCTACGAATGATCGAGGCGTTCGCAGCGAACGCGCAGCCCTGCCCGAACGGCGGAGCCGGCCGGGTCGGCGGCATTGTGCCGCATGCCGGGTGGGTATTCAGCGGGCAGACCGCGTGCAACGTGATTCAGTGTCTGCAGGCGGGCTCTGCGCCGGACACGGTCGTCCTGTTCGGACGGCACCTTCACCCGGGCAGCCCCAGCTACATCATGACCGAGGGGGCGTGGGAAACCCCCCTGGGCGATTTGGAGATCGATGAGGAGATGGCGTCGACCCTCTCCCGGGAGTTCCCCTTCGAGGTGGAAACGGCGCACCGCTACGGGCAGGACAACACCATCGAGCTCCAGCTCCCGTTTGTCCGGCACTTTTTCCCGGACGCCCGGATCGTTCCCATGGGTGTGCCTCCTGCCCGGGAAACGCTCGCCATCGGCGAGCGGACCGTGGAGCTGGCCGCTTCTCTGGGAAGAGGCATCGTGGTTCTGGGGTCCACGGACCTGACCCATTACGGGCCCAACTACGGTTTCGCGCCCCACGGGGTCGGCGATCAGGCCGTGGACTGGGTCCGGAACGAGAACGACAGGCGGGTCATCGACCGCATGCTCGCACTGGACGGGGAGGGCGTGATCGCGGAGGGCCTGCGGAATCAGAACGCCTGCTGTGCCGGGGCGGCGGCCGCGACCGCCGCGGCGGCGAAGAAGCTCGGTGCCGACCGGGGAATCGAGCTGATCTACGCGATGAGCTACGATGTTCGCCCCGATTCGAGCTTTGTGGGATACGTGGGGGTCCTGTTCTGAGGCCATACGGATCGCTCACATGAGCGTCCGAACGACACAGGGAGGAAACCGGCTTCATGCCCTGCATCCCGCCGGTCGCGCCGGGTCGATTAAAGGGATCGACCCGGGGACGCGGCGGAAATCGGCACGGGATCACGAGCCGGAAGCCGACAGGCATGTCTGCTGCCGATCTTTTCAGAAAAATGTTCGCGAAGCCGACGCCGGCGGACCGGCAACGCGTGCCGGAATCGCTCCGCAACGAGAGTGTGTCACCCGAGCCGCAAGGGTATGACATGGGAAAAGAGCGAATCAAGTTCGACCTCTTCATACACGATCTGAAGGTGCCGCTGGCCGTGATCGAGGCGGGTATCCTCTCGCTCATGGAGCGGGAGGAGAAGTACGGACCCCTGACCGAAAAGCAGAAGAAGGTGCTGAACCGGGTCCTCAGAAACACCAAGGTCACCAAGTCGCTGGTCAACGACGCCATGGAGATCGGCCGTGCGAACCAGGGCATCATTTACGAGGAGCGGTTTCGCATCTCGGAATTCATCGCCCAGGCTCTCGTGGAGATCTTCGATCTGACGGACCAGAAGACGGCCGACTGCATACGGGACTGTGAGACCCTGGCCGGGCTCAGGGAAACCCTCGAGGGAAGGGGGATCGTGCTCTGCGTCGACGAGGGGCTCTGGGACGAGGAGGTGACCCTCGACGAGACCAAGATGAAGCAGATCCTGCGGAACCTTCTGAACAACGCCCTGAAGTACCGCCGGGAACGGGTCGAGGTGCGGGTGGAGAAGAGGGCGGACGCCCTTGCCCTCACCGTGAGCGACGACGGCCAGGGCATCCCCAAGAGCCACCACAGGCAGATCTTTGAGTGCTACTTCCAGATGGACATGAGGGAGCAGCACTGTGTCCGGGGACACGGGCTGGGCCTGGCGGGCGTCTCGGTGCTCGTGGAGGACATGCAGGGAAGGCTGTCGCTTCAGAGCGACACGGGAAAGGGGGCCACCTTCATCGTGGAGATCCCCCTGTAGCGTCTTCGCGGGTTCGGAGAATCCGTCACATGATGTCTTCGAGCTCGTCCTTCTTGCTGATGTACTTCCGGTCGAAGTCCTTCCAGAAGTCCTGATCCTTCTTTCTCCACCCCTTGCCGAACTTCCGGTCGAAGAACGGCTTGAGCCGGCTGAACCAGCGGGCATCCCGTTCATCCCGGCCCTGTTCGTGGGCCTCGAGCGTCTCGGCCACGTAGGTGGCGATCTCGGTGATCTTGTCCTTGGGAACGTACGACTGGGCTCCCTCCTTGAGGGACTTGACCAGGTTGTCCGGGCTCAGCGCATGGGCGGTCAGCATCAGGCAGGGGATCCCCTTTTGCGTGGCGATCTTCAGAAGATCGTATCCCTGCACGCCCATGATGTCGAGGATGGCTGCGTCGTAACGGTTCTTGTCGAGGAACTTGCGGGCCGTTTCGAAATTCGGTGCCGTATCGATGAGACACATGTCGAGCAGTTCCTCGAGGGTCTCGAGGATATCCGGTTCGTCATCCACGATGAGAATCCGCTTCCCTTCCAGGATGTCCTGATTCGGCATATCGCTCCTCCGGCTTGAAGATGCTCCTCCAGGTCCGTTTCCACCCGCTTTCAACCGCCTGGAAATCTTACCTTGAGTGGGGTTTCGAGTCAACAGAATTGACAGAATCGACGGATTCGCGAAAGACCCGCTCATCCGCCGCCGGGAGCCCCGGAGCTCGTTGAAGCTTCGGCGCGGATCTCGAGGCTTCCGGCGTTTTGCGACACCGTCAAAACCCAAAGAACATCGATGAGGAGCGATGGGAACCGGGGTTCGAGCAGCAACGGATCCAGGGGAGCGCGGGAGGGCTGCGCAGGCCGATGGACGTTGACACGCACCGGGCCGGTTGTTATGGTCCGGTTATGGGCGCCC
>CAYVVQ010000172.1:0-6064 GCA_964454455.1 uncultured Desulfobacterales bacterium | reverse complement strand
AGCAGATCGGGAGGTTCTTCCTGGAATCGACCCGGGGGACCCGGCAGCCTCGTGGGGGTCGGCTCGTCCTGGGGATCGAGGCCGCCCCCTCCGGAGACAATCCGTTCGACCTCGGGGTGGACGAGGTGGTGGTCGCCGCAGAGAGCGCACCCCTGGCGGAGGATTTCGAACCGGGTGACGACATGCGAGGCACGAACCCGGAGGAAACGGCCCAGACCTCAACCTTCACCGTCAACGATGACCCCCTGTACCGAACCGTGCTCTCGGCCGAGACGCTGAACCAGTCCGGACTGAGCGACATCCGCATCTACTCGAACACCCAGGTGACCGTCGAAGAGGATGTCCTTCTGACGCTCAGCCCGGGCGGATATCTCATCGACGACGGCGTTACGTATCAAGCCACCATGCCGGTGCCCTACGACGTTCGGTACGGCGACGACCCGGCGACGCTCACCCTCTGGGCCCGGGCCTTTGAAAACCGCGGCACCATCGCCATCCCCTCCGGCAACATCACCATCGAGCTCAAGGACACCGCGTATGCAAACCGGGAGCCGACGTCGCCGATCGAACTGCCGGCGCGGGCCTACTTTGCCGAAGAGAGCGTGATGAGCGTGGCCGGCGAGCGGATCAACAACCTCTATGCCGGTCTGCTGGGGACCCTGGAGACGGGCTTCATTGACGGGGGCCGCATCTCGGTCAAAGACGACACGCAGCTCGGGGCGGACGTGATCGTCCGATCCGGGGCCGTGCTCGACGTGAGCGCCGGCTATGAGCTGGACCCGGACGGCGACCTCACGGCCGGCCGGGCCGGCTCCCTGTCCCTGGAGGGATCGAGCCTCGTCCTCGAGGGCGACCTGAAGGGATACGGCCTTCCCGGTCAGGACGGCGGCGAGCTCACCCTCCACGCCACCCGGCTGACCGTGAGTCCGGATGCCCCGGAACCGCTTCCCGAAGCCTTCGGGTACGATTCCGAGCTTCCGGAAGCCATGCAGGAGCACTTCGTGCTGGCGCAGGACCAACTCGCGGAAACCGGGTTCACGAGGATCACGCTCAAGAGCTTTCGGGACCTGACCTTCGAGGAAGGCGTGACCTTCTCCCCCTCGAACGTGAAGCTCGCCCTGCCCGGGCCGGGCGCGGACCTCCTGGCCGGCTTCGGGCTCACCAACTACAGCGGATCCGCCGGGGACGGCGAATCGGACCTCGCCTCCAGGGGGCTGGTCCGCGTTTCGCCCGAGTACGCGGGCGCTTCGCGCATCGCCGCTCTGGCCGGCGAGGGCGTGACCCGAACCGATCGGGATGACGACGGCGATTTTGTCAACGAGGGCATTTTCCCCCGGGTGCTCCTGCCCGTAGGGGTGGTCCTGGAAACGGCCCCCCAAGGAGAGATCGCCCTCTCCAGCGTGGGCCTGCTGGACCTGAAGGGAACGCTCCATGCACCGGCCGGAGCCATCGGCCTCACCTCCCGCGTGGACAGCATTCACCTCGCAAAAGAGAGCCGCATCCTGGCCCAAGGCGTGAACCTCCCACAGGAGACCGCGCTGTTCCCCGGCCTGCCCGTGGGGTACACCCCCTTGGACGGGGGCACCGTGACCCTTTCCGCCACGGGCGGCGCCGTCACCATGGAAAAGGGCGCGCGCATCGACGTCTCCGGCTCCGATGCGGTGGACACGTACATGCTTACCGCGGGTAATCTGCCCCGTTCCATGGAGGTGGCCGGCCACGCTGGCGCGCTCGAGATCGGCTACAAAACGGACCTTTCCCTGGCGGGGGAGATTCAAGGCAGGGCGGATCTCCCCGAGGCCCACGGCGGGGCCCTCACCCTGAGCCGTCACGGGGGCGCGCCCCTCCTTGTTGAGGAAGAGCGGTTCGAGCGATTCCACGAGGACGGGTTCGACAGCTTCACCTTTCGAAGCGAGGGAGGGATCCAGTTTGCCGGTGCCATGAACCTGGACGTCGGGCGGTACCTCGAGCTGGACGCCCCGCTCATCACGGGCCTGGACGACCTGGGGAGCGGGGAGATCGCGCTCTTTGCAACCCACGTGGTCCTTGCGAACACCCGGGAGAAGTACATCAACGAGTCGTCCAACGCGTCGGAGTCCAACCTCGTGGAAAACTGGGATCCGGACTTGCCCGAGACGTGGCTCGATCCCGGCGATGCCTCGCTGGCCCTCTCGGGCGAGTGGCTCGACATCGAGGGGCACCTGGCCCTTCAGGGATTCGAGACCGTCTCGCTCGAGGCCTCGAGAGACATCCGCGTGCGGGATGAGGAGTACCTGAACACGGACGACACCAGCAAGTATCGCTGGGCCGGGCAACTGCGAACGGAAGGCGACCTCACGCTGAAGGCCGCACGCATCTACCCCGCCATGAAGGAAGTGACCTCCTCGAACGGGGACCGGGTCCTGACCCCCTCGGCCTTTACCTTCCGTTCCGACACCGGGACCGTCACCATTCTCCCGGGCGAGGTGGAACCGCAGGACCCCGTCCTGTCCGCAGGCGGCGTCCTGGCGGTGGTGGCCCCGGAGATCGAGCACCAGGGACACCTGGCCGCCCCTCTGGGTCGGATTGTCCTGGCGGCCGCCCCCTGGGTGGATGTCCAGGACGCGGGAGGCGGGCTGATGCCCGCCCGGGACGTTTTGATCACGGCGCAGGATGGACACTATGACGTAACGATCGATCCGCTCGACATGGCGGATGTCGGGCTCGAAAAAACGCTCCCGGCAGACGTGGAAGCGTTTGTGAACGCCCTGGCCGCCGCCCCCGGCCGGGTGAGCCTCGGCGGCGGGAGCGTCACCACCACCCACAGCGACGTGCTGATTCCCTACGGCCTGCTCCAGGGCGTGAACTGGAGACTCCCCACCAAGACCCGGAACGAACCGGTCTTACGCTCCATGAACCCGGACGGCTGGGCGACCGTCTCCGCCCCGCCCGATATGGGGGTCCTGGTCCGCGGCGCCCAGGTCGACTTCGGGGCAGACGCGACCATCGACGCCTCAGGCGGAGGAGGGATCTACGCCTCCGAGTTCCTGCCCGGCGTCGACGGGCTGGCCCATCCCCTCGAAGTGGCCGGCCGCAGCGTGATCCTCCCAGGGGCCTCCTATCCGGGCGAGGCCGTCCACCTCGCCGGAACCGGGGACCTGCCCGGGGGCGACTACACCCTGCTCCCCGTGGAGTACGCCTTTCTTCCCGGGGCCTATGTGATCGAAGACCAGGGGGGCGCCTCCTCTCTGGAGGAGGCCGTCCTTTCCGAGGAAGGGTACACGGCCGTCCTGGGGTATCGGGCCGAGGCCGGGACGGAGGCCCGCTCCCCGGGGTATCGCCGGTACACCGTGAGGCCCGCGGCGGACGTCCTGCAGGAAGGCATGTTTCGGATCGCGGAGTCCGTTGCCGGGTCCGCCGGAGCGGTCTCGATCGTTGGAAAGACCGTGACCCTGGACGGGACCCTTGCGCTCACGTCCCTGCCTCTCTTCGAGGGCGGCGTGATCGAGCTGGGCGCGGAACGCATCGCCATCGGGGCCGGCGGCGGTTCGGCCCGGGACGTGCTGCACATCGATCCGGCCTTCTTCGACGGCATGGACCTGGAGGAGATTCGAATCGGCGCGGTCTCCACCGCGGAGCAGCCCCTGCTGGATACGCTCGAGACCGACGAAATCGCTTTCATGGAGGGCCAGCTCACCGCCCCGAAGGTCACGCTCGCAGCCGACGAGAACGACGTGGACCTGCAGGAGGGCGCGGAGATCCACGCCGTGGACGAGTCCGCGGCCTTTACCGTCCTGACCTACCAGTACACCTATGACCCGGCCGTGGGCCTGGGCGTCCTGAGCCCTGCTGCGATTCGCCGGGTCGGCGAAGGGCAGGACGTGGCCGGGACCGTGCTTCGAAGGACGGCCGGCGGGGAGGTGCCCCTTCACTTCTACACGGAAGACGGCACCTTCAAGTGGGTGGCGGAGCAGGAGGAGCCCGACCTCGAGGGGCTCGGGTTCGCCGGCGAGACCTTCGCGGAGGCGGAGCAAGCGGCCCTCCTGGCCCTGATCCCGGAGGAGTTCAGCCACGAGCACGCCCTTCCTTACGGAAAGGCGGTGCTCCGCTCGAACGAGGGGAGCATCATCCTCGGGGACGGAAGCCTGATCCACGCCACGGACGAGGTGGAGCTGGACGGGCAGCCCGACTTTCGCGGGGGGCGGGTCCGGGCGGACAACAGCGCCCTGACCCTGGCGGGAAAAAACATCTACTTCGTATCCGACCCCGATGCGTCAAAGAGCGACCACGGGCTCTATCTGAGCGAGACCCTCTTCGACGCCCTGAACGCCTTTGAGGACCTCACCCTGAGGAGCGGCCGCCACATCGACAGCGACGGGGACGGGATCGCCGACACGCTCGAACCAGGCACGGGCGACTTTCTCTTCCACGAGGAGGGATTCGATATTGAGCCCACGCAGGACCTGACGATCCAGGCCGGCCGCATCGCCGCGCTCACGGCCGGCGGAGAGGGAACCACCATCACCGGGGAGGCCATATACCTGGAAGGGACCGTCTCGGAATGGACGGGGTACGCGGGCGATGCGCCGTCCCACCTGGATGTCTACCCCGCGGGCAACCTCCTCGCGACCCCGGAGGATCAGAACGTCATCACCATTCACGCGACCGACGAGATGACCGTGCGAGGCGGACACCTCCTCATGGACGGGTTCGCATCCATCCACCTGAAGAGCGACACCGCGCTCGCCTTTCAGGGCGAAGGCTCTCTGACGGCGGGTTTCGAGGAGGTCTACGCCGAAGGGGACGGCACGCCCACCCTGACCCTGGACGCACCCATGGTGACGGCGCCCACCGCCGGCTCCCTCGCCATGGAGGCGGAGCGGATCGATCACCAGGGGACCCTGGACGTCCCGGGCGGGCAGATCCTCCTCGGCGCAAGCGGGAAGATCGATCTCATGCAGGGCTCCGAGATCCTGGCCCGGGGGGGAATTGTCGTGCACCCGCTCGGGAGTTCCGAGGACCAGGAAGCCTACGAGCCCACGGACTTTCACATCGTGGCCGGCGCCTACTCGTCCGATGCCCAATCCGCCACCGACCGGAAGGGAAGGATCGACATTCAGGGCGGCGGGGGATCAGCGGCAGACACCCCAGCGGACTCCGGCGAGGCCGCCACCGTGGACGTCTATCAGGGCGGGTCGGTGACGCTCGAAAGCGAAGGCGATGGGGGGGTCGTTCGAGACCCCGGGGCCGTCATCGACGTGTCCAACGACGACCGGACGGCCGAAGAGGTCGAAGCCCTCCTGGGCGCGGAGCAGGCGGCGCGCCTGGCCGAGGCCGGCCTGATGGACGCCGGGACCCTGTCCATCTCGGCTGCGAAAAGGACCCTCACCGAGACCGCTGGCGACCTGAACCTGACGGACGCGAACTGGAAGAACAAGGTCCTGGGCGATTCCGAAGTGGGTGCGGGGGGCGCCTTCTCCCTCCATACCGGTCGCCTGCTCACGGCTGGTGGCGGGATGGTTGACCTGGCGGGGCTCAGCGAAAACCTGAGGCTTTCAGGTTTCACGCGTGAAGTGGTGATCAACGCCCACAGCCAGGGACTCCGACTTGAATCCGGAAGCCTGAAGGCACATCACGTCAAGCTGGTGTCCGGCGGGGATCTTGAAATCGGCAAGGCCGACGGAACGATTGGCGCCCCGGTGATCGACGCCTCGGTAGGCGCAAATTCCCCAACCAACGAACCCGGCATGGTGGAGCTTTATGCCAGGGAAAACCTGACGGTTTACGGCGGCACTCAGGACTTCTGGACGATCGATGCGAGCAGCAAAACAGGAAAAGGCGGCGAGGTCCACCTCCAAGCCGGACACATCGAAGAAGGCGACTGGAGCGGCCCGGACCCGGCAATGGGAAACGGGACCGGGGTGCTGACCCTCGGCTCCAATGACGTCATCAATGTGGAGGGGGAAGGAGAGGGAGACGGTGGTACGGTCCGGTTTCGAGCCTACAGAAACGGCGGCAACGCGAACATGTCCTTTGAAAGCGACGGCGTCGTTCAAGGGGCGTCCGAAATCACGGCGGAAACCAC
>CAYVVQ010000171.1:0-6114 GCA_964454455.1 uncultured Desulfobacterales bacterium | reverse complement strand
CGGTGGTCCTGGATGACGCCAACCGGTCCACCGCCCATACCGTTTTTCCTTCACCTTACAGCGGGAAGGCACACCCCCAAAGCCCTGCTCCTCACCCTTGGGATCGACCCCCAGACCCATGAAGGGATCCGCCGCATGATCAGCCTCCACTTCATCAAGCCCGGCGTCATGCCGGTCCACGTGGCTCGATACATGGACAACCTCTCCGGCCGGCGGAAGTCGGCCGAGTACTCCCGCCTCGCCGAATGGGAGTTCACCGAGGAGGAGGTTCGTACCTACACCCAGTGGGCAGGTTCGTGCGGGCAGGCCTTCCTGAAGGCGCTGGGGGAAAACGCGCCTGAGCTCCGGGACCAAACCGAAGCCCTCATGCGTTCCATCGATGAGACCCTTCAGGAGGTCCAGGCATGAGCCCTTTTCAGGCGAAGACCTTTCGCCAAGCCACTCGAACCCTAGATGCAAGCCTTTCTTGAAGGTTTTCCGCTTGACGGATGGGTGTCTGTATTCAATAAGAATGATCAATACCCCTATGGAGGAGTCATGGCACTCGGCATTCGAAATGAACGAGCTGAAACGCGAACGCTCGAAGAGATCATGGCCATTTCCTTGCGCTGCCGGAATCTCCCCGACATCGACACTCGTTCCCCTGATACCATCCTGGGTTACAGTGGTACAGGCAACGACAGGCGCTCGATCAAGCGGAGCCCCGACCCCAAGAGGAAGGAACCGTGAAAGGCATCATCCTGGCCGGCGGATCGGGCACCCGGCTCTACCCCATCACCCAGGGGGTGAGCAAGCAGATGCTCCCGGTCTACGACAAGCCCATGATCTACTACCCCCTCAGCGTCCTCATGCTGGCCGGCATCCGGGAGATCCTCATCATCTCCACCCCGGTGGACCTCCCCCGGTTCCAGGACCTCCTCCGGGACGGCTCCCAGTGGGGGCTCCGGTTCGCCTACGCCGAGCAGCCCCGGCCCGAGGGGCTGGCCCAGGCCTTCCTCATCGGGCGGGAGTTCGTGGGGGAGGACCGGGTCTGCATGGTCCTCGGGGACAACATCTTCTTCGGCCACGGCCTCCCCGAGTTCCTCAACCGGGCCGCCCGAAGGGCCACCGGCGCCACGGTCTTCGGCTACTGGGTGCGCGACCCGGAGCGATACGGCGTGGTGGCCTTCGACCCGGAGGAGCGGCCCGTGGGCATCGAGGAGAAGCCCCAAAAGGCGCCCTCCAACTGGGCCGTCACCGGCCTCTACTTCTACGACAACCGGGTGCTGGAGATCGCGGCCGGGCTCGAGCCCTCGCCCCGGGGGGAGCTGGAGATCACGGACGTCAACCGCGCCTACCTGGAGCGCGGGGAGCTGGCCGTGGAGAGGCTCGGCCGGGGGATCGCCTGGCTGGACACGGGCACCCACGAGAGCCTCCTCCAGGCGGCCCACTTCATCCAGGTCATCCAGGAGCGGCAGGGGCTGCGGGTGGCCTGCGTGGAGGAGATCGCCTGGCGCATGGGGTACATCGACGATGAGCAGGCGGAGCGTCTGGCCCGGCCCCTGGGGAAAAACGACTACGGCCGCTACCTGCTGGGCCTTCTGAGAGACGGAGGTCCGCCGGATGAGGGTTGAGCCCGCCCCCCTGGAAGGGGTGCTCATCGTGCGCCCGGACGTCTTCCCGGACGACCGGGGCTCTTTCATGGAGCTCTACCGCGAGGCGCGATACGAGGAGCACGGCATCCCCGCCCGCTTCGTCCAGGACAACCTCTCCCGATCGATACGCGGAACCCTCCGCGGGCTCCACTTTCAGCACCCGAGCCCTCAGGCCAAGCTGATCCAGGCGATTCAGGGGGAGATCTTCGACGTCTGCGTGGACATCCGGCTGGGCTCCCCCACCTTCCGCCGCTGGTTCGGGATGCGGCTCTCCGCCGAAGACCCTTGCCAGCTCTTTGTCCCCGAGGGGTTCGCCCACGGGTTCTGCGCCCTGACCGAGGAGGCGCTGGTGCTCTACAAGTGCAGCGACGTCTACCTGCCCGAGTGCGACGCGGGCATCCTCTGGTCCGATCCGGACCTCGACATCGACTGGCCCGTGAAGGACCCGCTCCTCTCCCCCAAGGACCGGGACCTCCCCCGGCTGAGGGACGTTCCCGCCGATCGACTGCCCGTGTACGCGGAAAAGGCGCCATGACCCTGCGCCTCCTCCTGACCGGGGCCGGCGGGCAGCTGGGAAGGGAGATCCAAGTGGCCGGATCCCGTCCCGGCTCGGGCGTGACCGTCCTCCCCCTCACCCGGACCGACCTGGACATCACCGATCCCGAGGCGGTCCGGCAGGCCCTGGCCCGTCAAAAACCCGACATCCTCGTCAACGCCGCGGCCTACACCAACGTGGACCGGGCGGAGTCCGAGCCCCATCTCGCCCTGGCCGTGAACCGGGACGGCGCCGAGCACCTGGCCGCGGCCTGCTCCCAGGAAGCCGTGCCCCTGATCCACGTCTCCACGGACTACGTGTTCGACGGCCGGAGCAGCCGGCCCTACCGGGAGGACGACCCGGTCCAGCCCCTCAACGCCTACGGACGCAGCAAGGCCGAGGGCGAGGATCGCATCCGCGCCCGCCTCCGGGAGCATGTGATCCTCCGCACCTCCTGGCTCTACGCCACCCACGGCCGCAACTTCCTCACCACCATGCTCCGCCTGGGACGCGAGCGCGAGACCCTCTCCGTGGTGAACGACCAGACCGGCTGCCCTACCTGGGCCGGGGACCTGGCCCGTGCGATCCTTCGGATCGCAGAGGCCCTTCCCCGAACCCCCTCCCCCTGGGGAACCTACCACTGCGCCAATCAGGGGCAAACCACCTGGTACGGCTTTGCCCAGGCCATCTTCGACCTGGCCCCCCAGGCTCTGGGCCTGCGGGTTCAAACGGTTCACCCCATCCCCACCGAGGACTACCCCACCCCGGCCGAGCGGCCCCGTTCCTCGGTCCTGGACTGTGCACGAATTCACAGGACCTTCGGCATCAGCCTGCCGCCATGGCGCGATAGCCTGAAGACGGCCTTGCGCATTCCTCGAAAAAGATAGCGCTCAAGAAACGATGTGGGGGAGACGATCCAGGATCTCCCGGGCGAAGCCCCGGAGGTCTTCCACATCGTGGTGCAGGATTCCGACGACGATCTCCGGATCGATGCGGGCATAGTCGTGAACCACGATGTTTCTGAACTGCACCATCTTACGCATTGCGGATTCCATGGATCCTGAAATGAGGCCGTTCTCGTAGAGAATGAGGAAAAGGTCCTTGTTGTCCTTGGGGGGCCGAAGGTTTTTTCGGGATATCACGTGCGCCGCGATGTCGATGCAGCATTCGCAGGCCAGATGGAGGGTCCGCTCGATGAAACGCTGATCCTTTTTCTGTCTGACGTAATCCGCCGTCGTGATCTGCCGGTACTCAGCCAGATCCTGAAGGTACTCGCGCAGGAACCGCAGCTTGGATTGGATCACATCCGCATCAACCATGGCTAGCCTTCCTGAAGAACCGTTTCGTCTCGGCAAAATCCCTGTCGAGGTAGTACCGGAAATCGAAAAACGCCTTGAGCCGATTCAGCCGGTACTGTTCCTCGTCCTCGGGGTCTCGGATGAAGAGGGGAACGCCGTTGGAAAAGACCTGGTGGAGGATGGCCAGGGAGGCATCGTTCATCACCAGGACGTCCACGGGGGCATCGAACAGCGGCTCCAGGTCGGAAAGCAACGCCGTCCTGATCTCGAACCGCTCTCCCGGAGGAACCCCGTTCCGAATCCGAACGGCCATATCGAGGTCACTGCCGTTTCGAGCGCATCCCACGCTTGTGGACCCAAAAAGGTAGGCCGAAGCAATGTCCTCGAAGCCCTCAAAAAGCCTCGATGCCTTCTTTTTTTGCTCCTCGGACAGCAAGATCGCCCTCCTGATCACGACGTGAGAGAATATACCACATTCCCCTCCCACACGGAAACGCCTTCCGAGCCAGACGATTGACGCATTCGCAAAAACCCGCTCATGCGCCGCATGCCGCGCTTCCCGGAAACGTCCTGCTCCCGCCTCGCCAATCAGATGCCGGAGCTCCAATATGAGGTCGATGCATTCGTCGAGTCCATGGATCAGGTCCTTCGTGAACTCCGAGTCTGATGACCACCTCCCTCGGATTCCAAATGCTCCGCAATGAAGTCCTTCCAGTCCATCACGGTGACACCGTTGGCCAGCTTACGTCTTTTCTGCTGGATCCCGAGAACATAGGCGGCAACCTCAGGGTTGTCCTCCAGAAAGCTCTTGAGCCCCGTCAGGGACTCCGAGGCGATCCGCCGGCTGGACTTGATTTCGAGGGCACAGACAATGCGGTTCCCCGCGCAGAGAAGGACGTCCACCTCTGCGCCGTGGTTGGTGCGCCAGTAGTGCAGGGTATAGTCCAGCCGTTGGTAATGAATGGAGGCGATCAGCTGGCCGATGACGAACTGCTCGAAGCGCCGGCCGAGAAGGCTTCCCCCCATCCGGTCCGTCAGGGTGTGGGCAAGGGCATTGGTGACGCCGGGATCGAATAGATAGTAGCGGGGACTGGAAACCAGACGCCTGCGGGCACTGCGCTTCCAGGCAGGGAGCTTGAAAGCCAGAAAGGTGTCTTCGAGGATCTGGTAGTACTGCTGCACCGTCTTGCTGGACACCGAGCACTCTCGGGCGATGTTGCTGAAGTTGACGGTCTCCCCGTCGTTGGCCGCTGCCATGTCGAGGAACAGCGCAAAGGGGCCGATATCCCGAACCAGGCCCTCGGCCGCCACCTCTTCTTTCAGGTAGGTCTCGGTGTACGACCTCAGGAACTCGACCGGGTCCTCGCGCTCATCCCCCCACAACACGGGAAGGGTCCCGACCCGAAGGGCCCGGTCCAGATCGAAACGCCCTCCCAGCTCCATCAGGGTCAAGGGAAAGAGACGATAGGTGTAGGCCCTCCCCGCCAGAAGGTTGGCAGCGCCCCTGCGAAGCTTCCTGGCGCTGGAACCGGTGAGAATGAACCTCACCCCCCGCGACTCGATCAGCTCGTGAACCTCGTCCAAAAGAGCGGGGATCTTTTGAATCTCATCAATGACACACTTCCCCCCGGGATGCCGATCCAGATGAGCCAGGATCTCTTCCCGCACGCTACCGGGATTTCGGACATAGTCCAGGTAGCTCCGCTGGGGCAGCAGATCGATGTACAGGTCCTCGGAAGACAGCAACGAGCGCACATAGGTGCTCTTCCCGGTCTGCCGGGGGCCGAACAGGAAAAAGCTCTTCGTCGGGACGGGCTGGATCTGCCTCGGGAACATGACTCCAAATTTGTACGGTAAATTTGGAGCGATGTCAACCTCCACCTGCGATCAGAATCCCAGCTTGACAAATCGATCTGCCACAATAACCATGAACCAGATACCCACACACCAAGGAATTACCCATGTCAGCACGGCGAGTTTCGATCACCCTCCCCTTTCCCTGCCTCGAGAAGCTGGATGCATGGGTCAAAAGACTGGGCATCTCCAGGAGCCGCTTTGTCGTCCAGGCCGTTGAGCAACAAATCGAGAAGCTCGAGGAAGAGGAAATCACCCGACAATTCAATGAGGTGTGTTCGGATCCGGTCACAGCGGCCCGTGATCAGGACCTGGCCGAGGAGATGCTGACCATCGCGGGCGAGCCGCAGGAAACACGGTGATCCAGCAGGCCTCTCCCAACCCCACAACAGGCGACATTGACAAGCCCGATCCACCGTGGAACCATGCCTCTATGAGCGAACCCCACGAGACCATTTCGAAGCCAGGGAGACTGTCTCCCATGGAACGGCAGGCCCTGACACGCCTCATCAGCGACCTCTCCCGGCTGCCGGCGGTCCAGTCCATCCTGCTGTTCGGCTCCCGGGCCCGCGGGTCCGCCACCGACCAATCGGACCTGGATGTGGCGGTGGTCCTGGATGACGTCAACCGGCCCACCGCCCATGCTGTGGAGCAGGCCAAATGGAGGGCGCTCCCCCTGGAGGCCTTTATGCATGTGAACCTGGTCACCCTTTCCCAAAAGCAGCTCGAGTCGCAGTGCCGTTTTTCCTTCACCCTACAGCGGGAAGGCATCCCCTTATGGACGAGGAACAAA
>CAYVVQ010000170.1:3606-6212 GCA_964454455.1 uncultured Desulfobacterales bacterium | reverse complement strand
TCCTAACCAAACTCATACAAGACACTCACACACCCTGAATTCCCAGTGGGATAGTGTAGTTCAGGCCGTGATTGAGAGGACAAGGACACGAAACAGCCGCTCGGCCGGAACGGTCGAGCCGGCTCAGGAGGAAGATCCATGGGCTGCTTGAACCCATCTGCCGAGTGTGTCCGGCGGGAACCGGCCGGCCCGGGCCGGACAGGGAACAAATACAGGCCGGCAGGCGAGGCGGGAAGGAGTCGCCGGACTCCCTTCGCCATGCTGGGGAGGACTGGAGGTCCTGGAACCGTGGAGGGACCGGCGCTGGTGCTGCGGCCCGGAGAAGAGCCGCCCGTTGTGCCGGAAGGATCGGTTCTGGTCTGCTCGCGACCGGAGACCGCCCGCATCGGCCTGCTCCCCGCCTGCAGGGGTCTGGTCTGCGAGGAGGGCGGGATTCTGAACGCTACGGCCACCACGGCCCGGGAGCTGGGCATACCTGTTGTGGTCGAGGCCGTGCGCGCAACCAGGGCCATCGAGACAGGGGACCGGATCCGGGTCGACGGCGACGCGGGGTTGGTGGTATTGATCCGGGCCGAATGAACCCGGACGGCCCGTCAGGAAACGGATGAGGTGCCGGTGAGCTCCCGCTTGCGTCGTTTTACGAAAGCCGCCAGCTCCTGCTCCACCCCCTCGTCCAAAAGGGGTCGCTCGTAGCCGGCCAGGCGCTCGGGGAGGACCGCGGCCGCCTCCTCTTCGGCCCTGCGGCTTCCGCGCAGCCGCCACTTCGCGTGGGAGCGGCGGTTGAAGATCTCCGGCTGGGTGAGGCTCCGGAACCGCTCGAAGGTCGAGGGGTGGAAGAGGTAGTGCCCGCCCACGCCCACCGTCTTGATGGTCTCCAGATCCAGGGTCTCCGGGGTGACCGGGACCTGGCTCAGCACGGCACGGATCATCCGGCAAACCTCCTCGTCGATCAGCCACTTCTCGAAGCTCATGGCCATGAACGAGCTGATCTGCCCGCATGCGTGAATGATGACATTGGCCCCGTCGCGGATGACCGTGCTCATGAGGAGCGTCGCCTCGGCCAGGGCCTGGGCGTCCGGGACGTGGGCATCGGTCAGCATACCCCCGGTCCGGCAGGGCAGGTGATAGTACTGGGCCATCTGGATGGTGGCCGAGGCGATGACGCAGGTCTCGGGCGCGCCCACTGCCGAGATGCTGGTCTTCATGTCCATGGGTGCGGACGTGGAGCCGTAAACCACCGGGGTGCCCGGTCCGGCGAGCTGGGAGAGCACGAGCCCCCCGAGGATCTCCGCGTTGAGGAGGGCCATGAGTCCCGGCAGAAGGATGGGACCGCTCATACCGGCCATGAGCATGTTGGTGAGGATGAGGGGCTGGCGGTATCGCGCCATCTGGAGGATGGCGTACCCCTGGGCGTCCCCGTACTGAAGGGGCGAGATGGGCGAGGCCACGGCTGCGAGCACCGCCCGGTCGGAGAGGGCCTCCCGGCCGCCGCAGAGGGTCGCCGCCATGGCGAGGATGTCGTCGACCGAGGTCCGGGTGTCCGTTCCCACCACATAGGGCTTGTCGCACATGAGAATCATGGCGTGCAGCATGTCGAGGTGGCAGACCGCCGGGTCCACGTCGCTCGGCTGGACGATCAGGTTGTCGATCATGTCCAGCTGGTTGGAGGTCTGCACCAGCTTGCAGCAGGCGTGATAGTCCTCGAGGGTCGCCGGTCTCTGCTCTCCGTCCCCCGCGGCCACGTTGGGCGCCCCGCCGGTGGGAACCAGGACGTAGTCGTCCCCGCCGATCCAGACCGACCGGACCGGGTTCCGGGAGTGGAGCCGGAACCGGGAGGGCACGGTCCCCAGGGCCTGGACCACGTCCCTCTCCGAGATGAACACCCGGCTGCCGTCCACGCGAAACCCGTGCTTTTGGAACAGCGCCACCGCCTCGGGGTGGTGAAACACCGTTCCCAGGTTCTCCAGAATCTCCATGGAGGCATCGTGGACCTGGTTCAGCTCCGACTTGCTGTAGACCTGCATTCTGTCGATCATCGGCATCCTCGAACGAGGCAGGGGCGCATCCGCCGCCTGCAGGGATGGGGATTCGGATCGCGCCTCAGGGTGGCGTGGGAGAAGATCCTAGCACAAGGCGAGCACCCGGGGAACGGGTATTTTGACCCGACGTTCGAAGTGATGAAGGGCTTCCCGTACTCAGGCTGGATCAGGCTTTCCAGCCGGAGGTGCTCGACCCGATCTCCGCGGCCATCTGGAAGAAGAGGAGGACCGCGATCCCGCAGCTGATGCCCACGTACCGGACAGGGTGATCCAGCCGGGTGCCGGCGTGCCGGAACTCCCCGTTTTGGTGCAGCACGAGGAACGGCACCACCAGGCCGATCCCGATCACCTGAACCAGCTGCCGGAGGAACACCCGGAGGACGTGGGCGTCCGCAACGTTCATGAGCGCGCTGACCGCGACCGAGAGGAGTGCGGCCCCCATCGCGATCACCAGATTCTTGCTCGGGGCGAAACGAAACAGGGAGACGGCCAAGCCTTGCTCCTGAAGGGGTGTCCTCAGTTTCCGCGATCCCGCCGCCGCCCCCGGACCGCCTCGCGCTCCTCGGG
>CAYVVQ010000170.1:1378-3506 GCA_964454455.1 uncultured Desulfobacterales bacterium | reverse complement strand
CGCTCCTCGGGAATGCCGTTGCGAAGCCGGCGGCGTATCCGTTCCTTTCGCTCTTCGGGGAGACCCTGGTAGCGCTTGCGCAGCTCCTCCCTGCGCTCCTCGGGAAGGCTCTGGAACCAGGATCGCGCGCGGCGGAGCTGCTCCTGGCGCTCCGGGGGAAGGCTCCGGAAGCGCTGAAATCGCTCCCGGGCCCGCTCGCGCTCCTCCGGTGTCATGGACTTCCAACGCTCGAAGCGCGTCTTCACGTGCTCCCGCTCCTCCGGGTCGAGCCTGGTCCAGCGCCGGGCGCCCTTTTGAAGCCGTTCCTGCCGCTCGGGGGGGAGCTCGGCCCACCGGGACTCCAGCTTCTTAAGCACCTGCTGCTCCCCGGGGGCGAGGGCGTCCCAGGGCACGCCTTCCTCGGCTGCGGGGGAGGGGGCCCACAGGAGGAGGAGCAGGAGGCCTGCCATCAGGCACGGGGCTTTATGTGGGATTCTCTTCATGGTCTTTATCTTCCCCGCCTTCGTCCTCCGGGATGGGAAGCTCGTTCAGGCGCGTGGGGTCGATCCAGCGGCCTTCGGCGGTCTCCCAGTCGGCCAGGAACTCCAGGAGCTCCAGGGGCGGAGGCTCCTCGGCCTCCTGGGCCGCCGCAGGAGAGATCAGGAGCAGCGAGGCCAGCAGCATGGAAAAGCGCCCCCTACCCCACATCGGCCTGCTCTTCCGCGATCCAGAGATAGAAGTCCAGATCCTCATAGAAGTCGGGCCCTTCGGCCGAGGTCAGGAGCTCCAGCTCGGTGGGGTGCGCCCCCAGGGGCGGCACGGGCGACCGACCGGTCGGAAGCACAACGAGGACCAGGGCAGCTGCCGCGGCCGCCGTGAGGGCGGCCGCGGCAGCGCGGAACCGGACCTGCCGGAGCCGCTCGAATAAGCGGCCGGTCTTGCCGGCCCTCAGGGCCTCCTCGCGGGCCCGGCACAGCCGGGCCAGGATGGGGCCGTCCAGCCGGCGGGCGTCCTCGTCCAGCAACGCCCTGGCGCGGTCTGCGAATGCCCGGTTTTCTTTCGACTCGCTCATGGTCTCACCCCTTCGAGCTGCTCGCGCAGGGCGTGGACGGCGCGGGCGTAGTGAGTCTTGACGCTCCCCTCGGAGCAGCCCATGGCCTTCGCGGTCTCCCGAACGCTCAGCTCCTCCCAGGCCCGGAGGAGGAAGGCCTGCTGCTGTCTCAGGGGAAGAATCGCCAGGGCGACCCGGAGGGCCTCAGAGCGGTCCTTGGCCTGGACCTCCTCGTCCGGGTTGCGCTGATCGGGATCGGGGAGGATGTCTCCCGGGTTGGAGGATGGATCGCCCTCGTCCACTTGCCGCTTCCCGCCCCAGAGCTTGGTCCACCGGTTGCGGACCCGCCTCCGCCGGTGCCAGTCCCGAATGCGGTTCTGGAGGATGCGGTAGAACAGGAGCCGCCACTCCTCCTCAGGCCGCCGTCCGTAGTCCTTGACCAAACTGTACATGCTCTCCTGCACCAGGTCCAGGGCTTCCTCGCGGTCCCGCACGGCCAGCTGGGCCATGCGGTAAGCCCGCCGCTCGACCGACGCCAGGAACCGATCCATGAGTGGGGCTTGGATCACCGCTCGTCTTCCAGCATGAGATGGGATCCTCCCGGCCGGTTCCCCGGCCGGGAGGGTGCACCCATGGCATCCGCCGTTCCCGGCGCTTTCTCGAGGCGGACTTCCCTTCTACCGGCGGCTGCCGCGCCGGTCGAGCCTGCAGTCGATCCGATTCCCCTTCCGATCCAGCCGGTGGTCAATCAGGTCTCCCTTGCGGTCGAGACGCCGCTCGATGCGGTCCCCCTTGTGATCCAGACGGTCGGCCAGCTTGTCCCGCCCGTGGTCCGAGGCCCACTGGGAGCGCCGGTCGAACCGGTGCTCGATCCGGTCTCCCCTGCGGTCCAGACGGTGGTCGACCCGGTCCCCCTTGCGATCCAAGCGCCGCTCGATGCGATCCCCCTTGCGGTCGAGGCGCTCGTTCTCGGCCTGGACCGGCCCGGCGGCCGCCAGACACAGCATCATACCTGCGATCACCCATCCTGTCTTCATCTTCCTCTCCTCCGTTTCGTGGTCATGTTCGTGCTGCATGCTTCTGCCCCCATACAACGCA
>CAYVVQ010000170.1:0-1278 GCA_964454455.1 uncultured Desulfobacterales bacterium | reverse complement strand
AACGCCGGTGGCGTGTGAACTTCTTCTCCTCACGGCCTGTGGACCTCTATCTCGCCTATCCGAACATCCGTCCCGGCCCTCCCCCGGACGCGGAGCAGATCCGCTCCCACGTCCGAAAGACCTGGCTGGGGGTGACCTCGATTCGAGACAACTCCTTTCTTCCCTGGCACCACGAGGTCGGGGCGGGGCGGGTGTGGGTGTTCTACCTGCACAACCCCGGCACCGAGCCGGCCCGCACCGTGCTGAAGGTGGACACGAGCGGGAAGCCTACCCCGGAGGAAAGACGCTGGGCCCCGGTCCACTTGGCGGTCGGCTTCACCCTCTTTGCAGGGACCGCGGCCGTCATGGTCTGGCTCGTCCGTTGGCGGCGGTCTCGGGGCGGCGACCCTTTATGGTGAGAGCCAGGGATCCGGGGACCGGCCCGCCTTTAGATCGGCGTAGAACGAGATCAGCCGGCGAATGATGGACTGTAGGGCAGCCACTTGAGAAACACGGGCCGGCCTCTCCTTTCTGAATGACCCGGCGGGGCCGTCGAGGTAACGCAGAGCGAGCCCCGGAGCCGAGATCGCGGAAGATGAAACCCCGCGGCACAGCCCGAATCCAAGGGATGGCGGGGGTTTCGTTGGCAGGCCGTTTCAGCAGTCGAAACCGCTCGAAAGGTCCCGGCGGGTCTCGTTTTCAACGGAGTCTATAGCCGGGGCTGGTTGGGCGTCTGTTGGGTTTCGTTGAATTCTCGAATAAGACTAATGACTTGCGGCCCGGCGCGGGGAGGAAGGAGTCAGTAACTTGAGGGCTGGTTCCCGGCGGAGTGCCGGGGCCGGCACTCCGCCGGGGCCAGCCGGGGCCTATGGCGGTGAGGGATGTTCAGGCCTTGGGTGTGGGTGCTCGGCGATACCGCTCGATCTCCGACTCCGCGTGCTGGAAGTACTCCAGCCATGCCTCGGAGACGGGCAGCCGGACGTTGTAGCGAAGGTATCCGATGAGGGACTTCAAGGCCTCCACGTAATCGTGGCAAGCCTTCCGGTTCGCCTCCGGGCACCCCTTGGGGTGGTAGAGGCTCCGCTCCGCGGAGGTCGCCTCCTGCTCGGCGGTGTAGATCATCTCCAGCAAGTCACGGGTCTCGACTTTCCGGAAGAACTCAGCGAGGTCGCACGTCTCCGAGATCATGCCGTCCTCCTTCTCCTATGGATTCACCTGCAAATGACTACCCCTCCTTTGTTAGGCTTTTGTTAGGACGACACGGTTTTTTTGAGGGCTGCAAGGTGCTCTCTCATCATT
>CAYVVQ010000169.1:0-6297 GCA_964454455.1 uncultured Desulfobacterales bacterium | reverse complement strand
GGTGATGGAGCCCACGATGACGAAAGAGATGGTGTTGAGCGAGCCCGTCAGCGGTCGCAGCGCGATCCAGTCATCGTGCCGGCCGATGTCCACGAGAAGGTACTTGATCAGGTGGCTCACGGAGCGGGAGACCGAGAAGAGGAGGAGCGCCAGGGCGAACCAGCGGAGATAGGTCCAGATCACGCTCTGCGGCTCCCGGCGACCCAGGCCGAAGGCGTCCCGCACGCAGAGCACGGAGAGCACGATCATCAGGGTGGAGCCGGCGATGTCCACGGCCTTGACCGGCCAGAGCGGAAGGAGGAGCGGGCTCACGGCGTCTCTCCCCCCGAGCCTCCCCTGAGGCGTCTCAACCCCAGGTAGAAAAGGGCCATGGCCGGGACGCAGAAGAAGTGGTCCATCTTGAGGAAGTAGTAGAGGACCGTCCACGGGCCGTCCACCGCCAGGAACCGTTCGCCGTCCACCGACCGGAGCGCCTCCTCCGGCAGGCGTCCCTCCAGATGGTGCCCGGTCATGGCCGCGAGGTTCCAGAGCACGAGCAGGAGGCAGGCGGCCTGGATCAGGCGCCACCCGCGGGTTTCCACCAGCCTCCTCCGCTGGAGCCAGAACGCGAAGAACCCGAGGGAGAGGGCGAGAAACAGGTGGGCGATCTGGTGCGCGTACAGCCCCTCGGGCGCTGGGTGGACCTGGATGGCCGAGACGGAGGCGGGCGCAGCGACCAGAGCCGCCGTCACGGCGAGCACGGACGCCGGGCGTCGACACCCCCGGTGCAAAAAACGGCTTGCACTCAGAAGCCGTTGATATCGTGGAATGATCCAAAGCATGGAGCCTTCATGATAGGCGGTTTTCGAGCCGTGTGCAAACAGATTGCTGCACCCGCCCGCCCAGGCGGGAGTTTTGCGGGCCGGGGCAGCTGCGCCGCCTTCGGCCCGGTGTACTCGATTCCCGCGGCCGGCAAGGCTCCGTGGGCTTATTCCTCTGCACGCGGATGGAGGCTCCCCGGACCGGACCGTTACTCGGCGGGCGTTGCGCAGGGGCACGGGTTTTGCTTAGACCCTCTCCCAGGAATGCTCCGCCGGCGTTCGCCGGATCTTCCGTGGAACCCAGGGAGCCGGAAAGTCCCCGAGCAGCTTTCTCGTGTGCATTCGCCACGGATTGGGTACCCTGTATGCCGGTGTGCGAACAAGTCAGGAGACCACCATGAAGAGTGAGGCGTTCAGTTTGTGTTTCATGTGCTCCGTGCGCTGTCCCATCCGGGTCACCGTGGAGGACGGGAAGGTGACCTTCATCGAGGGCAACCCGAAGGTTGCGGGCATGGAGGGGAGCCTGTGCCCCCGTGGCGCCGCGGGCAAGTCCTTTCTGTACGATCCCCAGAGGGTCCGGACACCCCTGATCCGAACCGGGCCCCGCGGCTCCGGTGAGTGGCGGGAGGCGAGCTGGGACGAGGCCCTGGACCACACGGCCGCCAGGCTCCGCGAGGTGATCGACCGATACGGCCCCCGCAGCCTGGTGCTGGGAGAGCGGACCCAGCTCAGCACCCACGTGAGCAAGACCTTTTTGAAGGCCCTCGGCTCCCCCAACCACTTCACCCACGACGCCCTGTGCAAGGGGTCGGTGAACACGGCCTGCCGCAGCCTGTTCGGGTACACGGACGGGCAGATGGGGATGGACTACGCCAACACCCGGCACATCGTGCTCTACGGCCGGAACTTCTTCGAGTCCGTGGAGGTGAAGCAGGTCCGGGCCCTCATGAAGGCCCTGGACGCCGGGGCCCGCCTCACCTACATCGACCCGCGCGTCACCGTGACCGCCACCAAGGCCCACCGCTACTGGATGATCCGGCCCGGCACGGACCTGGCGCTGAACTACGCACTCATCCACGTGATCCTGAAGGAAGCGCTTCACGACGCCGAGTACGTCGAGCAATGGGTCGAAGGTCTCGACGCGCTTCGCGCCTTTGTGGAGCCCTGCACGCCCGGGTGGGCGGAGCAGGAGACCGGGATCCCCGCCGGGGAGATCGCGGAACTGGCCCGCGAGATCAGCCGCGACAAGCCGTCGGTGATCTTCCACTTCGGCTACCGGGGCGCCAATCACACGAACGAGATCCACCTCCGACGCTCCATCCTGATCCTGAACGTCCTCATGGGCAGCATCGAGGCCAAGGGCGGGTACTTCTTCAAGAAGGGTCCGGGCGAGGTGGGGGGGAAACCCGCGCGGAAGCTCACGGAGCAGGCCTTCCCGCCCGTCGACGCCCCCCGGTTCGACAAGGTGGGCACGCCCGACTTTCCCCTGCCGGATCCGAACCACGGCGTGGCCCAGCGCCTGCCCCGGGCCATCCTGGACGAGGACCCCTATCCCGTCAAGGCTCTGATCGCCTACCGGTTCGACCCGCTCATGTCCATCCCCGACACGAACCTGACCAAGAAGGCCCTGGAGAAGCTGGACCTCATCGTGGCCATCGATGTGAACTACAGCGACATCGCCTGGTACGCGGACGTAATCCTTCCCGAGTCCACCTACCTGGAGCGCACGGACTGCATTCAGCAGGCCAACGGCCTGAAGCCCCAGATGTTCCTCCGGCGCAAGGCCGTGGAGCCGCGGTACGACACCCTGAGCGGGCCCGTTATCCTCAAAAGCCTGGGGGAGCGGCTCGGGATCGGGGCCTACTTCCCCTACGAGAGCGTGGAGGATCTGGTCCGGTGGCAGCTGGAGGGGACCGGCTTCCGCCTCGAGGACTTCGACGAGGCCGGGTTCGTCGCTTACGCGGACAGGCCCATCTTCTGGGACCGCGCCGAGGGTCTCGCCTTCAAGACCCCCTCCGGGAAGATCGAGCTCGTCTCCTCCCTGCTGGAGGACGCCGGCTACGCCTCCTTCCCCCCTTACGAGCCCGTGCCCCGTCCGCCCGAAGGCCGGTTCCGCCTCACCACCGGCCGCGTGGCGCTTCACACCCACGTCTCGACGCAGAACAACCCGTACCTCCACGAGCTCTGCCCCGAAAACGCGCTCTGGATCCACAGCGAACCCGCCGAGGCCCTGGGCATTCGGGACGGGGACCCCGTCGAGGTCGCATCGGAGCGGGGATCCGGCCGCATGAAGGCCTTTGTCACGGACCTGATCCACCCGGAGGCGGTCTTCATGGTGCACGGCTTCGGGCACGAGGCCCGGCGCGCCGCCCGCACCTGCGGCAGGGGTGTCAGCGACGCCGTGCTGCAGGAGAACGTCTCGGACGAGGTCGGGGGGAGCCCGGCCTTCCACCACACCTTCGTGTCCGTGCGTCCCCCGCGCTCCCCGGAGTGAAACGTTTCCAGGAGAAGCCATGAGCGACTACTTCCTGTTTCAGGACAAAAAGAAATGCATCGGGTGCCACGCCTGCGCGGTCGCCTGCAAGAGCCACAAGGAGCTCCCCGTGGGGCCGAAGATCAGCCAGATCGTCACGGTGGGTCCGAGCCTCGACGGCGGGCTGCCCAGGGCGGCCTACACCTTCATGCACTGCTTTCACTGCGAGGATCCCTGGTGCGTGGCCGCCTGCCCCACCGGCGCCATGCAGAAGCGCCCGTCGGACGGCATCGTCTTCGTGGACCCCGAGCTCTGCGTGGGCTGCAAGACCTGCATGTCCGCCTGCCCCTGGGGCGCGCCCCAGTGGGACCCCGAAACCCGCAAGGCGGTCAAGTGCGACTACTGCATGGACCGGGTGGACCAGGGCCTGGATCCCGCGTGCGTGACCGTCTGCACCACCCGCTGCCTCCATTTCGGTGACCCCAACAGCATTCACCCGGTGCGAAGGGAGCGCTATGCCCGGGCCGTGGCGGCCCTGGACGAGACATGAGGCGCGGGAGAGGAGGGGTTCCATGAAAGAGGCCTCCTGCGAGGTGTTCAAGGCCGCGGGCGAGCTGTCCGAGCTCTCCACCACGGGACGCCTGGTCCACCCCCGGTGCCGGCAGCGGGTCGAGAGCCTCCTGGAGCTCCTGGAGGACATCTCCGCGGGCAGCGCCGGACCCGACCACCTTTCCCTGCTGCGCTCCACGGCGGAGCGGCTGGTGGAGGAGGGCCCGGACCCGGTCTGCCGAAACGCGGGGCAACGGCTCCTCGACGCCCTGGACGCGCACGGCGAGGTGTTCCGGAGCCACATCGAGACCGGCAACTGCCCCACCGGGGACTGCCGGAGGCTCACCCCCGCCCCCTGCCAGATGGCCTGCCCGGCGGGGATCGACGTGTCGGGTTACGTCACCCTGATCGCCATGGGCCGCGAGGACGAGGCCGTGGAGCTCATCCGGAAGGACAACCCCTTCCCGTGGGTCTGCGGGCTGGTCTGCACCCATCCGTGCGAGTTCATGTGCGTCCGGGGGCGCATCGACACGCCCATCGCCATCAAGGACTTGAAAGCCTTTGCCGCGGAGCGCGCCATCTCCGAGGGCCGCTACCGCAACCCGGAGAAGGTCCCGGACACGGGGAAGCGGGTCTGCGTGGTGGGCGCCGGGCCGGCCGGGCTGACCTCGGCCTACTACCTCGCCTTGAAAGGACACCGCGTGGAGGTCATCGAGGAGCTCCCCTACGCAGGGGGCATGCTCATGGTGGGCATCCCCCGTTACCGCCTCCCCAGGGAGGTGATCGACCGGGAGGTGGCGGCTATCGAGGAGCTGGGCGTGACCTTCCGCTTCAACACCCGGCTCGGCCGGGACGTGAGCCTCGACGATCTCCAGGACGAGGGGTTCGACGCCTACTTCCTGGCCGTGGGCGCCCACAGCGCCTACGCCATGCGCATCCCGGGGGAGGATCAGGCGCCCCAGGTCCTGGAGGCGGTGAGTTTTCTCCGCCGCACGGCCCTGGGGGACCGCCGCCGGCCGGGTCGCCGGGTGGCGGTCATCGGCGGTGGAAACGTGGCCGTCGACGCGGCCCGCACCTCCCTCCGCCTCGGGGCCGAGGAGGTCACCCTCATCTACCGGCGGACCCGGTCCGAGATGCCCGCGAGCGAGGAGGAGATGCTCCAGGCCGAGGAGGAGGGCGTCCGGTTCTGCTTTCTCACCGTGCCCACGGAGGTGGCGTGCACGGACGATTGCGTCTCGGGCCTCTCCTGCATCCGGACCGAGCTCGGCCCACCGGACGAGAGCGGAAGGCGCCGTCCCGTGGCGGTGGAGGGGAGCGATCACCTCATGGACCTGGACGCCGTCATCACCGCCATCGGCCAGGAGGTGGATCCGGCCGGCATCGACGCGTGGAAGGGCCTGACGTGGACCCACCGGAGGACCATCTCGGCCCGGACCGCCAGCATGGAGACCTCGGTCCCGGGCGTGTTCGCCGGCGGGGACGCGGTCCTGGGGCCGGCCACCGTGGTGGAGGCCATCGGTGCGGGGAAACGGGCGGCCCTGGCCATGGACCGCTACCTTCAGGGCCTGCCCCAGCCCAACCTGCCGCCGGTCCCGGTGCGGCGCCAGCGCCTCCCCTTCCTGGAGACCTCCGCCGCCGACAAGATGGGGTCGAAGCGGCCCGAGATGGCCACGCTCAACCGGGAGCGGCGCCGCATCACCTTCCAGCAGGTGGAGCTGGGCCTCACCGAGGGGCAGGCCCGGAACGAAGGCCGCCGGTGCCTCCGCTGCGACGTCTGCATCCGCTGCGGCCGCTGCGTGGAGATCTGCCGCGACCGGATGGGCGTCAATGCCCTCCAGCTGGGCCACTTCGACTTCGATCACCCGGTGGCGACCGACCTCCGCACCACGGCGGAGCGGTGCATCCTGTGCGGGGCGTGCGCGGAGAACTGCCCCACCGGGGCCATGCGGATGGAGGAGCGGGGGGAGGAGCGGATCCTGAGCCTCTGCGGCACGGTCCTGAACCGGTTGAGGATCGAGCGCTGCAGCCGCTGCGGGGCCTCCCTGGGGCCGGCCCGGTACCACGACTACATCCGGGACCGCGTGAAGGGCCTGGCCGTGCACGGGGCCCAGGGCAGGCTCTGCACGGAGTGCGGCCGGAAGGCCCTGGGTCGCGGCCACGCGGACATCGCCGCGCCCGGTCTTCGCCAAGACGATCAAGGAGGTGAAGGCGCATGACGTTTCGAAGGGGCCAGCGGGTGGAGGTGTACAGACGCTCCACCGACGAGAGCTGGGAGGACTACATGGACCGGTTCGTCGGTCTTCACGGGATCGTCACCGACCCGGACACCGCCAAGAACGACCCGGACGCCCTCATCGAGGTCTCCCTGGACCGGAAGGGGACCCACCGGTTTCCCCAGGACTGCCTTCGATCCATCCGGGAAGAGGCCGAAGACCAATCCACTTGAGGCGGGCTGACGCCCGCAACCCGGCAGAG
>CAYVVQ010000168.1:0-6361 GCA_964454455.1 uncultured Desulfobacterales bacterium | reverse complement strand
CCCCTCCTTCACGCGGACCTTCGGGTGGGAGCCGGAGGAGGTCCGGGGCCGGACCCTGCCCTTTGTTCCCGAGAATGAGCAGGACCGCACCGGGGCCATCCTCCGGGCCCTCAAGGAGCGGGGAACGGGGGACCAGGGCTTCGAGACCAGGAGGTTGACCAAGGACGGCCGGATCCTGGACGTGAGCATCAGCACCTCCCGCTACAACGACCACCAGGGCGGCCCGGCCGGAATTCTGATGGTGCTCCGGGACGTCACCGAGACCCGGAAGCTCCAGGCCCAGCTCCAGCACGCCCAGAAGATGGAGTCCATCGGGACCATCGCCAGCGGCGTGGCCCACAACTTCAGAAACATTCTGGCCGGGATCTCCGTGAACGGCCAGCTGCTCCATTTGAAGCACGGCGACGCACCCGAGCTGGTGGAGATCTCGACCCGCCTGGATCGCTACGTGACGCGCGGCTCCCAGCTGGTCGAGGGGCTCATGCAGTTCGCGCGCAAGCCGAGGGACGACCGGTTTCGGGTCGTCGACCTGGTGGAGATCCTGGAGGAGACCCGCGAACTGGCCAGCCAGTCCTTCGACCGCAAGGTCGAGATCCGCCTGGAGGCGCCGCAGAGCCTTCCCATCCTGGGGGACGACCCCGGCCTGCGCCAGGTGTTCATGAACCTCTGCACGAATGCGCGGGACGCCATGCCGGGCGGCGGGCTGCTCCGGATCCGGGCGGTGCGGGAGGAGGACCGGATCAGCGTGGAGGTCTCGGACACCGGCGTGGGCATGGAACCCGAGACCCGGAAGAGCTGCTTCGACCCCTTTTTCACCACCAAGGAGGTCAACGCGGGGACCGGCCTGGGGCTGTCCACGAGCTACGGCATCATCAAGAACCATGGCGGCGGCATCCGCGTCCAGTCCACGCCGGGGGAGGGAACGACCTTCCAGGTGGTCCTGCCGCCCGCGGGCTTCGGCCCGGAGGAGATCCACGAAGGCGTCCCGAGGATCGCCGTGAACGGCCAGGGCCGATGCGTTCTGGTGGTGGACGACGAGGAGGCCATGGCCCGTGCGCTCGAGGACCTTCTCGGCTCCCTGGGGTTCGAGACCGCGTCGGCCACGACCGGTCGCGAGGCCGTCGACTCCTTCCGGAGGAACCGACCCGATCTCGTGATCATGGACCGTAACATGTCCGGCATGGACGGCGTGGTCTGCATGGAGCACATTCTCGGGGTGGATCCCGGGGCCCGCATCATCCTCCTCTCGGGCTACGATCAGGACGGACCGCAAGGCATCGACGCCCGCACCCGGCGGGCCATTGCCGGGTATCTCACCAAGCCGATCGACATGGCGGAGCTCGCCCGTCTCCTGAGAGCCCTGTTCGCGGACCCCTCGCCGACCTGATCTGCAGCCGGCCGACCGTGAGAAAACAGCGCACGAGGGGGGCGGGCGAGAGCCGTGCCCGCGAACGGTGAACATGCGCGAAGGGCGGTCGGGTGCGGCTCTTCGTCTGCGCGGGACGGCGAAAGCTCCGGATTCCCGTTGCATTTCAAGACGATTCGGGTTAGACGTTGTTCACACCGAGGCCGCAGGCGGCGGGTGGGCGTATTTTCGCCCATCCGCCGGACCGGAGGGGATTTGAGACGTGAACACGACGCTCGAGCTCGCGGAACTGGACCGGAAGATCGGCCGGCTCTTCATGTGCGGGATGCCGGGGACCCGGGTGGACCGGGAGACCGAACGGCTGATTCGCAAGCTCCATCCCAGCGGTATGATCCTCTTCAGCCGGAACGTGGAGGATCCGGTTCAGCTGGCCGGGCTCTGCCGGAGGCTTCAGGAGATCGCCCTGGACGCCCACGGGATGCCGCTGATCCTGGCCGTGGACCAGGAGGGCGGCCGGGTGGCGCGGCTGAAGGCCCCGTTCACCGAGTTCCCGGGCAACGAATCGATCGGACGGTCCGATAGCCCGGAGGTGCAGGCGGAAGCCTTCGCACGCACCACGGCGCGGGAGATGGGGCTGGTCGGTCTGAACATGGACATGGCGCCGGTCCTGGACGTGGGCCGCGGACCCGTGGAGGAGCACCTCAGGGGCAGGACCTTCGGGGAGGAGCCCCGGCGGGTCGCGGAGCTGGGGAGAATCGTGATCCGGGCCCTCCAGGCCGGCGGGATCATGGCCGTGGCCAAGCACTTCCCGGGCCTGGGCCGGACGGCGGAAGACCCCCACGTACGCCTTCCCGAGATCCTGCTGTCCGAGGAGGAGCTGGAGACGGTCAACCTCGTTCCCTTTCGCGCCGCCGTCGAGGAGGGTGTGGCCGCGGTGATGACGTCGCACGCCGTTTACCCCTCCATCGATCCGGGCACGCCCGCGACCCTGTCCGAGGCCGTTCTGAAAGGGCTGCTGCGGGAACGGCTCGACTACGACGGCCTGATCATCACCGACGACCTGGAGATGGGCGCCATCGCCTCGGGATGGGGCGTCCCCGAGGGGGCCGCGGCGGCCTTCGCTGCGGGTGCGGACATCCTCCTGGTGTGCGAGGACCAGGGCCTGGTTGCGGAAGCGCAGGCCACCATCCGCTCCAGGCTTCTCCACGGGGAAATTCCCATGGGGAGGCTTCACCGGTCGATCGAGCGGGTTCGACGCGTGCTGGATCGCTTCCTTTCCTCGTGGCCCTCCATCTCTCCGGAGCAGGCGGCCTCCTACTTCGGCGGGTCCGCTTGAGGTCGCAGCCGGTTCCGCCAAAACGGCGTTGTGCGGAACGGGCTTTCGTGGTTATCATGGAAAAGGACACCCTGGCGTTCATGGAACCCCGTTCTTTCCGCATTTCCATCGGCGGCTGAGCGGTTCTTTGCGAAGCAGGCACTCTTCAGGTCCCCCGGATTCCGACGAACGGACCGGGAACCGGAACAGGAGGCGGACAGATGGTACCGTTTCACAAGATCCTGGCCCCCACCGACTTCTCCGAGCCCGCGAACAACGGTGTCGAGGCGGCGAAGATGCTGGCCCGACGAGACGAGGCCGAGTGCATCCTGATCCACGTGGTTGCGCCGGTTCGAATGATTCCGCCGAGCGGCCCCCCCGCCCATTCGGGCCTCGAGATGTCCACTGTGATGCAGGAGTTGGAGGAGGGCGCCGGAAAGACCCTGGAGGAGACGGCGGACCAGCTGAAATCGGAGGGGGTTCAGGCGAGGTCCATGGTGGTTCGGGGCATCCCGGCCGAAGAGATCGCCGCGGTCGCGGAGCAGGAGAAGGCGGACGTCATCGTGATCGCCACCCACGGCTGGACCGGCTGGCGCCGGTTCGTGTTCGGATCCGTGGCCGAGAAGGTGGTCCGTCTGGCCCCCTGCCCCGTGCTCACCATCCCTTCACCCGTCGAGAAGGGGTGAGGCGGCTATCTCAGGCCCAGGGCCTGCTCCGCCGCTTTTCGGACCACCGGGTCCGGGTGATCCAGGAAACCTGAAGTCTCGGCCCGGGCTCCCGGCGTGCCGATCCGGCCGAGGATGTCCAGCCCGATGATGCAGATCCCCACGTCCGCCCGATCCATGATCCGCGAGACCGGTGCGACCGCCCGGTCCCCGAAGAACGCCAGGGCGAGGGCGGCCGCGTCCCGGACCGACGGGTCCCCGTCCCGGAGCAGGGACGGGAGCCTTTCCAGGGCGGAACCCTCCTCCATCTGGCCCAGGGCATAGGCCGCCGCGGCGCGGACGGACGGGACCGGGTCCCCGAGAAGGGCCTGCAGAGCGGGGACGGCCGGGCCCGGGCGGCGGATGTCCCGGATCCACCTTCCCAGAACCCTCTCGAGGGCCTCCCGGTGACCCAGGAGGAAGCGGGCCGGTTCGCCGCGGGAAAACCGCTCGTAGGTCTCGTAGGGCATCTCCACGCAGCGGGTCGCCACCGAGAGGGCGGCCTGCATCCGGTCCTCGTCGGCCAGGTGGGCGGTCAGGGGATCGACCGACCGGGCCTCCCCGGCCCGTTCCAGGGCCCGCGCCAGGGGAGCCAGCGCGTCCAGGCGTCCCCGTTCCAGCATCTCCCCCAGGGCCCGGCCCGCGGCGGCCCGGACCGCCGGCTCCGGAGCCGCCAACCCGTTCAGGCAGGCGTCGAGCGAGCGCGTGTCCCGCAGGCCGGCCAGGGCGTGGAGGGCCCGCACCCGCGCCGCGCCTGTTCCGTTCACCGCTTTCTCGTAGAGGAGCGGGAAGGCGGCGCGGGCGTGGACCGAGAAGAGCTCGGTCATGACGATCCACTCCAGGATGCCGGGCGTGTCCAGGCGTTCCGCCAGCACGGGCACGGACAGGTCCGGGTCCAGGGACAGGAGCCGTTTCCGGGCCTTCGCCGGAAGGTCCCGCTCGAGCCCCCAGTGGGCGGCCGCGGCGAGGAGGGCCTCCACCCTGCCGGTGGGGGACAGGCCCTCCGACGCCTCCAGGGCCTCGGCCAGCCGGCGTGCCTCCTCCTCCCGTTCCCGTTCGGCCGCGCCGGGGCCGCACGATCCCGGCTCCTCCCGCGGGGGAGGGAGGAGCCCGCTCGTCCCGCCGGCCTCCGCGTCGAGGCCCACGGCCCAGCGGTTCGCGAACCAGATCTGGTCGTTCGAGCCCCGCTTCGAGTACCGGTCGCGCCCGCCCGCGTCCAGGAAGAGGCCCAGGCCGCCGGACCTCCGCGACGGGGTGAGCCCGCCGAAGCCCGCACCCGCCCGGGTCTCGTAGCCGTCGTCGCCCCGTTCGTCCGCAAAGATCCCGATGCCGTTCGCCTCGGACGCTCCCATGCTCAGCCAGTCGGCCGCGTAAACGTCGTTGCCCGTCCCGTTGACCAGGACGCCCACCCCGAAGTCGTGGCCGCACCCCTGGCTCACCCCCCACGAGACCGTCCGGTCGTCGCCTTCCTCGTCCAGGAGCATGCCGAAGGAGAGATGGATCCCGGCGCCCTGCGCGTACCGCCGGGCCAGGTAGCTGTCCCGGCCCGACCGGTCGTAGAGGACGCCCACGCCCATCCAGTAGGATGCGCCCTGGGCGAAGTACTGGCCCTCGTAGACGTCGTTTCCGGCCCCGTCCAGCAGCAGGGCGGTGCCGCCCGGGCAGAGGTTTCGGAGGCCCATGGCGAAGCCCTGGGCGAAGCTCTGGTTCATGTCCGGCTCCCGGGGGTCCGGGCGGCCCAGGCCGGAGATGTAGCGGTCGTCCCCGCAGGCGTCGAGAAGGCACGCGCCGCCGCGGAGCCAGGTGAAGGCCTGCCCCCGGGACGCGCACTGGTAGAGGTCGTTTCCGTCCAGGTCCAGGAGCCCTCCCCAGCCCCACAGGGCGGCGGCCTGCGTGAAGCGGCCGCCCACGTACCGGTCGTCACCTTCGACGTCCACGAGCAGCCCCACGCCGAACACCCCGGCTCCCTGTGCGCCGGACCCCGCGCGGTAGAGATCGTCCCCGGCCATGTCCAGGAGGAGGCCGGCGCCGCGGACGCCCGCGCCCTGGGTACGGTCCCCCCCGAGGTAGGCGTCGTCCCCCGCGAGGTCGATGACCAGGGCGCACCGGCCCGGTCCGGCCGAGGCCACCGGGCCCAGGTAGACGTCGTCGCCGCCCGGGTCCAGGATGAGCAGGGCGGGGCCCCGGTGGACGTCCGGCCCCGCTCCGCCGATGCGGACCTCGCCCGCTGCGGTCGAGAACTGCACGGCCTCCCGGCGGGCGAGAAAGGCCTCGTCCCGGGAAAGCACCCCGGCCGCCTCCCGGGCGGCCCGGGCCAGGACCGCGCCCGCCCGCGCGAGGGCCTCGCGGTCCACGGACTCCGCAGCTCGAAGCGCCTCCCGGGTCTCCTCCAGGGCCCCGGGATCGTACAGGGGCTCCTCCCCCGGGAGGGGGCCCAGACCTTCCGGAAAGAGCCGGCGCTCGATCAGCCGGATCTCCCCGGTCGTCACCTCACGGAAGGCCGCCCGGAGATCCTCCTCCGCGGCGGAAACGGCCGCCAGCAGCCCGGAAAGGACCTGCCGTACGGCGGGCGAGAGGTGCTCGGGGAGCCCTGCGACACCGGCCGACGCGGAGGGCCGGGGGACCGGCACCGGCCGGTCCCGGCCCTCGAGCAGGGGCAGGGCGGCCTGCCATGCATGGGGCTCGGCCGCCAGGGACAGGAGATGCAGGGCCAGCCGCCGGCCCCCGGACGGCGCCTCCAGCGGGGCGGACATCCACTGCTCGAAGAGCGGGGACCCCCCGGGAGGCTCGCGCTCCTCCAGGCGGACGGAGACGTCGTCCCGGTCGAGGGCCGCCGCCTCCAGGGCCCGGTCCAGGGGGAGGGACTCCTTTTCGAAGGCATGGCCCGGCCCCGCGGCCAGGAGCACCCACGCCAGGATCGCCCGGATCAAGGTGCGCGTGATCCCGCGGTCCCGGCTGTCGCGCGGAGCCGTGCTC
>CAYVVQ010000167.1:0-6467 GCA_964454455.1 uncultured Desulfobacterales bacterium | reverse complement strand
GCCGCTGGAGGCGCTATAGCCAAGAGGTTGTTCACCCCGAGGCGCAGGCGGCGGACTCCAGAGCCGGTCGTTCCTCTGCTGGGTTGCGGGCGTCAGCCCGCCTTGGGGCTTTTTACGACACCGTCATGTTTCTGACCCGATTCGGCATAGAGCGCCCCGTGGTGGTCCGGATGACCCTGCTGCTGCTCGTGGTCCTCGGCGTCTACGCCTACCGGGCCATGCCCCGCTACCTGGAGCCGGACCTCACCGTGGGGAGGGCCATGGTGATCACCGTCTGCCCCGGGTTCTCCCCCGAGGAGATGGAGAAGCTCGTCACCAACCGGATCGAGAAGGAGCTCCAGGGCATCTCCGAGATTCGGCGCTTCGAGTCCAACTCCTACGAGAGCACCTCCAAGATCGACGTCTTCTTTCAAACCCACCTCTCGGAGCGGGAGATCGACCAGGGCATGCAGGAGGTCCGTAACGCCGTGGACCGCGTGGACGACCTGCCCGCGGAGTCGGAGGCCCCGCGGGTCCTGGAGATCGACACGGCGGTGTTTCCCGTCTGCCTGGTGGGCCTTTCCGGCTCCCTTCCCATGATGCAGCTCCAGGACATCGCCTCCGACGTGGGGGACCTCCTCGAGGAGATCGACGGGGTCTCGGAGATCAACATGTACGGGGAGCGGGAGCAGGAGGTCTGGGTCGAGCTCGACCCCCTGCGGATGGCCGGCTACGGGATCACCGTTCCCCAGGTGGCCCGGGCCCTGGCGGAGCGGTCCAGGAACCGCCCCGGGGGCGTTTTGGAGATGGGGGAGCACGAGGCCACCATCCGGCTGGTGGGGGAGCCGGACCTCCCGGAGCAGCTGGGCGGGGTCGCCCTCGTGGGCGGCGACGGGGGCACCGTGTACCTCCAGGACGTCGCCCGGGTGAGGCCGGCCCTGGAGCGCGCCGTCACCCGGACCTTCATCGACAAGGAGAAGGCCCTCGTCCTGGCGGTCCAGCGCAAGAAGAACACGGACATGATCCGGATCGTGGACGAGGTCAAGCGGTTGATGGCGGACGCGGGGGACCGGCTCCCGGGTCTGGACTGGACATTGTACTTCGACCAGGCCCGCGTGAGCCAGAAGCGGATCCGCGAGCTTCAGAGCAACGCCCTCCTGGGGGTCCTGGCCGTGTTCTTCATCCTCTGGATCGCGCTGGGCCTCCGGAACGCCGTATACGCCTCCATCGGCATCCCCGTGGCGTTCCTCATCACCTTCACGCTGATGCACGCCTTCGGCCTGGCCATCGACGGGGTCACGCTCTTCGGGCTCATTCTGGTGCTGGGGATCCTCGTGGACGACGCCATCGTGGTCCTGGAGAACATCTTCCGCTACATGGAGACCGGCATGAAGCCGGTCCAGGCGGCGATCCAGGGGAGCCGGGAGGTCTTCGGTCCCGTGCTGGCCTCGGTCACCACGAACATGGCGGCCTTCTTCCCGCTCCTCTTCATGGTGACCGGCGTGATCGGGCGCTACCTGGCCATCCTTCCCCAGGTCGTGCTCTTCGCCCTGGCCGCCTCGCTCTTCGAGGTATTCTTCATGCTCCCCAGCCACGTGGTGGAGCTGACGCCGGAAAAATCTCTCCCGCGGCTCACCGGGAGGCGGGGACCGGACGTCTTCACCCCGATCCGCCGCCTCTACTACCCCTACCTGAGGTGCCTCCTCCGGCATCGCTACGTGTCGGTGCTGGTAAGCGTGCTCTCCACCGTCCTGGCCTTCGTGCTCTACTTTCAGACCGACTTCGAGATGTTTCCCAAGACCGACGCCTACCCCCGCTTCAACATCCACTTCGACCTGCCCGTGGGCACGTCCCTCGACCGGAGCGAGGCCGTTCTGATGGGGCTCTCTGACCTGGTGAAGCGGGAGGTGGGCCCCGATCTGGCGGCCCCCATCGCCGTCGCCGGCATGAAGGAGGTGAACTACGAGCCGCTCTACGGGCCCCACTATGGCATGCTCAACGTGGTGCTCACCCATCAGGAGGAGCGGGATCGAAGCGTGAAGGAGATCCTGGAGGCCGTTCGCGACGACGTCGAGCGCTACCTGACGGGCCAGGGGGCGGTCGCCCTGGCGCTGGAGCGGATGCTGGAAGGACCGCCCGTGGGTGCGGACGTGGATCTGAAGATCCAGGCGCCCGCCTGGGCGCAGTCGGCGGAGATCTCCCGCCGCATTCAGGAGACGCTGTCCGGGCACCCGGGGATCGTGGACGTACGGGACAGCTACAGCCGGGACAAGCGGTTCGTGGAGGTGACCGTGAACGAGGCGCGCGCCCGGGAGCTGGGTGTCTCGCAGGCCGACCTGGAGATGATGGTCCAGGCGGCGTTTCACGGCCTTCCGGTGGGCACCTACAACCGGGGCGACGAGGAGCGGGAGATCAAGCTTTGGGTCCTTCCCGGGTACCGGCGGGACTTCGAGGATTTGACCCGGCTCCGGTGCATCCTGCCGGGGGGACGGACCGTCCCGCTCCGCGAGGTCGCCCGGATCCGAATGGTCCCCGGTTTTCACGACATCTATCACTACAAGGGAAAGCAGACCGTCCAGCTGACCGCGAACATCCGGGCCGGGCAGAAGGGCGAGGAGGAGGGGTTTCTGGCCAGCATCCGGGGGGATCGCATGACCGCGGTCAGGGCCAACGAGATCGCCAGAGAACGGTTCGAGGAGATCCGCGGCGACTACCCCGGGGCCCGCATGATCGCGGGCGGTCTCCAGGAGGAGACGGACACCTCGCTCCTGGAGCTCAGGAACGCCGGCGCGCTGGCGCTCTTCCTGATCTTCTTCATCCTGGCCCTCCAGTTCAACTCCTTCGGGCAGCCTTTCATCATCATGATCACCATCCCCTTCGTCACGCTGGGGGTGATCATCGGGCTCCTGGTCACCGGAAACCCCCTGACCTTCGTCACCCTGGTGGGGCTCCTGACCCTCACGGGCATCGTGGTGAACGACTCGCTGGTGCTGATCGACTTCATCAACCGGTACCGCAAGGAGGAGGACAATCTCTACCTGGCGATCCTGCGGGCCTGCCACGTGCGCATGCGTCCGATCCTCCTCACCTCGCTGACCACCATCTTCGGCCTGGCCCCCATGGCCTTCGGTCTGGGGGGAAAGTCTCCCTTCTGGGCGCCGCTGGCCACGGCGATCATGTGGGGGCTAATCTTCGCGACGCTCCTCATCCTCTCCATGGTGCCCGCTTACTACGCCATCCTCCAGGACCTGAGGTACCTGGTTCGCCATCGCCGCCGGAGAGGGAAGGAGGCGGTGCGGGAGATCGAGGCGGCCTTCGAGCACCCGGACGTCCGGCCTTACATGTGAACGCGCCCCGGTCCCGCCCACCCCCACCCCTACCCCCATACCGCCGCCCCCTTCCCCCACGCCGCCCCCGCGTGAACTGTCGGTAACCTATGGCCCACAAACTATTGACATTGCCGTTATCGAAGCGGGCGGCCCGACTATCCCCGTGGTGAGCGTCGAGAGCCGTTTTAACCACCCGCTCTTTGATGATTTTGTCGTCCTCTCCCCCGACGGAAACTATGTCCTCTACGCCACATCTGAAATTACCAACACCATGAACGCCGCGCTGTGGGTGGCGCATGTGGATGGGTCGGGCACCTATCGCGTGGCCCAGTTTAGCGATCAGCTCTGGTCGGCGCCGCCCATCTGGTCGCCCGACTCTACCCACATCGCCTATGTGACCAAAGCGCTCGACTCACCTCCCGACGACGGGTTGCAACTCTGGATGATGCAGCGTGACGGCAGTAACCCGGCTCTGATCCAACAGGGTGCCCCCTTCCGCCCATCGTTGTTTGCGCACATGCCAGAGGGGGTACTGCGTTGGAGCGCGGATGGGGCCCACATCACCTACAACGACCGCTGGTCAACGCCGCCGGGCCGCTTCAGTATCGAACTTGCAACCGGTATTACGTCCCGTTCCGATAGTCCCAAGCAAGCGGCCCTGCTTGAACAGCGTCTCGCTCCCAGGGCCGTACCGTCGCTGGCGTGTCCCTTTCCGGTGCTGAACCAGAAGAACTACGCCGCATTTATGTTCCCCTGCGAGCAGCGGATTTGTCGTGCGGGGTGCGCGGTTACTGCCGCCTCGTTGTTGTTGACCTACTACGGTGTGCCAACCACTCCCGCCACGCTCAATACCTGTATGGCTGAACTGGCCTGCCCGCTCTGGTGGGGCGATGTTGCCGCGCAATGTAGCCAGGGTATGGTACAGGGCATCAGCTTTCTGGAACCCTTTAGCTACGCCGCGCTGGATGAGGAACTGGCGGCCGGTCGCCCCGTTATTGTGCATATCACCACACCCACCGGCGGAACGCATTTCGTGGTTGTGACGGGTGGGGGTGGCCAGGTGCCCGGCGGCTATACCATCAGCGACCCGGTGGATGGCAGCAGCACGCGCACGCTGGCCCGCTATGCCGACCACGGATGGACGCTGGCCCAGGTGTACCGCTATAGCGGGCAACCCACCTGTGCCGACGCCACCGGCAGCGACCCCGACGGCGGGCCCATAGCCGCCGGCCAGGTTATCAGCGGCACGATTGGTGCGCCGGGCGATAGCGATGATTTCTTCCTCAACGTTGCGGCGGGCGATACGGTTGATCTTCAGGTGCGTGCTTCTGATAATCCGCTTGATCCCTACGTGGTGCTTTATGATCCCGCCGAAATGTATGTTATCCACGACGACGATAGCGGCGGGGGGGGCGACGCGCTGTTGCGTGGGAGCGTGGCCACCGGTGGCCGCTACCGTATCCGCGTGGGGGGCTATGGCGACAGCAGCGGCCCCTATACCCTGGTGGTGCGCGGGGGCAGCGGCCCGTAAGGGGGACGCGAGGGGTGGGGGAGAGATCCCAGGCAACGGCCCCATATATGTGAACACGTGTGCCGTCGCCAGCGCCGTTTGCCATGCACGCCAATTTTCGCTATACTAAAGGCGTGCGATTTTACGATGATAAAGGGGGTGAAAGAGAAGACGAACGAGCGTAGGAATGGGCAAGCATGTTGTTCTCCACAATGGAGAGAACAAATATATACAGAGCCCCTTCCTGGTTCGTACCGCCTCGTACAACCATGAGAGTAGACCGACGCGAAGGTGAATCTGTTGATCAGTTGATACGGCGCTTTAACAAGGGCGTAGTTTCCGAGCGCATTACCAAGATATATCGTGATAAAATGCACTTTATTTCGAAAAGTGAGCAGCGCAAGGAGAAACGCCGCCGTGCAGAGCGCAACCGACGTAAGAAAATGTCAAAGTCGTACTAAACAATCCCGTGATGATGATTGAACTTAATCCGGTGGTACCGCCCGTTCTTATTGGCACGGATGGTACCACCAGCAACGTACGGTGTGGCACCCTCTTGCTGTGGGGTGTCTTTTTGTGTTCCTGGGTGTTGCTCATGTTTCCCATTGTCCTGCTGTTTTCCATGAACCAGGAGCCGAATGTCTGATACGCACACGATGGCCCATATCTGGAGTATTATTCTCAACTGGAATTGCCCCGAAGAGACGTGCGCGTGTGTTGCGGCGTTGCGTCCTACCGTGGCCCCCGCTTCTATTATCGTGATAGATAATGGCTCGCAGGATGATTCGGTCGCGCTCTTCCGCCGCCGGTTGCCCGATGTCGTTCTGATGCCCTTGTCCGCCAATTATGGGTTTGCCAGAGCGATGAACCTGGGGATACGGCATGCTATAACCCAGGGGGCGACGGCGGTTTTGCTGCTCAATAATGATGCTATGGTTGCCCCCGATATGGTGGAATGTCTGGCGCAGCATATGTTTGCCACGCCGCGCTGTGGGATAGCCAGTGCCAAGGTTTACCTGAGCGACAAGCCCGGCCATCTCTGGGCCGTGGGCGGGCGCTATACCGGCCGCCGCGTTATCAACCTGGGGTCGGACGAGCCAGACCAGGGGCAGTATGACGCGGCTTCACTTGATTATGTGTACCTTTGTGCAGCGCTCCTGCGTACCGAGATGGTACAAACCGTGGGCGGGTTCGATGAGCAATTTTTTATGTACTACGAGGATATTGACGTGAGCTTGCGTGCGCACGCGGCCGGCTATAGCGTTGGCCTGGTTCCGTCGGCGCACGCCTGGCACCATGGGTCGCGCAGTACCCGCGATGCTCCCGCGCTCAAACACTTCTACGAAGCGCGGAGCCGACAACTCTTCTTTGCCAAACATCTGGCCTGGTATGACAAGCCACGTTTTTATGCGGCCGAAGTGCGCTATGCGCTGGCGCTGAGTGTACGCTGGTTGCTGGCCGGCAAGCGCGATACGGCCCTGGCATACCTGCGCGGCTGTGCCGCCGCGTTCAACCCCTCACCCGCCGTACGAAGCGGTGAATATCGCCCTGGTGCTTTTCGCTAATAGCGTGGGCTATACCCTATGCACGTCTATGCGTTTGGCGGTGGGTATGGTACCATACCAGTGATGGGTGATGCGTGATGCGAG
>CAYVVQ010000166.1:0-6531 GCA_964454455.1 uncultured Desulfobacterales bacterium | reverse complement strand
AGGAGCTCCTGGGCGATGTAGCCGGCGCCGCAGATCAGAATCTTCACAGTCTCACTCCATCTCCCGGATCTTCTCGAGGTCCTCTATGTAGCCCAGCAGCACGAGGAGGTCGTTCTCCTTGATCTCGTAACGCGGGGAGGCCGGCGCCGGATCACTCGTAGGAGGTGAGGAGGACGATTTCGTCCGTATCGCTGAGGTCGAACACCTTCGATTTGGCCGGGTTCAGATGAAAGGTTCCCACATCCAGCCCGTACCCCCGGCGGTGCACGCCCAGGGCCGTGCTGCCCCGGACGCGAAGGTCCCTCTCGATCTCGGCGAAGGTCACGCTCCTTCCCTGCCACGCCCCCCCGGCGACCGGCTGGAACACGATGTCCGCCCCCTTGGTGGTGAACAGCTCGTCGAAGACGCAGGCGAGCTCCCGGCGGAGGGCGATCTGGGCCAGCATGTGGCTCAGGATCACCGGGCTGATCAGGACCTCGCAGGCGTGCCGGCCCAGGAGGCCCACGTTCTCCGGGTCCATGAGCTCCACCAGAAGCCGGGTTCCGCGGTTCTCCTCGCTCAGGATCTCCTGAAGAAGGAGGTACCCCACGATGGTCCGCGCGTCCGACTCCTCCCCCGAAGGAAGCCGATCGCTCCCCACCATCACGATCCGGTCGTAGGTGGCCGGTCTCAGGCGCTCCAGTTCCCGCCTCACGGTGTAGTCCGCCTCCTGCTGCCGAACCGGGAACCGCCCGCAGCGCTCGCTGTACCTTTCGACCGCCGCCTGACGAACCCCCGCAGGGACGGTGGAGGCCACGTCCACGACGAAGGACTCGTCCGGATAGCTCGCAAACTCGACAATGAGTCTCGGCACCTTGCGGCTCCACCCCAGGACGAGAACCCTCTTCGTCCCCGGCGCTCTCTCGAGGGAGATCCTCGTGCCTCCGGGAGGTGTTGCATCGACCTCCCGACCTCCGGAAGGACGCGTGTCCTTGTAGGCATGAGCCATGAGCACCAGCCGGTCCCCCTCCTCGATGGCGAACCCGGAGGGTGGGTTGAGATGGGGTCGGAAGGACCCTTCCTCGCTTCTCACCACCCCCAGGAGAACGGCGTCCGCGAAACGGCCGCCGACCTGCTCGAAGGCCTCGCCTGCAAACTCCGGGGCGTCCCGCACGAACAGCTCGCAGCCCCAGGCGTGGGTCAGCAGCTCCGTGTAAACGTGGGAGAGCCCCGGGTGCCTGACGGTCTGCGTGATCAGGCGGGCGATGACGGCGCTCCCGGCCAGCACCTCGATGGGCCCCCTGTAGGCCTCTCGCGCGATCTCCTCCCTGCGCGCGTCGAAGACCTCCGCCACGGCCAGCGGCAGCCCGGCCGCGTCCTCCACCACCGGGTGATTGCTGAGGGAGAGGAGGGTCTTGATGGTGTGGATGTCCGCATTCTCGGGACCCGCCTCGGAGAACTCCCCGGCCGGCAGGAGGATCGCCGAGGCGCGAAGAAAGTCCACGCGGGTCAAGTGGGCGCCGCGCAGGGCCGAACCGCTCCTCAGGGTGATCCGGCGGGGGTTCCAGGAAGCCCCGACGCGGCTGCGGATCTCATGCATCAGGTGGAGCCCCACCTCCTCGGCCAGGAGCACGATGTGAAGCCGCCGTGCCCCCCTGCGCTGGAGGAAGCGCCGGACCCGACCCTCGGAGAGGAACAGGTCCCGGATCACGATGCCCGCCCGTGCGGTCCATCCCAAGATCAGGATGTGGTTCTTCCGGGCGACCGGGGTGAACCCCGCCTCGAACCGCCGCATGGTGCTGTTGAGCCACTGGGTCAGGATGGCCACCAGCGAGCCCATGAACAGGACGTACCCCAGGACGGTGAGAACGGTGGAGATCGTCCGGCGGTAAATCCCGGCGTCGTCCCCCAGGTATCCGGGGTCCGTGAGCCTCAGAAAAGCCCACCAAATGGACTCCGAAGCGATTTCACCCCCGGTGCCCCACCCTACCAGAACGCCCCCCAGGACAGAGATGACGCCGATCAGGGCGGCCACGGCCAGGAGCTGGTAGTGGGCGCCTCGGATGAGGTACCGTTCCAGACGGCCAGGCCCCTCGTCATGATGACCACTTTCTTGCTGACCCGGCCCATGAAGAACTGCTGCAGCCGGAAGTAACCCTTTCGCCCGAGCACAATGGTCTCGTGACCAAGGTCCCTTCCAGAGCTTGTCCTTCATCCCGCCCAGACGTTGAGGGAACCGTTGCATTTTCTGCAATTCCAGTGAGCACGAGGAGCCCGGGTTGGACCCGTTTGGGGACCGCAGATTCTCACCAACCGCGGTTGTGAACAATGAAACCCCATATCGTTATCCACAAAAACTTCAAAGGCCGTTTGCGGTCCTCAAATGATCTTGCGGCCTTCTGCAATATGAAGGAGGTCGCGAAACGCCACAACCGCCGAATTGCGGCCCCTTGCTTTTCTCAGCTCCTCGAACATGTCACTATCTTGAAGCTTTTTGATTATTTTTTTCGCAGTATGCTCTGGAATCCCGGAATCGTGCACAAATGAGGAGATCGAGAAAATGGGGCGGGCGAACAGAAAATCCAAAGCCTTCATGGCGTACTGGGAGCGGGTCAGGTCGATGATTCGATCCCGCTCCCTCTCGTAGAGGGTCAGGACAGCCGCGGCCTTTTCCTGGTTCTCTACGGCCTGATCCGTCAAGGCCTGCAGAAAAAACAGGCACCACCCTGTCCAGTCCCCATCCCTGGATACGGCCAGGAGCCGCTCGTAGTATATGTCCCGGCGGGCCTCCAGATAGGCGCTGATGTAAAACATGGGACCTTGCAGCAGCTTTTGGCTGAAGAGAAAGAGCGGCACAAGCATTCGACCCAGCCTGCCGTTGCCGTCCAGGAACGGGTGCAGGGACTCGAACTCCGCATGGAGCAGGGCCAGCTGCACCAGGGTATCCCGGGAGGACTCATGGATGAACCGCTCCCATCGGCCCATGGCCCCGGGCAGCCTCTCTGCTGAGATGGGGACATAAGTCGCCTCTTCCATGGGGGCGCCGGGAGGCCAGATCCAGTTGGGCACCTTCCGATACTCCCCTGGCGCCTTGCCCTGCCCGCGCACGCCCTCCATCAGAACGGCGTGCGCCTGTTTGATCACCCGCTGGCACAGGGGCAGCTCCTTCATCAGATCCACGGCCCTGGCCATGGCCCTACGGTAGTTCAGCACCTCGTGGATGTCTTCCGTACGACCGGTTTCTGGAGGCATTCCCGCCTCGTACTCCATCACGTCCGCCATGGTGGCCTGGGTCCCCTCGATACGGGACGAAAGCACGGCCTCCTGGGCCATCAAAAGCGAGAGGAGCACCGCCGGGTTGGGTACGGCCGTCAGCGTCCCGTCGTATCGGGCCAGAGCCCGGTTTGCCGGTCCGATCAGGGGAACCAAGCGCTCCCATTCGAGTTGCTCGGGCGGGAAACCGCCTTCGTGATACATCACGGGGTTTTTGGCCATGGGCTCCTCCCCAGATCTTGCGTACTTCTTCATCCAGTCCCGATGCCTCCAGATCGAGACCGTTGACCCGGATGCCGACGGCCATGAGCTGGTGAAGTAGGATTTTGCGTCTTCTGTGAAGTCCGGCGTCCGATCCTTTTCAGCATGTGTCTCAATCCAGCGCAACAGGTATTCAACCTGTCGTCAGTCCTCGAAGTCCTCCGGGAATGCGTTGTAGTAATCCCCCGCGAGTTCATCATGGTAGCCCCATCCAATGTGGGAAGAAGAGGTCATGATCCTCTTCAGACGATCCTTGAAAGCGGCTCGTTGGTCGGCCGGAAGCTTCACGACCTTTTTCACAGCCCGTTCATACATGGAATTGAGGGCATTGTAAAACGGCTCGTCTATGTCCCCGTAGTCCAGTGTGAACTCATTCCCGGATTCCACAAAGAAGATCATGAGGTCGATCTCCCCAACGGTTTCTCCCGTAGCTTTTCTGTAGTCGCTGACGGCCTTCTTGGCCTTTGCGATCCGCACCGGTTTCCGGCTGAAGACATCCGGGTACATACACTCCTCAATCGTCTCCCGGTAGGACTCGAGCGGATCCCGGCCGATCCCGAACCGGGCGTGGAAAAAGGCCTGGTTCTCCCTACGGTCCTGGGAGAGGATGAGCCCCGAGTAGGGTGCCAGATCGATGAGGCCACGGCAGGGGAGCTCGTCCAGGGGATCGGGGTCTGCAGCCACCCCGCTTCCCCCGATGTCATCGAAATCCTCGCTGTAGCCGTTCCAGTCGCCGTTGAACCGGACGACCCACTCCCCCGGCAGCGGAAAGCCCACCTCGTAGCCCCTTTTTGCCCCATTGGCCAGGTTCAGCGCAATCACGACACTGTCGCCCGGGCCGCCCTCGGCCCAACGGTGGTATGCCACCACCTTGTTCTCGACGTCCAGGTGATGGACGTGCAGGTAGGCCCCTGTCAGTCCGGCCGTGTTCCCCTCCGCATTCCGCCGGAGGCCGATCAGGTCCCGGTAGAGGCGGACGATGCCCTCATGGGTCTCCGCCCTGGACCAGTCCAATGGATCCTTGTCCTGAAACCAGGCATCCTCGAGGAACTCCTGTCCCTGGAAAATCATGGGGATTCCCGGGGCGGTGAAGACAAGGATCGCTCCCAGAGCGCTGCGTTTCCGGGCCTCCCAGGCATCCGCAATGGAGATCTTCCCGGGGGCCGAGGTGCGGATCTCCTCGTTGATCCCTTGCATGAGGCTCCAGCCCTCCTCGATGTCTCCGTCCGGATCGTTGTCGCGGCCGTTGACATTGCGGATGTAGGCCGTCATGTCCCAGCGGAGGCCGTCCACGCGGTACTCGTCCAACCACATCATCGCGTTGTCCCGAATGAACCGCCGGATCTCCTCCCGGCGGTAGTCCGGCCGGGTGTCGCCCCAGGGCGTCCCGGCCCGCCAGTCGTTGTAGAAGTAGATGCCGCCGAGGTCGTTCTCGTTCCAGCCGTCGAACCTCCAGAGGTCCAGGTCGCCGGGACCGAAGTGGTTGTACACCACGTCCAGAATCACGGCGATCCCCATGCGGTGGGCCTCCTGAACAAACTCCTTGAAGGCGTAAGGCCCTCCGTACTCGCTCTCGATGGCGAAAAGATGGCTCGGATTGTACCCCCACGAAAAGCCTCCGGCGAACTCTGCGGCCGGCATCACCTCGACGGCATTGATTCCCAACGCTTTCAGATAGGGGAGCTTCTCGATTGCACGCGCAAAGGTTCCGGGGGGACCGCCGGGGTCGTCGTGAAACGTCCCCACGTGCATCTCGTAGATCACGAGCTCGTGGACTCCGGGCGGCTCAAAGGTCTCGTCTGTCCACGCGAACTCAGGATCATGCACGACAGAGTTCCCGGCTGAGCTCGTCACCTCCCGCGCGCGGGGATCCATTCGCGACAGCTCGCCGGACTCCGTGCTCAACAGATAACGATATTCCTGACCGATGGCAGCACCCGGCACGAAGACGGACCACACCCCCTCCCCTTCGGTATCCATGGGGTCGGCCGCCTCGTTCCACTCGTCGAAATCGCCGATGACGGCGACACGCTCTGCGTTCGGCGCCCAGACGCGGAACCACACACCGCCGTCCTCAGGCATGGACCCCATCATATCTTCCCCTCATCACCCCGCACGGTCGGAGGCAAAACAGAGCCGGCGCGTAGTCCACCTTCTCCAGCAACTTGGTCGAGACGCTTCCCAGCATGAGCTCCCTGAACCGGCCGCTGCTGCGGCGGCCGATGGCGACGGTCTGGAACTTCTTTCCCTCCTTGATCAGGTCCCGTGCAATGCCCTGCCGGGCCTTTCGGCTCTGCGCCGTCACGGACTCCTTAGGGAACCCCACCTTGACGCTGATCCGCTCGGCTTCCCGAAGCTTGTCCTCCATGTCGCTCCTGCTCTGGGTCTCCCAGGCGTGGATCTCACCGATACGCTGGCTGACATGCGGCATCTTCTGCAGGTCCCAGTAGGCCTCGGGAACCTCCGTGTACAGGCTGAGGAGCGTCACGTTCATCATGCGGAACCTGGGAACGGTGCTCACGTATCGGACCGTGTGCAGAGAACGATCGGACCCGTCGATCCCCACGAGGATCCTTTTTCGTTTTCCGTTCGGCATGTACGATCTCCCTGGTAGGTCCCAAAATGGATGCTCGAGCCCGTCTGACGGCCCCGTCTTCAACCCTTCCTCTGCATCTCATCCGCCGCACCCGGAATTCCGCAGGCTCACCCCCGGACGACCAGGTAGACGAGATAGGCTGCGTAAGCGCTGAGCAGGAGCACACCCTCCCAGCGGTCCAAGGTGCGCTTGCGTCCCGTGAACATGGCAAAGAACAGAAGCAGGCTTCCGAGCACCGCCACGCCGACGTCCGGGTTGTTTGCCTCCCGAAAGGGAAGCGGCCGCACGGTCGCGCTGATCCCCAGGACGAAGAAGACGTTGAAGATGTTGGAGCCCACCACGTTCCCCACGGCGATCTCCACGTTCTTCCGCGCGGCGGCTATGGCCGAGGTGGCCAGTTCGGGAAGCGAGGTGCCTACGGC
>CAYVVQ010000165.1:0-6541 GCA_964454455.1 uncultured Desulfobacterales bacterium | reverse complement strand
CCCGAGATCCTCAAGACCTCCCTGTGGGAGAAGTCCGGCCACTTCGACAACTACCGGGAGAACATGTACTTCACGGAGATCGACGAGCTCTCCTACGGCATCAAGCCCATGAACTGCCTCTCCCACATGCTCATTTACAAGACCGGGATCAAGAGCTACCGGGACCTTCCCCAGCGCTACTTCGAGATGGGCGTCGTGCACCGCCACGAGCGGTCCGGCGTGCTCCACGGGCTCCTGCGGGTGCGGGAGTTCACCCAGGACGACGCGCACATCCTCTGCACCCCGGAGCAGCTGGACGCGGAGATCAAGGGGGTCCTGGACCTCGTGCAGTACATGGTCACGGTGTTCGGTTTCGACTACGACCTGGAGCTGAGCACGCGGCCCGAGAAGTCCATCGGCTCGGATGAAGACTGGGACCGGGCCACCAGCGCCCTCCGAAACGCCGTGGACGATCTGGGGCTGCCCTGCCTGCTCAACGAGGGGGACGGCGCCTTCTACGGGCCCAAGATCGACGTGAAGCTCAGGGACGCCCTGGACCGGAGCTGGCAGTGCGCCACCATCCAGGTGGACTTCACCCTGCCGGACCGGTTCGATCTCCACTATGTGGACCGTGAGGGGGAACGGAGGCGCCCCGTGATGATCCACCGGACCATCCTGGGCTCCATGGAGCGGTTCATCGGCGTGCTCATCGAGCAGTACGCCGGGGCGTTCCCGGTGTGGCTCGCGCCGGTCCAGGCCGTGGTCATGACCGTGACGGACCGCAACATTCCGCACGCGGAGAGCGTTCTCGAGACCCTGACCGATGCGGGCGCGCGGGTGGAGGCGGATTTTCGGAACGAGAAGCTGGGGTTGAAGGTGCGGGAGGCCCAGCTCCAGAAGATCCCCTACATGCTCATCGTGGGGGACAAAGAATCCGATGAGGGAGGTGTGACGCCGCGTCTGAGGACCGGCAAGAACCTTCCGTTCATGAGTACCGAGGCTTTCCTGGAATGCATCCAGGAAGAGTCCCAACAAAGGAGGTCGTCGCTATAGCCAAGAGAGCCAATCAGACCAACGTCAACCAGAGGATCCGCGCCAAGACGGTTCGGTTGATCCAGGCCGACGGCGAGCAGGCCGGAATCGTTCCCATCGAGGAGGCGCTCGAGGTGGCCAAGAAGGCCGCTCTCGACCTGGTGGAGGTTGCACCCAACGCCGATCCGCCCGTTTGCCGGATCATGGACTACGGAAAGTTCAAGTATCAGGCGAGCAAAAAGGGGCAGGAGACCAAAAAGAAGGGCCGGGCCGTCCAGCTCAAGGAGGTCCGTATGAGGCCCCGCACCGAGGACCACGATCTGGGGTTCAAGCTCAAGAACATCCGCAAGTTTCTCGAAAAGCGGGACCGGGTCAAGGTCACCGTGCTCTTCCGCGGTCGCGAGATGGCCTACATGGACCAGGGCATGGAACTGCTCAAGCGGGTGGCCGAGGAGGTGGAAGAGATCGGCAGCGTGGAGCAGAGCCCGACCCGTGAGGGCTGGCGACTCACCATGGTGCTCGTCCCCAAATAGACTCAGAGGATGCCGAAAGGCTTCGAGGCCGGGCAACCGCTCCGGGGCCCCGCCGTCTCCCTATGGGGGCTTCACGGCGGGGGCGGGGTGTGACGTCCCTGCTGAGAATGGGGGACCGGGTCTGACTGGGTCTGATCGGGCATCGCTCATGACCAGACGATGGAGGTTGAACATGCCGAAGATGAAAAGCAACCGTGGCGCCGCCAAGCGGTTCAAGACCACGGGAACGGGAAAAATCGTTCGGAACAAGGCCAAAGCCAGTCACATCATGACCAAGAAATCGACCAAGAAGAAGAGAAATCTACGGCAGTCGGAGGTGGTGGACGCAACCAACGTCAAGGGCCTCAAGCGGTTGCTGCCCTATCTGTGAGAACCGCCGCCACGGCGGGGATGGAATGCCGATACCAGACAAAAGAGGTTGAATCATGCCCAGAGTGAAACGGAGCGTGCCCTCGAGGCAGCGAAGAAAAAAGGTGCTCAAGGAGGCCAAGGGGTTCCGCGGGGCGAGCAGCAAGCTTTACCGCAGCGCCACGGTGGCCGTGGACCGGGCCTACGCTTACGCCTACCGTGATCGGAAGGTCCGGAAGCGTGAGTTCCGCAGGCTGTGGATCACCCGGATCAACGCAGCTGCAAGGCAGCACGGGCTGAGCTACTCCCAGTTCATGGGCGGCGTCCACAGGGCCGGCATCGAGCTGGACCGGAAGATTCTCGCGGACATGGCCGTGAACGATCCTGCGGCCTTTGGTCGCATTGCCGAGATGGCCAAGGGCTGATCTCCAAACGTGATGGCACCGTAAAAAGCCCTGAACCTTGAGATCTGCCAAGGAAATATCAATAGGTTATGGGGTTTCCAGCGGCGAGTGAGCGGGTTTTTGCGAACCCGTCAAACGTCCATGACCGGCGTCCGGCTTCCGGTCACCTCCGCGGATGAAAACCGGTGTTTTCGTAGGGCGGGGGTTTACTCCCCGCCGTGCTCTCGACTGGAAGCCCGGCCATGGAGCGGGAGTTCGTTTCGAACGGGCGCCGGCTCGAGCGAAAGAAACCGCCTGAGCCATGAGGAAAGGCCCGGGGTCGAATGATTCAAGAGCTGCGCCGGATTGAAGAGGAAGCCCTGCGGGAGCTCGGAACCATCGAGGAGGAAGACGGCCTCGAGGCGTTCCGCATCGCCTATCTCGGGAAAAAGGGTCGTCTGACCGCGGCCCTCAAGGGGATGGGCAAGCTCTCACCCGAGGAGCGCCCAAAGGCCGGCAAGACGGCCAACGAAGTGAAGGCCCGGCTCAGCGAGGCCTTCGAAGCCAGGAAGCTCGAGATCGTGGAGCGGACCTCGGGCGCCGGAAGGGACCTTCTGGACGTGACCCTTCCGGGCCGCCGGCCGGTTCGGGGGCACCTCCACCCCATCACCCGGGTCACCCGGGAGATCTGCCGCATTTTCGAGCGCATGGGCTTCCGAGTCGTCAAGGGCCCCAACGTGGAGCTCGACTACTACAACTTCGAGGCGCTGAACATCCCCAAGGACCACCCGGCGCGGGACATGCAGGACACTTTCTACGTCAGCGAGAACGTGGTCCTGCGCACCCACACCTCCCCCATGCAGGTCCGTGTCATGGAGAAGCAGCCGCCGCCGGTGGCCGTGATCGCCCCGGGCAAGGTCTACCGGCGGGACTCGGACGTGACCCACACCCCCATGTTTCATCAGGTGGAAGGGCTCCTCGTGGCCGAGGGGGTAACCCTGGGGGACCTCAAGGGGACCCTCACGGCGTTCGCCCACCAGATCTTCGGTCGAGACACGAAGGTCCGTTTCCGTCCCAGCTTCTTCCCCTTCACGGAGCCGAGCGCCGAGGTGGACATCCGCTGCGTGATCTGCGGCGGTTCCGGTTGCAGGACCTGCTCCCAGACCGGTTGGCTCGAGATCCTGGGCTCCGGCATGGTGGATCCCGAGGTCTACGGGTTCGTGGACTACGACCCGGAGCGCGTCTCGGGCTTCGCCTTCGGCATGGGCATAGAGCGGATCGCCATGCTGAAGTACGGGATCGACGACATCCAGCTCTTCTTCAGGAACGACATGCGTTTCCTGCGGCAGTTCTAGACCGCCCGCGCAGCCGTTCCCGCCCGGCGGACCCACCGGAGGGCGCGTGCCGGGGGCTCCCTCGTTGACTTCATCAAGAACATGAAGGGCTGCATTTAAGGTTTTGATCTGTTGACAAGATTCCGGTATGCCGGTATGCTCGGCCGGAGCAGTGCCGGGTAAAAACGGAGCGAGACGGGCATGCGACTGACCTTGAACTGGCTGAAAGACTACGTGGACGTCGACATGGACCCCGAAACGCTGGGGCGGCTGCTCACCATGGCCGGCCTGGAGGTGGAGGCGCTTGAACCCCTGGGGCACGGCCTGGACGGGGTGTTGACGGCCCGCGTGGCCTCGGTGGAGAAGCATCCCAACGCGGACCGCCTCACCGTCTGCAGGGTGGATGCGGGCCGGGGCGAGGCCGAGGTGGTCTGCGGTGCACCCAACGTCCGGGAGGGCATGATCACCGCCTACGCCCCTCCGGGAGTTCGCCTCCCGAACGGGCTGGCCGTGAAGGAGACCCGAATCCGGGGGCAGGCCTCCCAGGGGATCCTTCTGGCCGAGGACGAGATGGGCCTGACCGACGACCACACCGGGGTGATCGAACTCCCCGGAGACCCGGTCCCCGGCCTCCCGTTGAATCGCGCCTTGCCCATCGAGGACTGGGCCTTCGAGATCGGCCTCACGCCCAACCGACCCGACTGCACCTCCGTCATCGGGGTGGCGAGGGAGGTGGCTGCGCTGACCGGGAAGACCCTCCGGAGGCCCGGGATCCCCGGCCAGGGCGGGGACCGGTCCACCATCGAGGAGCACACCCGGGTCACCGTCGAGGACGACGAGGGCTGCCCGCGGTACTCGGCCGGAATCGTCTGGAAGGTGGAGATCGGCCCGTCGCCCTTCTGGATGCGCTACCGGCTCCACTCGTCGGGGGTCCGCAGCATCAACAACGTGGTGGACGTGACCAACTTCGTGCTGCTGGAGTGCGGCCAGCCGTTGCACGCCTTCGACTATCAACGGCTTCACGAGAACCGCATCGTGGTTCGCCGGGCCGGGGAGGGGGAAACCTTCGTCACCCTGGACGGCCAGGAGCGGACCCTCTCGGACGGGGACCTCGTGATCTGCGACGGCCGGGAGCCCGTGGCCCTGGCAGGGGTCATGGGCGGCCTGAACTCGGAGATCCAGGAGGACACCCGGGACGTCCTGGTGGAGTCCGCCTGCTTCGATCCCCTGACCATCCGCCGGACCTCCAAGCGGCTGGGCCTGTTGACCGAGGCCTCCTATCGCTTCGAGCGGGGCGTGGACATCGAGGGGACCGTCCGGGCGCTGCAACGCTCCATGCAGCTTCTGGCCGAGCTGGCCGGCGGCACGATCGAGAGCGGGGTGGTCGACGTGTACCCCCGACCCTGGAAAGGCCGGGAGATTCCCCTCCGGGTGGACAAGACCAACGCCTTGCTGGGCACCCGGATCTCCCTCGACGCCATGGCCGGGCACCTGTCCGCCCTGGAGATGGAGGTGCGCCGGAAGGACGACAACCGGCTCCTCGTCACTCCGCCGGCCTGCCGCGTGGATCTCCTCCGCGAGGTGGACCTGGTGGAGGAGGTGGCCCGGATGGAGGGGTTCGACCGAATCCCCGTCACCCAGCCTGCCATTCGCCCGGAGAGCGAGCCCGATCCGCCCGAGGTCCCGCTCGGAGACCGGATCCGGGAGACCATGACGGGGTTCGGGTTCAGCGAGGTGATCACCTTCAGCTTCATCTCCGAGGAGGCCCCGGACATGCTGGGCGCACCGGCGGATAGCCCCCTCCGGAACGCGGTGGGCCTGCTCAAACCGCTCACCCAGGAGCAGGCGGTCATGCGCACCACGCTCCTGCCGGGGCTGCTCCAGTCCGCGCAGACGAACATCGCCCACGGAGAGCGCGACCTCAGGCTGTTCGAATGGGGCAGGGTGTTTCTTCCCCGCGACGGGAGCGAACTGCCCGAGGAGCGGCTCACCCTGGCGGCGGTCCTCACCGGGGCCTGGTCGCGAAAGACCCTCCACCAGGCGGACCGGCCGGTGGACTTCTACGACGCCAAGGGTGTGCTCGAGGCGCTGTGCGAGGACCTGGGCGTCACGGACGTGCGCTTCCAGAGGAGCGAAGCCTCGCCGGCCTACCGGCCCGAGAAGACCGCGCAGCTGCTGCTGGCCGGAGCCCCCGGGGGTTGGGTCGGCGAGATCGACCCCGACGCGGCCGAGCGCTTCGAGCTGGGCCCTGAACCCGCCTTTTTGGTGGAGCTGGACATCCCGGCCCTCCAGGCCGCCATGCCCGGGTTTCGGCGGTTCCAGGGGTACGCGCGGTTCCCGGCGGTCCTGCGGGACCTCTGCGTGGTGGTGGATGCCGGGGTGGAGAGCGACCGGGTCCGACGGATCATCGCCGACGAGAAGCTCGTGGAATCCGTAGACATCTTCGACCTTTACCGGGGCGACCAGATCGCCCCCTCGGAAAAGGCCCTGACGTTCCGGATCCGCTTCCGGTCGCCGGAGCGGACCCTGAAAGGCCGGGAGATCAACGCCCTCCATGACAAGATCGTCCAGAAGATCGAACGGGAGCTGGGGGGACGGCTCCGGGATCGCTGAGGCGGGTTCCCCCATTCCGGAGGACAAGCGCTACTTCCGGATCGGCGAGGTGAGCCGCATCGTCGGCGTGGAGCCCTACGTCCTGCGATACTGGGAGGGCGAGTTTCCCCGGGTCCGGCCGGCCCGGGCCGACTCCAACCAGCGGACCTACCAGCGGAAAGACCTGGAACTCCTCCTGGAGATCAAGCGGCTCCTCTACGAGGAGAAGCTCACCATCAAGGGCGCCCGGAAGCGGCTCCAGTCGTGGCGCCCACCGGGGGCCGAGCCCTCGCGGGTCCCCCCCGACCTGGACGAGATCCGGCGCGATCTCCACGAAATC
>CAYVVQ010000164.1:0-6662 GCA_964454455.1 uncultured Desulfobacterales bacterium | reverse complement strand
CCGATGAGGATCGCCGCAACGACCGTGGCCACCACCAGGAACGCCGCTGTGAGGTAGAACGCGTATTGAAGGCCGAAAAGGTCCATGGCCGCGCCGCAGCCGATGGAGCCGAGGAGCACCCCGGCGCTCATGGCCATGTTGAAGACCCCCATGACGGTCCCCTGCCCGTAGCGGCGCCCTCCTTCCACGGCCAGGGCCCCCAGGGTGGGCCAGACGACGGCCTCGCCCGCCCCCATCAGGACGAAGAGTGCGATCAACGCGGGGAGACCCTCTGCAAAAGGGGTGGCAAAGATGGCCCCGCTCACCATGCAGCTCCCGATCAGCAGGAGCGCAATCCGGTTGTACCGGTCCACCGCCCTTCCGAAGGGATGCTGGAGGGCGGCGTTCACCAGCGTTCGGCTGGCCACCACCATGCCGACCTCGATCCCCGTGGCGTTCATAAAGCGGGTCATCAGGATGGGGAGAAAGGCCATGGTGGGGACGAGGACGACCATGGAGGCCATCCTCGAGAGCAGCAGGCCCACGATCCGGGCGTCCCGGGCCATCCGCCGCAGTGCCGACAGGATGCGGGGGCTGACCGGTTTCTCCGCATCCGGATCGCGCGGCGGGAGAAAAGAGCCCACCAGGAGCACGGACAACCCGCTGAACCCGGCCATGGCATAGAAGGCCGAGTTCATCCCGAGCGTGTCCAGGAACAGACCGCCGATGACGGGCCCCCCGCCGATGCCCGAGAACAGGGCGATGTTCAGCATGCCCATGTATCGCCCTTCCTCCCCGACCGGGGCCAGATCGCCGATGTAGGCCATGGCGATGGGAATGACCATGGCCGATCCCACGCCGTGAAAGACGCGGATCAGGACCAGGTGCTCCACGGAGTCCGCCAGGGTGTAGGTGACCCCGGCCAGCGCGTAGATGATCAGACCGGCCACCAGGAACCGTTTCCGGCCGTGGCGGTCCGAAAGTCCGCCCACAAAAGGTTGGAGCACACCCCGGCTGATGGAAAACCCGGCGACCATCAGTCCCAGCCCGATGCCGCTCGCCCCCAGGCGGGTGGCGTAGATGGGCATGAGCGGAGCGATGATGCCGATGCCCAGGAGGGCGATGAAGATCGAGGCCAGCAGCGTGAAGAGGATGTTTCGGGGCATGTGCGGTCCGTTCTTTCAGGAGGGGGCTCTTCGTCCGAGCGAACGGAACCACGCTGACACACCCGTCTCTTCTTTGAAAGACCTTTTTGCTGTTCTGCCGGCGGTTTTCCGGGCGGAGCCGGTTCGACGAGAACCGGCTGGCGGGAAGCCGCACGAGACGGACGGCCGCAAAGACTTCCTTCAGGAGGGAGGCCTCGCGGCCGTGGTCGGGGTGGATGGGAGCCTCTCGAAGGGGGCTCGCTCCTTTCGACGCTCGAGCCAGAGCAGGGTCTTCATGATCACCGCCGCGGAGGGGACCTGGACGGCATAGGCCATGGCGATGGGGAGCACGGCCCCCGGGAAGCTGAGCATGGCGATGGCCACGGCGATGGAGAGATCCCTCATGGCCGTGCCGTAGACCAGCGCGATCATCTTCTCCCTCGACAGCAGGGACCGGCCCAGGGCCAGACCCATGACGATGGAGACGGCGTAGAACAGGACCAGGGGGATCAGGGTGAGCAGCGCGGCGTCCAGGCGGCCCAGGATCTGACCGGCCTTCAGGGACATGGCCACGAAGATGATCATCACCACCCCCAGGGAGCTCACGCCCGACAGGTGGGGCTTGATGCGCTTGAAGGTCTCGACGCCCGCCTTGCGGACGATGATCCTCCGGGTGATGTCCCCCGCGACCATCGGGGCCACCACGATGTAGAGCAGCTGCTGGAAGACGTGCATGGGATCGAACGGGACGGCCTGACCGACCATGACCTTCAGATAGAGCGGAAGGATGAAGATGGAGAGGAGCAGGTTGACTGCAATGATTACCAGGGCCGTGTTCAGGTTCCCCCTGGCCATGCCCGTCCAGGCCGCGGTCATGCCGCTGGTGGGAAGAAGGGCGATCAGGTAGATGCCGACGGCGAAGATCGGGTTGTCCCTGAAGAAGGCCAGGGCGATGCCGTAGGCCAGGAGCGGCATGAGCACGAAGTTGATCACGAGGCTCAGGAGGACGGGTTTCCAGTCCCGGAAGGCCCCGGCCACCTCCTCCATCTTGATGTTGATCATCATGGGGTAGACCATGAGAAGGAGGATGGGCAGGACCAGCGGCTTGAGGGCCGGGCCGCTTCCCGCGTACCCGGTGAGGAGCCCCAGCCCCATGGAGCCCAGGATGAGCCAAAGGAGATGGTCACGCACAAAGGTCAGGGTTCGAACGATCATGTCGCCCTCCGTCGGTTCAGGGGTCGGAAGCGGAATGCTTGAACGGGAAATCCGGCTTTGGGGATTAGGAGGGGCGGCCGCCGAAAACGTTTCACAAAAATCGGACCGCCCCGCTCTCAACGCCGGCATCGGCGCATCAGCGGCCGTACGGGGTCGACCGGGCTGCACGGAAGACATCGAAAAGTCTTTGATTTTGGGAACTCGTCTATTCTAGTATCTCTTGCTGAGCGGGGTCTTCCCGTGGAGAAGAAAAGGAGCTTGCCATGAAACCCGAGGCGGAACAGGAACTGAATGCATTTCTGGAGGCATGGCAGGAGACGCCGGAGCGAAACCGGGAGGCGTTCCTGCGTCTCAAGTCGGTCCTGGAACGGCAGGAAGGCGTCGTGCTGGGCTTCGTACCCAGGCCCGGTCTCACCTACTCCCTCCGGGCCGTTCACGAGAACCAGAAGGACAAGGAGCTCTTCGTCATGGTGGACGTGATCGAGGACGACCCCCGCTGGCTCTCGGTCTGTTTCTACGGTGAGATGATCAACGATCCGGAGGAACGGGCGGACTTTGTGCCGGAGGGGCTGCTCGGCGAGGACGCCATGTGCTTTGACCTCGAGGCCTGGGACGAGGCCCTGATCGAGTACGTCGAGACCCGCCTGGACGAGGCCCGGAAGAGCGCGGCCGGCGCCTGAAGCGCCCTCGAGCCCACCTCCCGAAGCGGGAACGCCACCGCAGGGAAGCGGCAATGGAAAGGAATGGACATGGAACGGAACACCAGGATCGGTATCATCATCTGTGATCGCTATCGGCGATGCGCCGGCGGCAAGTGCCTTCGGTCCTTGAAGCAGCGGGAAGGCGCCTTCAGCATCTACGCGGACGGCGAGGTGGAGCTGGTGGGATACACCACCTGCGACGGCTGCCCGGGGGGCAACATCGAGTACGCCGGGGAAGAGATGGTCAAGAACGGCGCCGAGGTCATCCACCTGGCCACCGGCCTGGTCGTGGGCTACCCGCCCTGCCCCTCCATCGACACCTTCAAATCCTTTTTGGAGGAGCGGTACGGCGTCCGGGTGGTCGTGGGCACGCACCCGATCCCGAAGAAGTACCTGGAGATGCACACCCGTCTCGGGACCTGGGAAGGGGAGAGGTGGAAACTTCTGATCGCGCCGACCATGGCGGAGGAGGCGACCCGCGCCGCCTACGACTGATCATCGCGTCCTTCAAGCGGGCCCGAAAGGTCTATGTCAGCGACTTCTCCATGGCGGAGCTGCGGCGGGAGGGCTGAGTAGCGGGCGGCTCTCTCTTCCGGACGAACCGGAAGGGAGAGCCGCAGGGAAGTCCTCCTCACGGCTGCGGCGTCGGCCGCATCACCCCGTGGGCGTCCCGCTCGAGGGGATGGGGTTGAACGGGCAGGGGCGCGCCGGGCACCTCCGAGACGGACACCCCGTGGGGCCAGTCCGCCGGCGCCACGGCGATGTAGCGCGCGTAGCCGCCCGTCCCGCCCTTGGGCTTGGCGAACCCGATGAGGATCAGGGCGCCCGACTCCGGAACCAGGTCCAGGTTGGCGACGCCTTCGGCCTGGGCGAAGTGGTTGTGCAGGAGCCAGTACTCCCCTTCCAGGTTCGGGGTGGTGTCCGTGTCCAGGGGCTCGTGTCCGTGGAACAGGATCTTCCGCTCCAGGTGGAGGAACTGCAGGGCCTCCAGCCCGACCCCCGGGAAGGGCTTCTGGTTGAACCGGTCGACGTCGGCCCAGCGCTTGTGCCAGTCCGAACGTACCATGACCACGGACCCTTCCGGAATCCGGCCGTGCTCCGCCTCCCACGCCTCGATGTCCGCGACCTGGAGGTGGTACCCCGCATCCTGTGCAACCTTCTCGTGGACGTCGATCACCACGAGGGGCCGGATGGCGTAGGTGGGCGGGATGTCGCTGATGGTGGCTCCCCGCTTGTCCCAGTGGGCGGGCGGGTCGAGCTGGGTGCCGTACTGGTCCGTGGGGATCTCGTAGGCGGTGGCCACGAACCCGTGCTCCTCGTAGGTGAACTCCTGCCCCTTCTCGATGTAGCCCTCGATCCGCTTGCCGGCCTTCGCGGGCTTGAACACGGCGTTGCCGAAGCCGGGCCACACCGCCTGCACCGGCTCGAAGGCGTGGGTGAGATCGATGTACCGGGCATTTACGAACACGTCCTGGTACACCTCCCAGAGCCCGGCACCGCTGCCCCCGGCCTGGACGGACGCACCCGGAAGCAGGAGACACATCAGCAGGAATGCAGACATCACGGCCTTTTTCATAGCGAACTCCTCCGTTCTTGAGGTTGAAAAGGTGAACAGAACATCCAGCGTCTCTGGATGTCCCCGTCCCCTGTCGAACTCGGATCACCCTCGAAAAGCTACGAATCCTGTCTTCTGAATGGCGTCTCCTTTATGGCTTCGTGTCATTGAGGTTACGCGAGGCCGGTTTGGGAAATGTAGCGAGGTTTTCCATAGGCGTCAAGACGGTTTTGACGGTTTCTCCAGGGCCGAGTCTCGGCGGCGGCGACGAAGCGCGCAGCCGCCGACACGAACAAGGCGGGGCCTTCGGTTCGAGGCGTTCCCGACGCGGCCGGTTTTCCCTTTTCCCGGGGACGGCGCCGTTGTAGGGTGGGCGGGAGACCGATCGGCACCCGGGAGTTCCCGGACCATCTCGAACATCATGGAGGAGGTTTCTCGTGGGCATGCGCGAAACGGCCGCCAGCGCTAAGGAGGCGTCCTCCCGGCTGGCGGCGCTCAAGGGCGACGTGAAAGACCGGGCGATCGCGGAGATCGCCCGATCCCTGGAGCAGAACACCGGAAGGATCGTGGAGGCCAACCGCTCGGACCTCGAACGGTCCGAGCGGGAGCACCTGGCGGGGCCGCTTCTCAAGAGGCTCCGTTTCGACCAGGACAAGATCGCCGAGGCCCGCCGGGGCCTCGAGAGCCTGGCCGGCCTGGACGACCCGGTGGGCAGGACCCTCCGGGCCGTGGAACTGGACGAGGGCCTGGAGCTCTACCAGGTGACCTGTCCCATCGGGGTCATCGGGGTCATCTTCGAGTCCCGGCCCGACGCGCTCGTCCAGATCTCCTCGCTCTGTCTCAAGAGCGGAAACGCGGTCCTCCTCAAGGGAGGGAGCGAGGCGGCCGAGACCAACCGGGTCCTGGCCGGGCTCATCGCCGATGCAAGCCTCGAGGCGGGCATCCCCGAAGGGTGGTTGGGGCTCCTGGAGACCCGTGAGGACGTCGACGACATGCTCTCCATGGACGAGCAGCTCGACCTGATCGTTCCCAGGGGCAGCAACGCGTTCGTCCGCCACATCATGTCGAACACGAACATCCCCGTGCTCGGGCACGCGGACGGGATCTGTCACGTCTACGTGGACCGGGAAGCCGACACGGAGCAGGCCGTGCGGATCTCCGTGGACAGCAAATGCCAGTACGTGGCGGTCTGCAACGCCGCCGAGACCCTCCTGGTGCACGCGGGGATCGCGAACGCCTTCCTTCCCATGGCCAAGAAGGCCCTCGAGGCGAAAGGGGTGGAGATCCGGGGCTGCGAGCGGACCCGGGAGATCATCGAGGCGGTGCCCGCCACGGAGGAGGACTGGCGCACCGAGTACCTGGACCTGATCCTTTCGGTCCGGGTGGTGGACAGCCTCGAGCAGGCCGTCGAGCACATCAACCGCTACGGGTCCGGCCACACGGACGCGGTGGTGACCGCCGACCGGGAGCGGGGGATCCGGTTCATGGACCACGTGGATTCCGCGGACGTGTTCGTCAACTGCAGCACCCGATTCAGCGACGGCTTCCGGTACGGGCTCGGCGCCGAGGTGGGGATCAGCACGAACAAGATTCACGCCCGGGGCCCCGTGGGCCTGGAAGGCCTCGTGATCTACAAGTGGCGCCTCTTCGGGGACGGGCAGGTCGTGGCCGACTACTCGGGAGAGGGGGCGCGCCGCTTCACGCAGAAGCCCATCGGGTGAAGCACGCCACGGGCCTCACACGAGCTCGTATCCCGCCACGCCCCACCGCTCGAGCTTCTCGAATGCGTCCTCTACAGCCTCGCGCAGGGTGTCCAGGGACACGGGCTTGGTGAAGAAGTCGTCGAACCCGGCCCTCCGGCACTCCAGGAGCCCGAACAGGTCCGTGTACCCCGTCACGGCGTAGATCACGGCCACCGGGTTGTCGAGGCGGATCCGCTCGCACAGCGCCACGCCGTCCATCCCGGCGAGGTGGAGATCCAGGAGCATGACCATGATGCTCTCGCGCCGGAGGAGCTCGAGGGCCTCCTCGGCCGACGCCGCGAGCCGTACGTCGAAACCCGCCCGG
>CAYVVQ010000163.1:0-6768 GCA_964454455.1 uncultured Desulfobacterales bacterium | reverse complement strand
TCAGGTCTTGAATTTTGACTTTTTTGGATAAAAAGTCAAAATTCAAGACCTGACCCCATTCGCACCCATTAGTAATCCCATTTCCACTTGACCTCCACGCCGCCTGCGGCGTCCGTGCCCACCTCGGTCTCGACGGTGACCCTGGGCGTCACCTCGTACTCCACCGAGACCTTTCCCCCGTCGGCCCCCAGCCCCTTTTCCATCTCCACGTAGGCCTCCTCGCTCACGTACTTGCCCAGGCTGAGGGCGGTGGACCCGCCTTCCTCGCCCGACTGTACCACCTCGATCTGGTCCAGTCCGACCGCGCTCCGGGCCCGGTCCAGGAAGCCGAGCCGCCCGCCGCCGGCCAGGGCGTCCATGGCCCGCGCCAGCTTCAGCGCCTGTATGGGCGTGATGCTCGAGAGGCTCCGGTCGAAAAGCAGCCTCGCCATGACCTCGTCCTTCGGCATGGGCGGATCGGAGGCCACCTGGACGCTCAGGGAGGAAGGGGTGCCGGAAAGGATGACCCGTCCCGTCATGCCGGCTTTGCGACGCTCGGCCGTGATCTCCATCAGGGGTTTCGGCGGGTGGGAGCCGTCGAAGAGCACGGTGCCCGAGGCCAGGGCAAACCGCTCCCCGAGGAAGTTGAAGTGCCCGCGGACGATGGAGAGATCCCCGTGCACCTCGGGAAGGGCGACGGTCCCGCCCACGCGGAGCTTTCCCTTCCACTCCGAGTCCAGGCCGCGTCCGCGGACAAAGGCGCGGCCCGGGATCTCGACGTCGAGGTTCAGGTTGATCTCGGGCGCGTCCGGAGAGGTGCCCGCCTCAGGGCTTTCGTTCTCCGGAGCCGTCTCTCCGTTCACCTCCACCACCTCGAGCTCGTGAATCTTCGGGGGCAGCCGGTCCGGAATCCGCACCTCGGCGGAGGTCACCCGCACGTTGCCGGACAGGTCGGCCCTTCGAACGGTCCCGGAGATGCCCAAGCTGCCGCCGGTCACCGCGGTGAGATCGTCCAGGCGGACGAGGCGAAACCCGTCCATAGAGACGCGGCCCTCGAAGGGAAACCCCGGCTCGGCGAGAAATTCAAGACGGCCTCCGGCCTCCATGCTCCCGCCGTTTCCGTCATCGGCTCGGGCGTGCTCCAGGAGCAGGGAACGGCCGTCCACGCGAAGCAGAACGTCCACGTTTCGAAACACGCTGCCGCTCTGAAGGATTTCCAGGGAGCCATCCCGGACACGAGCATCCCCCCGAATCTCAGGAGCGGCCGGGCTGCCCGAGATCGACAGGTCGGCCTCCAGCCGCCCGGACAGCCGCTGGCCCTCCAGGCCCAGCCACAGGGGGAAGGGCTCCAGGTCCAGGTCTGCGGCGATCCGCCCCTGGATCTCCCGGTCTCCGGGCAACTCGACGGACAGGGGAGACAGGGAGAACCCCGCCGGTATCTTCAGCGCCGCCTCCAGGGGGACCCTGTCCTCCGGACCAGTGACACTCAGGCGGCCCTCCAGAAGGTCTCCCTCCAGAGACGTCGCGGCGGCAATGCGAAACCCGGGCAGGTTATCCAACGAGGGGTGGTCGGGCCGCACGCCTTCCCCGGTGAGCTCGACCTCCGCCCGGGGCGCCCGGGGCGTGCCCGAGACGCGAACCACCCCCCCGACGGTCCCTTGCATGGGCGGGCCCCCCGCCAGAGAAAGGAGGGTGAGGGGGAGCGCCTCGACATGGGCCCTCAGGTCGAGCTCCTTTCCGTATGCCCCTGCCAATGTCAGTCCCCCTCCGCCCACCCGGACGGTCAGGCCGGAGGTCTGGAAACCGCCCTGCTCCGGAAAGCGGACCTCGGCAGGGGCCTCGAGACGCAGGTGGTGGGAGCCGAGCGCACCTTCCAGGGTCTCCAGCTCGAGGACCCGTTCCACGGCGGGGGCGTGGTATCCCCCCCTGGAAGAGACACGGAAGGGGACCCCGGCCTCTCCGTCCCCCCGGACGTCGAAGGAGAGTTCGTCCATCGTTCCGGCGGCGTTCACCTCCAGAGACGCCAGGCGCGCGGAGCCGGAGCGGGCCCCTTCCACGCGAACCGCGATCTCGCCCGCCGGCTTTTCGAACAGGTCTCGCACGTTCCCCCGGACGCTGATCCGCTCCGCGTTCCCAGCGTCGGATGCAAGATCATCGACCCGAAGATCCAGTGCCGCGGCCTGGCCGCCCCCTTCCCGGGAAAGGTGCAGGGCGAACCCGGCGCGACCCCTCAGGTCCCGATCCAGAAGGGCACCGACCGGTGCCAGGTCCCGGACCGTGCCGTTCAGGTCCCCCGCCGCCGTCGCAGACGGCAGGTGAAGCGTCAGGCCGCCCGAGGCCTGCACCCCGGCCCCTTCCACCGACACGTTCCGAAGCGCGATCATCGGCCGGTCCAGAGCGACGTCCGATCCGGCGGACACGGACGTTCCGTCCTGCAGGATCTCCAGTCGAAACCGGCCGGCCGGCGCCGGCAGGAGACGGCCGGCCTCGAACGACGCGCGCGCCTCCTTCAATGAAATCCCCGCCACCTCGACACCGCGGGCCGTGATCCCGGCATCGATCCGGGGATCCCGGAACGCCCCCTGCGCCTCGGCCCGGACCACGGCCTCTCCCGCGACCGATCGCCGGGCGGGGCCGGAGAGCACACCCAGCTCGGGGATGTCGGCCTGGACGGAGAGCCGCCCTGTCCTCTCGACGAGGTCCGCCTGGCCCTCCAGTCCGATCTCGGCCGCGTCCACGAGGACCCGGAAGCGGGAGACCTGCACAGTGCGGCCGTTCAGCAGCGAAACGCGCCCCCGGAACGTCCCCCCCGTCCCGATGAGCGGCGCGAGCCAGGCAGGCACGGGCTCCGCACCCTCCAAGCGCCCCTCCACGTCCGCGAACAGGGATCGGCCGACCCCGTCCGCCTGGATCCAGGCGGACAACGATCCCTCCCCCTCAACACCGGTCCCTTCGAGAAAGGGCGCCCGCGCCAGATCCTGGACGGTCAGCTGGAGGCGGCCGTCCAAGGACTGTGCAGGAAGCCGGACGTCCCCGCTGAGCACCGACTCGAGGCCTTCGTCCGTCACGCGCAGGGAGGCGATCGACAGCGCCTCCGATGAGGAGAAGCGGGCGTCCAGGCTCCAGTCCGTCCGATCCCGGCGAAGGGTCGGCGTGAGGCCCGGGACGGCGAGATCCCGGACGGCACCCTCACCCAGGACCCTCAGGCCCTCGAGGGAGGGAAACGAGGCGCCCTCCGGGGTCCGGACCTGGAACGAGGCCGTGGCCGAACCGGCCTCCACCCCGGCCAACCGGAGCTCCGACAGCTCCATCTCCAGGTCGGCCTCGGGAGCGCCGAGCGAACCCCGTACCGTCGCCCGAGAGACCAGCCGGCCGCCCGCGTCGTCCAGGCCGGGCCATCGCATCCGTGCGAGATCCGGTACGGTGAGCTGGACCCTCGCCTCCCCCGCCCTCTCGGTCTCCAGGAAGCGGCCGGAGACCCGAGCCTCGATTCCCTCTGCGGCCAGCGCCAGGCGGTCCACCGTCACCAGGCCCTCCCGGGTCGTGGAACCACGGAGGAAAAAGCCGACGGTCCCGCTTTCGAGAAGCCCGGCTGCCTGTTCCGGCAGAAGCGCCTCCCCGACCCGGAGGTCGCCCTCCGCCTCCAGGACCAGGCGCTCCCGGGAAGCATCGACGCGAATCCCGGACCGAATCCCGCCCCATGCGCCGCTTTCCGCTTCCACCTCTCCGCGCCAGCCGTCCGGGGGGCCTGTGCCCGAGACCCGGAGCCGCAGCCCATCCGGGCTCACGCCTGCGAGGCGGGAAAGCATGCCGTTCTCCGGCTCCGTCACCTGTAGGTCCAGCTCCAGGCGGACCGGGTCGGTCGAAAGCACCCAGCGCACCCCGGCCCGTTCCTCCGGTGCGTCCAGCCGCCGCACCCGGAACTCCCCCCGAATCGCGTTCCCCGTCCCGGTCACGGACACGTGTCCAGAGGCCGTGAATCGGGCCGCCTCTCCAAGAACGGCCGAATCCACGGAAACGCGCTTCACGAGGAACCGGTCCAAGAGGATGGGGGGAAGGGACGGCGGCCAGGTAGCCTCGGGACCGGACACCGTTTTCCCGTCCCTCTCCGGGGGACGGCGCAGGACCTTCACCTCCGCCGCCTCCACGTGCCCGACGTGAATTCGCCCCTTCAGGAGATCCTCGGGAAGCCAGAGGACCGAGAGCTTTTCCACCCGGAGCCACGGGTCGGCCTCGCCCCCCAGGGTAGCCGATCGAATGGAGAAGTCCAGGGGGACAAGCCCCTCGATGCCGTCGATACGGACGTCCGCGCCCGTCCCGGCCTCGAGGGCGACCGATGCCCACGCGGCCAGGAGATCCTTCCCGGTCCGCGTCTGCAGGAACGCAAACAGGGCGGCGAGCCCGAGGATCAGGCCAACGCACGTCCACACGGTCCAGCGAACGATCCCGGACAACAGGGAACGCCTCGAGACGGTCTCGGCCCGGCCGTCTCCGGGAGGCCCCGGAAAGGAACGGGGGGCGCCGTCTTTCGAGGGTGACGGGTCCTGCATCATGCACTCGCTCGTGGTGGAGGGGTTCGCCAAAGCCCGCTCAGCCGCCGCTGGGCACGCTCCTCCTCAACAATAAGGTTCGGAGGTCGCAAAGTAAAGGCCGGCCGGGACAGGCCATCGGATTTCTCCGTGACGGACGGGTTCAAACCGGCTATCTTGGAAAAAGGGTCTCGCGGAACGAGACCGGAGTTCTCCAAGGAGCGTTCGAATGGATCTTCACACCCTGTTCTCGCCTCAAACCATGGCGGTGGTGGGCGTGTCCACCGGCAACGACCTCCACCCGGCCAACGTGATCTACCGGAAGAACCATCTCCGATACCCCGTCCGGACCTTCGCCGTGAACCCGAAGGGAGGGATGCTCCAGGGGGATCCGGTGTACACCCGCGTCTCGGAGATCCCCGAGCCCGTGGACATGGCCCTGATCGCCGTTCGGGCGGATCACGTTTCGGACGTCCTGTCCGACTGCATCGAGCACGGGGTCAAGGGGGCGGCGGTCATCTCGGGCGGGTTTGCGGAGACCGGCCGCGCCGACCTCCAGGACCGGCTGGTCTCCATGGCCCGCGAGGCGGACTTTCCGCTCATCGGGCCCAACTGCCTCGGCTTTTACGCCCCGGGCACGGTGGACACCTTCTTTCTCCCCAGCGAGCGCATGGTCCAGCCTGCCCCCGGGAACGTCTCCGTCGTGAGCCAGAGCGGCGGCATCCTGGTGGACCAGATGGTGAAGTTCGCCGGGGAAGGGATCGGGCTCTCCCTGGCGGTGAGCATCGGCAACAAGGCCGTGGTCCGGGAGATGGACCTCCTCCGATACCTGGCCGAGGACCCCCGCACCGACGTCATCGCCTTCTACGTGGAGGGGTTCGGCCGGAACGAGGGCCGGGAGTTCGTCCTGGCCGCCTGCGACTGCCCCAAGCCCGTGATCGTGCTGAAGGCCGGCAAGAGCCCCGGGGGGAGCCGCGCCGTCACCAGCCACACGGCCTCCATGGCCGGGGACTACCGGGTCTTCTCCTCGGTCCTGGCCCAGCACGGGGTGGTGGAGGCCAAGAACGAGTTCGAGCTCGTCGCCTTCTGCGAGGCCTTGAGCTACTATCCCCGTTCCATCGACGGACGGGTCGGCATCATCACGGGGAGCGGCGGCCACGGCGCCATCGCCGTGGACACCTGCTCCAGCCGAGGCCTCTCCGTACCCGCCCTGGACGACGGCCTCCAGGAAAATATCCGAGGCCGGCTGACGGCGAGCGTCCAGGGGATCGCATCCCTGGGCAACCCCCTCGACCTCACCGGAAGCGCGGTGGACGACGACTTCTACGCGGCGGTGGAGAGCCTGAGCAAGAGCGAGAAGGTGGACTGCATCCTTCTCCTGCTCCTGCCTTACCTCCCCGGGATCACCTCCGACCTGGGGGCCCGGCTGAGCCAGATCGTCCACCACACGGGCAAGCCCCTCGTGGCCTACGTCCCTCACGTGGACAAGTACCGCATGCTGATCGAGGGGTTCGAGCTCAACCACGTCCCGGTCTCTCCCTCCATCGAGGGGGCCGTGCACCGCGTGGAGGCCATGAAAAGGAGCCGGCCGTGCTGAATGACGAGATGAAGCAGATCCTGGAATCCGCCCGCCCCCGGGGGTGGGTGCTCGAGCCGGACGCCAAGCGTCTCCTGGCCGCCGCCGGCATGGACGTGCCCCGGTTCATTCGAACGAGCGACCCGGAAGAGGCCGGTCGCTTCGCAGGGGAGATCGGGTACCCCGTGGTGGCCAAGGTCGTCTCGCCGGAGATCCTGCACAAGTCGGACGCGGGCGGGGTGAAAACCGGCATCCGGGACGCAGGCGGCCTCCGCGAGGCCATGGACCGCTTCGCCTCCCTGGACCGGTACGAGGGCACCCTGGTGGAGGAGACCGTCTACGGGCTCGAGCTGATCGCCGGGGCCAAGGTGGACGAGCAGTTCGGGCCCGTCATCCTGCTCGGCATCGGGGGAACGGGCGTGGAGATCTACCAGGACACCGTCATCCGCATGGCGCCCCTCGAGCCCCGCGACGTCACCTCCATGGTGAACGGGCTCCAGGCGCACAAACTGCTCGAGGGCTACCGGGGTGCCGATCCCGTGGACATGGACGCCTTGACCGGGACCCTTGTCGCCTTCTCCAACCTGGTGATGGAGATGGCGGATCGCATCGAGTCCGTCGACCTGAACCCCCTCATCTGCTCGAAGGACCGCTGCGTCGTGGCGGACGCGCGCATCCTGCTCG
>CAYVVQ010000162.1:0-6802 GCA_964454455.1 uncultured Desulfobacterales bacterium | reverse complement strand
GGTTATGGCGTTTCCAGCGGCGGGTGAGCGGGTTTTTGCGAACCCGTCAATGCTGCGGTCTATTTACAGGATTTCAAGGGGGATGACAAGGGATTTCAACCCGGGTGGGTCGGGGTCGTATGGCGGAGACGCTTGATTGTCGCGAGAAATCGCGTAAGATTTTCAGGGGAGGCGGGATGCCATGAACCGCCTTTTGTCGGATGAGGGGGTTCCCGGTATGAGAGCCATGGTCCCCGAGAAGATCGACCTCTTGGAGGACAACCCGCCCCCGGTTGTGGGGCGGGACCTTCCGGAGCCCGTTCCCGGGGAAGGGAAGCTCCTGGTCGAGGCCGAGGTGTGCGGGGTCTGCCACATCGGGCCGGACGAGATCGAGGGTTGCACGCCGCCCCGGGTCCTGCCGGTGATTCCCGGTGATTTCCGGCCATCAGGTGGTGGGGCGCCGGCTCGTTTGACAAGCGGTAAGCGCTTCTATAGACTTTTAAGGGACGGGACCCGGGAAGGCCGGTCCCCCCTGATCGGAATCTGACGGATTCGCAGAAATCCGCTCACCCGCCGCAGGACATGGTGCAACCTGTCGAGTTTTCAGTGGCGGAGTTCGGGTTCCAGGATTTTTTTCGATTCCATCAGGTCCCATTCGAATGGACGGCCGGAACCGTTTTTCCGGCCGGAGGTTGGAAAGGACTCATGGCGGAAGATTTCTACAAGATCCTCGGCGTATCCAGGAACGCCGGCCAGGACGAGATCAAGAAGGCGTACCGGAAGCTCGCCCGAAAGTGCCACCCCGACATCAACCCGGGAAACGAGGAGGCGGAGCGGAAGTTCAAGGACATCTCCCGCGCCTACCAGGCCCTGGGGGACGAGGAGAAGCGCAAGCTCTACGACGAGTTCGGGGAAGAGGGGCTCCAGGCCGGCTTCGATGCGGAGCAGGCCCGGGAGTACAAGAAGTACCAGTCCGCCGGAGGAGGTTTCGGCCGGGCCGGGGGGCGCACTTGGGCCGGGGCCGGCGGGGCCGGAGGCGGAGGGTTCGGGCAGTACAGCAGCTACGAGGACATCTTCGGGGACCTCTTCGGGTTCGGTTCCGCCGGGGGCGGGGCCGGTGCCGGGGCCGGTGCGGGCTTTCGCCAGCCGCGGCCCTCCCGAGGAAGGGACCTCGAGCACGAGATGACCATCGATCTCATGAGCGCCCTCCGGGGGTTCGAGACCGAGCTCTCCATGCAGAAGCCGCGAAGCTGCTCCAAGTGTGGCGGCAGCGGTCAGGAGCCCGGCTCGAGCATGAGACCCTGTCCCGCGTGCGGGGGGTCGGGGCGACTGAACGTGGCCGAGGGACCCATGCAGTTCACCCGGGCCTGCCCTCAGTGCGGCGGGCACGGCCAGGTGGGCACGTCCTGCTCCCAGTGCGGGGGGAGCGGCCAGGAGACGGGTACCGAGCGGATCCGGGTCACCATCCCCAAGGGCGTGCGCGAGGGCTCACGGGTCCGGGTGGCCGGCAAGGGGGAGCCCGGCGGCCGGGGCGGACAGCCGGGTGACCTCTACCTCGTCATCCACGTCAAGCCCCATCCGGTCCTGAAGCGGGAAGGGGACAACCTCCGCATGGAGGTCCCCGTGACCGTCCAGGAGGCCGTGTCCGGGGCCGAGATCACCGTTCCCACACCGGAGGGTTCCGTCAGCCTCAAGGTTCCGCCCAAGAGCCAGAGCGGCCGCACCCTTCGGCTGAAAGGAAAAGGGGCCTACAACACCAAGACGAAGACCCCGGGGGACCTCCTGGTCAGGCTGAGCGTCAAGGTGCCCCAGACGGACGATCCCGCGGTCCTGGAGGCCGCCGGGCGCCTGGAGCAGGGCTACCGGGACAACGTGCGGAAGGACCTTCGACTCTAGCGGGAACCGTTCCTAACGCACGATCCGCCGGACGTTTTCGGCCACGTCCTCGAGGATGGCGTCGAACTGCGCCCGCATGGCGAACATGTCCCGTCGCATGCGGAGGATGATCTCCACGCCGGCCAGGTTGACGCCCATCTCCTCCACGAGCAGCTTGGCCAGGCGCAGCCGTTCCAGGTCGACCTCGGAGAATCGCTTCTCCGCCGGATCCTTCCGGCCCTCCGGGCGGAGGATCTCCTCCTCCACCAGGTCCTCCAGAAAGCGGGTCTCCACCTCAAAGAGCTCGATCACCTCGGTGGTCGTCCAGTACTCCTTGGCCATGGCCGGCTCTCCTGCTCGCGGCGAGTTCCCTCCCACCATTGACGGGTTCGCAAAAACCCGCTCACCCGCCGCTGGAAACGTCATAACCTATTGATATTTCGAGGGCAGATCTCAAGGTTCAGGGCTTTTTACGACTCCATCACCATTAGCACAACCCGGAACCCTTGACAACACCCCGGGCGACCAGAGGGCTCAGAGGACGAACTCCTCCCCCTGTCGGATCGCCGTGCAGCGGAGGTGGGAGCCGCGTTCCCGGATGATGTCGCGGCAGCGAGCCACAATGGCGTCCTGGGCGGTATCGTCCCGATCCTGGTTGTGATGGTAGAGGCCGAGGTGATGCACCCCTGCGGCCAGAGCGAGGTCGAGAGCGTCCGTGTAGGATGAGTGCCCCCAGGCGACCTTGGAGGTGTACTCCTCCGGGGTGAACTCCGAGTCGTGCACCAGCAGATCGGACCCCCGGCAGAACGAGGCGTAGTCGTCGAAGGTCCTGCCGCCTCGGTGACGGTGCCGGAGCTCGTTGTCCGTCAGGAAGACGAAGGTGCGGCCGTCTTCGGTGAACCGGAACCCCATGCCTTCATTGGGATGGCTCAGGGCGATGCTGGCGATCTCGATGCCGTCGATGAAAAAGGAGTCCCGACACTCGTGGTCGTAGTGGAGCTCGGCCTTGAGCTTCTCGAAGGGATAGGGAAAGTAAGGGGCGCTCATGGTCTTGGAGAGGAGCTTCTGGATGTCGCCCTGGGTGGTGCGGCAACCGAAGAAGTGGATCGCACACTGCTCGCTGTAGATGGGTTTGAAAAACGGAAAACCCAGGATGTGATCCCAGTGGGAGTGCGTGAACAGGATGCTGTATTGAAAGCGGCCTTCCCGCAGGAGGTTGTTCCCGAGGCGACGGATCCCGGACCCCGCGTCCACGATGATGATCTCGTCGTTTGGGGTTCGTATCTCGAGGCAGGTGGTGTCGCCCCCGTACTTCAGGTAGCCCTCGCCCGAGACCGGGATGGAGCCGCGGGCTCCGTGGCATCGGATGATCATGCTCGATTTCCTCCATTCGGGCGGAGCCGACTGGCCCTGGAGTTCGGGGCTGCCTTCCCGGTGGGGCAGGGGCAGAACAGGGCCGCGCGCGTCGTTTTCGACCTCGAAGGAGACATGGTCGAAGGCGAAGGTTCCTGTGACGGGGACGCCGTGGTCCTTCTCGGGAAGGGCATGGCCCCGGCCACTCGAAGAAGGCCGGCATGTCCTGCCCGGAGACCTCGAAGAACTACTGACGGTATCCGGTTCGACCGAGACCGGCCACCAGGCGCATGCCCGGGAGGTCCCGCCGGAACCGGATCGTGGCGTCCATGACCCCGGGTGGCCATGGCGATGTGATGGTGTCCGGTGTGCCGGACCACGGCGCCTTGCCGGCGGCGGATGGCGGATCTAACCGTCGATGCGTGCTTCCATGTCCTTGATGTACTGGGCGATCAAAACGCCCAGGTAGACGCAGGCCTGGCCCTCGAGGCAGGCGTCGGCGTCCTGCTTGTCCAGGAAGGCGTGCCGTTTCACGTCGCCCTTCGAAAAGCTGACCACCCAGGCGCTCTTGGCGTCGTCGAAATCCAGGTCGATGGACAGCCCGTATCGGCTGATCTCGGGATACATCTCGTGCAGCTTCGCTTTCAGTTCCTCCTTGCCGTTGCTCATCTGGGTCTCCTTTCCTCGTTCGGGGGGCTTGGAAAAGCGTGCACTCTGTTCGCGCTACTATAATGGAGGAAGGCGGGGAGTTCAACCGGAAGGTCGTTGCGGAGCCTCGCGGGCGCGGGTCAGTACTTTCGGCTCCTCAGGATGTTGAAGACGAGCCAGAGCCCGAGGACGGCGGAGACCGAGTAGCCCAGGACCCCCAGCAGGGGAAAGCCGAACAGGAGGGGGCCGATGCCGGTGGTGATGATCATGGAGGACCCGATGATCATGGCGCCGATGATGATCCCCAGGGTCAGCCGGTTGGAGCTGTTGTCCAGGGTCTTTCTCAGGGAGCCGAGGTTCTCGTGCTCGAAGCGGATGTGGAGCTCCCCCCGGTCCATCTTGTCCATGATTCGGGTGACCCGGTTCGGGAAGCCCCCGGCCAGCGACTTGAACCGGTCCAGGGTCGTCCTGAGCTCTTTCCACGCGACCCGGGGGCTGTGCCGTCTGGCGGCCAGACTGCGCACGTGGCCCTCGGCCTCGGCCACCACGTTCAGCTCCGGGTAGATCCCCCTTGCCGTGCCCTCGGCGGTGACCAGCGCCTTGATCATCACCACCAGGTCCGAGGGGAGCCGGATCCGGTGTGTCCTCAGGAGCGATGCGATGTCCAGAAGGAGGTTTCCCAGGTTCAGCCGCTTGAGGGGAACCGAGTGGAACTCGTCCAGGATGTCGAGGAGGTCCCGCTCGAGGGCGGATCGATCGACCTCCTCCGTGTTGGAGGACATGTCCAGAAGGCAGTCGACCAGCTTGCGGCTGTCCCGCTCCACAATGGTCTGGATCAGGTCGATCAGCTGGTATCGGTCTTGGGTGGTGAGGCGGCCCACCATGCCCCAGTCGAGGATGCAGAGGACGTTCCCCTCGGTGAGCATGATGTTACCGGGGTGGGGGTCGGCGTGAAAAAAACCGTCCTCCAGGATCTGCTTGATGGCCGCACGGAGACCGTTTCCAGCCAGCGCCTCGGGGTTCTCGAGGGTTCGCGGGGCCACCTCCCGGAGCCGGGTCCCCAGGATGAGCTCCATGATGAGGAGCTTGTCCGTGCTGACGTCCATGTGAACGCGGGGGAGGTTCACCCCCGTCTCCGCATCCATGAAGGAGCGCGCGACCTTCATGTTCCGCGCTTCCCTCGTGAAATCCAGCTCGCGCAGGAGGAGCCTGCGGGTGACCCGGACGATGTTCGGGAGATCGTACACCTGGACCCCTTCCACCCGTTCGTGCAGCTGGCGGGCGAAGGCTTCCAGGATGTCCAGGTCCGTCCTGATGATCCCCTGGATGTCGGGTCGCTGCACCTTGACCGCGACCGCCAGGCCGCTGTCCTTCATCACGGCCCGGTGGACCTGGCTCAGGGAGGCGGCCGCCATGGGGGATTCCTCGAACCGGGAGAACCGGTCCTCCAGCGAGCCTTCCATCTCCTCCTCGATCACCGGGCGAATGCTCTCGAAATCCAGTGGGGCCACCTCGTCCTGGAGCTTCTGGAGCTCCATGATCATGGGCGGGGGAAGGAGGTCCGGCCGCAGGCTCATGATCTGGCCGAACTTGACGAATGTGGGCCCGAGTTCCTCCAGGGCCAGGCGAATCCGTTGATAGGCCGTGAGGTCCACGTCCGCGTGATGGAGCCGCCTGACAATGCCCATGCCCGGTACGTCCAGCCGATCGACCATGTCGTCGAAACCGTACCGGAGCATCACGGCGATCAGGTCGCGGAAGCGCCCGAGCTTGGAGAGGGTTCGGATGTCCACTTATTCCACTCCGGCCGTGGGCTTGGTTTCCTCCATCATGACGATTCGCTTTTCGAGGTTGTCCACCCGATCCCGCAGGGCCTCCAGCTCGGAACGCTTGGCGATGTCCAGGGTGCCGACGCCCTTCTTGACGGTGTCGAGGACCCGGGTCTCCAGGTCCGACCATTGCTCCTCGCCGTTCTTCACCAGCTCGTCGGTGAGGCGCTGGGCCTCCTCGCGGCTCAGCTGGGCTTCGCTCATGAGCTTTTCCCTGAACCGGTCGACCTTGTCCTTGGTGAGCAGGACCACGCCGATGCCGGCGAAAAGCCCCTTCTTGATGTCCTCCAGCATGTGATGTTCCTCCCTGGTTTGGTGGCCGGCCCTCTGCGGCTCGGCGGCGGGCGGCGCAGGGTCTTATCCGTCGGTTCCTGCGGCCTTGCCGACGACGAGCTTCTGGCCGGGTTGGATGACGTCGTTTCGGCCGATGCCGTTCAGGCGGCAGAGCGCCTCCACGCTCAGGCCGTATCGCTTGGCGATGCTGAAAAGCGTCTCCCCCCGTTTCACCGTGTGGGTGGCGGGACCGGTGGTCGAAGGCCCTGGAGAGGCTTTGGCAGGGGCGGGCCTGGAGAGCTGGTCCAGGCGGCGGGAAAGGCGGTCCATCCGATCCAGGAGGTTTCGCTGCTCCGATTCAAGCCTGGACAGCGACTTTCCGAGCCCCTCCATGCGCCCGATCACGGACGGAACCTGCTTGACCGAACCCTCCAGACGGTCCAGTCTCGCCTCGATTCGGTCCATCCGTTCCGCCAACTCGCCCCGGGCCTCGTCGTCCCCGGGGTCGCCCCGTCCGAGAAGAAGGAAAAAAGCGGCCAGGAGCACGACGGCCGCAACACCGCCGAAAAGCAGGGTCCGGAACAGCCCGTCCCTCGAAAGGCTCCCGGCGCCTCTCTTTCGTGCACTCGCTCTGTTCATGGTTCGGCCTCGATCCTCAGCCATCTCCTCGACAATTCCCTTCACGTCATTCTCCGAACGAGGCTCCATAGAAATCGGCCTTTCGGTACCGGCACCCCGCTCGAGGTGACCGTTTGCTCCACCAGTTTTCAATCAACCGATACTCTTGCCCAAAGTTCATTGATGGATGGGCTCTGGCTTATTGCAAGGTGAAGAAATCATTACTT
>CAYVVQ010000161.1:5917-6974 GCA_964454455.1 uncultured Desulfobacterales bacterium | reverse complement strand
CCGAATGGTTGTCAACCGAAATCAAAAGCAATTTTCTTCTTGAATTTTTTTGAAATTATCTTATAGTTCAAACTGCGCAAGCGCTTCCGCCGCCCAGAGGCGGTCGGGCACGGACCATGGGGGCGCCGGCGCATGTTTCCACCGCCCTGGTTGCTTTCAGGGCCCTCCCGTTTCATTTTTTTAAAGGAGTGAAGAAGTTGGCAAGCGGCGTAGTGAAGTGGTTCAACGAGAAGAAAGGGTATGGCTTCATCGAGAGTGACGATGGAGGCGATGTATTCGTCCATTTTTCAGCCATTCAGGAAGACGGATTCAAAACGCTCATCGAGGGTGAGCGGGTAACCTTTGATATCGAGCAAGGCCAGAAAGGGCCTGCTGCGGCGAACGTTGTAAAGGCATAGCCCGCCTTTTCATCGCCGATTCCCCAAGGGGCGTCTCTTCTCCCGATGAGGCGACGCCCCTTCTTTGTTCAAACGCCCCCCGCCCAGGGTCGCTCCCGCAAGTGATACCGGGGCCCCTCGCGCCGCCCCGCACGCGCCGTCGAATCCCTGGCCGAGGCCTGCTCTTGCGGTCGAGAGTGAGCCGCCGGGGAGACGAAGGTTGGGTGCTTCGGACATCGTCGTGACGGACCGGATCCGCATCCCCGAGAAGGAGATCGAGGAGCAGTTCGTGCGCGCCTCGGGCCCGGGCGGCCAGAACGTGAACCGGGTGGCCACGGCCGTGCAGCTCCGGTTCGACGCGGCCGCCTCGCCGGCCCTTCCGGAGGAGGTTCGGAGGCGGCTCATGCGCCTGGCCGGGAGCCGGCTCACCCGGGAAGGCGTGGTGGTGATCGAGGCCCGGCGTCACCGGACCCAGGAGCAGAACCGCAGGGATGCGCTCGAACGGCTGAAGGCCCTGATCCGCAAGGCCGCGGAGCGGCCCCGGTCCCGCAAGCCCACGAGACCCACCCGCGCGTCCCGCAGGCGCCGCCTCGAGGCCAAGACCCGAAAGGGGCGCCTGAAGCGGCTGAGGCGCCCCGTGAAGGGGACGGGCGAAGGGTGAGCCCTGTCGCGCATCCCCA
>CAYVVQ010000161.1:0-5817 GCA_964454455.1 uncultured Desulfobacterales bacterium | reverse complement strand
GGGGTCCGCGGGGGCGTTCCTTTCGGCGGGCCCGCCTCGATGCGTACGGGAGAAGCGCGATGGTATACAATCCTGACATCCGTCCGGTCCTGGACGCTCGGGACGTGCTGGAGGGACAGGGCATCGATCCCGAACGGGCGGGCCCGGCGCTCTCCGCCGCCGCCGGGGAGGTGATCGAGGAGGCCCTGGCCCTGCTGGAGCCCGCCTCGACCCGTGTGGTCCTGCCGGTGAGCGATTTTCACCACCAGACGATTGTCCTCGACGGCGGGGCCTCCTTCGAGGGCCCCCTGGCGGCCCGGGCGCTGGCCGGCTCCAAAGAGGTGGCCGTGGCGGTTTGCACGCTCGGATCGGTTCTGGAGGCCCGCGTCAGAGGGCTTTTCCCGGAGGATCCGGTGCGGGCCATGGCCCTGGATGGGGCGGGCATCGCGGCCCTCAGGCGGGTCTCGGAGGCCGTCGTCCGGGAGATCCGCGAGGAGGCGGGATCCAAGGGGTGGGGCTCCGGCATGCGGGCCCAGCCCGGGCAGGAGGGCTGGTCCATCCGGCAGCAGCATGTGCTCTTCGGGCTCGTGCCCGCGGAGCGGATCGGCGTGAGCCTCACCGACAGTGCGCTCATGATCCCCCAGAAGTCCGTGTCTTTCGTGATCGGCATGGGTCCGGACATGCGGCCGGACCGCGTGGCCTGCGATTACTGCTCCAAGAGAAGCCGCTGCCCCTGGCGAGTCCGGGAGCGGCAGGAAGCGTGAGACGATCCATGGGTCGAAGATGCTCGGTGGAGTTCGAACCTCTCGGGCGCCGCATCCGGGTGGAGGCGGGGGAGACGCTGCTTCACGCGGCCCAGGCGGCCGGCGTGGGGCTGAACGCCGTCTGCGGCGGCACAGGCCGGTGCGGGACCTGCCGGGTCCGTGTGGTGGAAGGTAAGGTGTCCCGGCCGACCGAGGCGGAGACAGACCACGTGGCCGAGGGGTACCGGCTCGCCTGCCAGGCGGAGGTGGAGGGGAACCTCCTGGTGGACGTACCGCCCGAGTCGGTGGCCGGGCCCCAGCGCGCCCAGATCGAGGGACGGGAGCGTTCCGTGCCCGTGGATCCCATGGCGCGCGTTTGCGATGTTCGGGTTCCCCTTCCAACCCTCGAGGACCTCAGGTCCGACGGCACAAGACTGCTGGATGCCTTACGGGAACAGCACGGGACGCATGCGAAGCGCTTGGACGGGAATGCGGCGAAGCGGCTGCCGGCCGCCGTGAGGGCCGAGAACGGCCTGGTCCGGCCCGCGCTGCTCGGGGATGAGGTGATCGCGTTTCTGCCTCCCGGCGCCTCGCCTCTGGGCCTGGCTGTGGACATGGGGACCACCAAGCTGGCCGCATACCTCCTGGATCTGGAGACGGGGGAGACCCTGGGGGCGACGGGCCGCATGAACCCCCAGATTGCGTACGGTGAAGACGTGATGGCCCGCATCACCTACGCCTTGAGGGGGCCCGATGAGGCGAAGCGGCTTCAGGATGGCGTTTTGGCGGGCATTGCGCAGCTGGCCGAGGAGCTGTGCCTCCTTTGCGGGCAGGAGACCACCGCGATCCTGGAGGTCGTTCTCGCCGGAAACACCTGCATGCACCACCTGGCCCTGGGCCTGCCCGTGGAGCAGCTCGGCTTGTCGCCATACGTACCGGCCCTCTCCGATCCCCTCAGCGTGAAGGCGAGGGATCTGGGGTGGGACATGGCGCCCGGAGCGGGCGCCTGTTTCCTGCCCAACATCGCCGGGTTCGTGGGGGGGGACCACGTGGCCATGCTCCTGGCCACGGCCATTCGAGATACCGGGGAGGTCACGGTGGGGCTCGACATCGGGACCAACACGGAGATCAGCCTGGCGGCCGGGGGGGAACTCTGGTGCTGCTCCTGCGCCTCGGGACCGGCCTTCGAGGGGGCGCACATTCAGGACGGCATGAGGGCCGCGCCGGGAGCCGTGGAGCGGGTCGGCCTGGTGGAGGCTGTGCCGGGGGAGGCTTGGCGGGTGGACGTGCAGACCGTCGGGGACGTGGCACCCGTAGGGATCTGCGGATCGGGGGTCCTGGACGCCGTGGCCGCCCTGCGCCGGGCGGGCGTCCTGCGGAAAACGGGTGCGTTCGTTCCGGGGAGCCATCCCCGACTTCGGGGTGCGGGAAAGGATGCGGCGTTCGCCCTCGTTCTCCCGGGAGAGCAGGAGGCGGCCCGGGACATCTCGATCACCAGGAAGGACGTCAACGAGATCCAGCTGGCCAAGGCGGCCATACGGGCGGGAATCGAGGAGCTGCTGCTCGAGGCCGGAGTGGCGGCGGATCGAATCGAGCGGGTCGTCGTGGTAGGCGCCTTCGGGACCTACCTGGATGTGGAGAGCGCCCTCGCCGTGGGCATGTTTCCGCCTTTGCCCCCCGAACGGTTCGTGCAGTTGGGCAACGCGGCCGGCACCGGGGCCCGAATGGCGCTCCTCTCCCGCGGCTGCCGGGAAGAGGCCGAGACCCTGGCGCGCCGCGTTCGGTACGTCGAGCTGACCACGGTGCCCCACTTCGTGTCGTCCTACACGGAGGCGCTCATGCTGCCGTGAACGCACATCCCGGTGGGTACATCGCCTGGAAACGGGTTCCCGTTCTGGTGGGAACATGCCGTTCAAACGGCAGAGGACGAATCAAGGGCTTTTCTCGAACTCGGGGACAACCATCTCGATGGTCAGCTCGGGAAACGCGGATCGGAGCTCCTCGAGGAAGTCCCTCTGGGTCGTTTCCAGAAGCATGCTGGAGATGAGCCGGGTTTCGGGTGATGAGGTCTTCAGAGGACGCTCCGGATTTTCAGCCAGTCCGGTTGGTCGGCCGAGGCCTTCTCGATGGCGTCGCGCGAGCCGAGCACCTTGACGATGCCCGTGTCCCGGATCCCGTCGAGGACGTCCGCGAAGGCACGAAAGTGTTCGGCCTCGGTTCCCAGCACCTCCTCCCGCACCTTCTGGCGCTCCTCCTCGGTCTGCCCGGTCAGGCGGCGGAGCAGGGAGATGTGGCCCGCGGCGTCCGGAAGCCGGTGTTGGTCGATCTCCCCGATGGTGCCCACGACGGCCTTGGTCATCTCGTTCCGGTCCGGAGGGGACGACCGGAGAAACGCGCCCGCTTCGTCGAACGCCTTCAGGGTGTCGAGGAGGTTGGGATCGCGGTAGGAAACGAAGGTGAGGGCGTTGGAGAGCCGGTCGATGTTGCAGAAGGCCCCGTAGGCGCCTCCCTGGACCCGGATCCGGTCCCACAGCCATGCGTTTCGCAGGTGCCGGGTGATGACGAGCGCGGAGCCGTGGAAGCCGTAGCCCAGGGGATCGAGGGCCGCGCCCTTTCCCACATAGTTCACGTGGGCCGGGATGGTCAGGCCCTCGAAGCGCGGGGGATGGTCGGGGCTCCAGGTCTCCGCCGGGGCCGCGTCGTCAGGGAGGGCCTCCAGAAGGCCCGTGAGCAGGGGGTCCACCCGGGACCATCCCTCCTGGTCCACGGTGACGTTCAGGGTGAGGGCCCCCCGCCGCACCAGGGTGCTTCTCACCTCCTCCAGGGCGGCGAGGACCGCGGGCCACTCCCGGTCCACCATCTCCAGGAGCTCCCGGAGAAAGAAGAGGTGGTCCAGCCCCCCCATCTGCTCGGCCGCCCAGTTCGCCTCCCCGAAATGCGCGGAGAGCCGCTTGCTCACCACCTGGTGCCCGGAGGGGACCAGGCTTTGCTCCTTGCGGGCCTTGGACTCCAGCACGATCTGGCGGAAACGCTCGCGGTCGTCTAGCCTGACCCCGAGCAGGACGTCCCGGAGGATGTCCAGGAGGTCCCCGGCCTTCGGGGTCATGGCCTTGCCTCGGAGGAACAGCCAGGCGGCGCCCCGCGGGTCCCCGCGTGAGGCCGAGAAGAAGTAGGAGGAGACGATCCCCCCGGTCTTGCGGCTGATACGCTGGCTGAGGGAGACGTAATCCTCGGTCTCGGTGCCCATCTCCAGGAGGGCCCGACTGAACAGCCGCACGTAGGGCAGGAGCCCGGGCCGGAGGGCGTGGAGATCGAAGCCCACGTCCAGGTAGGTGATCCCGTTCGTGAACAGGTCGTGGAGAAGCACGTCCGTGCCCTTGCGCTCCTGCGCCTCCTCGGGGATCTCCTTGTTCCTCGGGGGGAGGTCCTCCAGCCGGAGCGTGGGAATGGCGGCCAGGGCCTCGGGCGGGTCGGGTTTCTCCTGGAGCTCCCGCAGCCTCTTCGTCGTCTCGACGGCCTGCCGGATCTCCTCCGGCCCCATCGCCTCCCGGGCCTTGCGAAGGCGTTCCTGCTCCTCGGCCGCCTGCTTTTGAGACAGTCCCGGTTCGGGCGCCAGCACGACGGTGGCCCGATGGGGGTTGTCCAGGAACCGGTGCCGGATCATCTCGCTGAAGAGGGACCCGTTTTCCGCAACCGCGCGCTTGAGAGCGGAGAGCGGTTCCTCGAAGGCCACCAGCGCCAGCGGGTCCCGGTCGTAGAGCCACGTGGTGAGGCTCCGGAGCATGAGCAGGAGGCCCCGGGGAAAGTGTCCGGTGTTGTTCTCGCGAAGCCCGAACTCGATGGTGTTCATCGCCGCCTCCACGGTCCGGGGGTCGATCCCGTCCCGGGAGAGCCGCTCCAGGGTGTCGAGGACCAGGGGCTCCACCCGGTCCATGTCCTCGGTCTTCACACCCTTGAGCCCGGTGGAAAAGTACATCTGTCGAAGCTCGCTCTCCAGGCCCCCGCCGGCCGGGGCCTCCCCCAGCCCCGAGTCGATCAGGGCCTTTCTGAGGGGGGAGCCGGGCATGCCCAGGAGGATGTAGTTCAGCACGAAGCAGGCCATGGCGTCCTCCGGCGCGGGCTCCCCGGCCAGCATCCAGTTCACGGTGACCATGCCCTTGGAGGCGGCCTGCTCGTCTTCTCCCGGATCGAAGGGCTCCGTTCGCAGGTGTGGCACGGAGAAGGTTTCCTGGAGGGCGACCGAGGAGTCGATCTCGAGGCGGTCGAAGCCGCCCAGGTATCCCTCGGCGATCTCCAGCCGGGTGTCCGGGTCGTCGTCCCCGTAAAAGAAGAGGCGCGCGTTGGAGGGGTGATAGTAGCGCCGGTGAAACTCCCGGAACTGCTCGTAGGTCAGGTCCGGGATGCGGTGCGGGTGCCCGCCCGAGTCGAGACCGTACGGTGTGTCCGGAAACAGCGACTGCTGGCTGTGCTCGGCGAGAAGCGAGTCGGGCGAGGAGTAGGCGCCCTTCATCTCGTTGTAGACCACGCCCTTGAACACCATGGGTCCGTCCACCCGGTCCACGTCGAAGTGCCACCCTTCCTGCTGAAAGATGGCGGGTGTGATGCGGGGGTGGAAGACGGCGTCGAGATAGACGTCGATGAGGTTGTAGAAGTCCTGCACGTTCTGGCTGGCTACGGGATAGCAGGTTTTGTCCGGGTAGGTCATGGCGTTCAGGAAGGTCTTGAGCGAACCCTTCAGGAGCTCCACGAAGGGCTCCTTGACCGGGTACTTGCGGGAGCCGCAGAGAACCGAGTGCTCCAGGATGTGGGCGACGCCGGTGGAGTCCGCGGGCGGTGTGCGGAAGGTGATGCCGAAGACCTTGTTCTCGTCGTCGTTGATCAGGCTGAGCAGCTCGGCGCCGGTGCGCGCGTGCCGCCAGAGCTCGGCCCGGGTGTTCAGCTCGGGGATGTCCTGCGTGCGAAGACGCTCGAACCCGTGGGTCGTGGTCATGCGTTCTCTCCTGACTCCATGATGGCGTCGTAAAAAGCCCAAAGCTTTGAGATCTGCCATGGGGATTTCAATAGGTTATAGCGTACCCAGCGGCGGGTGAGCGGG
>CAYVVQ010000160.1:0-7084 GCA_964454455.1 uncultured Desulfobacterales bacterium | reverse complement strand
GACAGGAGGACGTCATGGGTGAACTGAAGCTTTTCGAGGGTGGGGAGTTCCTGCTCGTGGACGCATCGCCGGAAGAGGTGTTCACGCCCGAGGACTTCGACAAGGAACAGGTCATGATCGGCAAGAGCGCCGTGGAGTTCGGCCAGGGCGAGCTGGTGCCGAGGAAGGAAGAGCTCGAGGAGTGCAATCCCGAGCTCCTGCGCGAGCTGCTGGTCAAGGCCGGCGAGCTGGGCTTCCTGGGCGCGGACGTGCCCGAGGTGTACGAGGGGTCCGAGCTCGACAAGGTGAGCGCGACCCTCATCACGGAGCACATCAGCCAGGGCATCACCGGGTTCAGCGTCACCATGGCGGTCCAGACCGGCATCGGCAGCCTGCCCGTGGTCTTCTTCGGGACGCCCGAGCAGAAGAAGAAGTATCTGCCCAAGATCTCGAGCGGCCATTGGGTGGGGGCCTACGCCCTGACCGAGCCGGGCCACGGCTCGGACGCCCTCGGCGCCGAGACCACGGCCACTCTCTCCGACGACGGCAAGCACTACATCCTCAACGGGCAGAAGCAGTTCATCACCAACGCCGGGTTCGCCGACGTCTTCCTGACCTACGCCCAGGCGGACGGGGACAAGTTCACCAGCTTCATCGTGGAGCGGACCTGGGACGGGGTGTCCGTGGACGAGGAGGAGCAGAAGATGGGCGTCCACGGCAGCTCCACCCGCGCGGTGATCTTCCAGGACGTCAAGGTCCCGGTGGAGAACGTCCTGGGCGAGGTCGGCCGGGGGCACGTGGTGGCCCTGAACACCCTCAACGTGGGCCGCTACAAGCTGGCCGCCTTCACCGTGGGCGGCGCCAAGGTGCTGCTGGCCGAGACCATCAAGTACGCCAAGGGCCGGATCCAGTTCGGGAAGCCCATCGCCGAGTTCAACCTGATCCGGGCCAAGATCGCCGAGATGATCACCCGCATCTACGTCACCGAGAGCATGGTCTACCGCACGGCCGGTCTCCTGGACCTCACCATGGAGGGCATCGACCCCACCACGGCCGAGGCCGGCAAGATGACGGGCGAGGCGCTCCGCAAGTTCGCCCTGGAGTGCTCCATCAACAAGGTGTACGGCTCCGAGATGCTCGACTACGTGGCGGACGAGTGCGTCCAGATCTACGGCGGGTACGGCTACATCCAGGAGTACCCGGCCGAGGCGGCCTACCGCGACTCCCGCATCAACCGGATCTGGGAGGGCACCAACGAGATCAACCGCATGATCATCGTGGACTCCATCATGAAGGCGGCCATGAAGGGCGAGCTCCCGCTCCTCGAGGCGGTCAAGCAGGTGATGAGCGACCTCATGAGCATGCGGCCCTCCATGGGCATGGGCGAGGAGGAGGCCCTGCTGGAGCCCGAGGAGAAGATGGTGCGGAACGCCAAGAAGATCGCGCTCCTCGCCGCGGGCGCGGCCGCACAGAAGTACATGCAGAAGCTGGCCAAGGAGCAGGAGATCATCGCCTACATCGCGGACATGATCATCGAGATCTTCGCCATGGAGAGCGCGCTCCTCCGGGCCCAGAAGAAGGTGGCCAAGGACGGCGAGGAGAAGGCGGCGCTCCACGTGGCCGCCACCCGGGTATACGTGAACGACACGCTCCCCAAGATCGACGTCTGGGCCAAGCAGATCCTCGCGGCCATCTCCGAGGGCGAGGAGCTCCGGACCCAGCTCATGGGGATCAAGAAGCTGGCCAAGTACACGCCCGCCGACACGGTGGCCCTCCGGCGCCAGCTGGCGGAAAACGCCATCCCGGCGGCGAGGTACACCTTGACAAAGATGTAGAGGGTGCTTACATTGCCCCTTCGCTTTCCCGCGAGGGGCACGGGATGGGAGGACAAAGGGGGTCCGCCGGGGCGGACCCTCTTTTCTTTCGCCGTACCGGCGGGGAAAGGGCGGTTCCCGTGGGGTGGGGTATCCCTGAAAGCCGCCCGCTGTACCATGTCGCCCTGCGCCGGAGGCGGGCGCAGGGGCCATCCGGTCCGCGCTCCCCCGTCCGGACCGGGGCAGGGGTTGCAGACTCCGGAAATATGTATTATGTTTTCATGCAGCATGAAAAGGGAGGCATGAAAATGAAGATCGGAGAACGGGGTCAGGTGACCATCCCCAAGACCCTGCGGGATCGATACGGCCTCGCACCGGGCATGGAGGTGGAGTTTGCGCCGGAGGAGTCCAGCATCCGGATTCAGAAGAAGGCCCGGCATCTCAGCCCGGTCCGGGAGGTTTACGGCATCCTGAAGGCGCCGGGGAGCACCGACGACTACATGGAGGCGGTCCGGGGGAGATGATCACCTTCGTGGACACGAACGTGCTCCTGGACGTGTTCCAGCCTGATCCCGAGCACGGGGACCGGTCCGCCGAAGCGCTGGAGCGCGCCTTCGAAGAGGGTTCCCTGGTGATCAACGGGCTGGTCTACGCAGGGCTGGCCCCGCAGTTCGGCTCGCGGGAGCAACTGGATCCCGTCCTGGACCGTCTCGGGCTGCGTATCTTGGAGATGGACCGGGAAGTGGCCTTCGCAGCGGGCAAGGCGTGGGCGGTCTACCGCAAGGCCGGCGGGAAGCGGGACCGGATTCTCGCCGACTTCCTGATCGGCGCCCATGCCGCCAGGGAGGCGGATCGGCTGCTGACCCGGGATCGGGGTTTCTACAAGAGGTACTTCAAATCGCTCGAGGTCCTGAGGCCTTGACCATCGGGGCGGCGTGGCCGCCGCCCGCTTGACAACCCAACCAGGCGACGTTGCAGAGACCATGAACGACATTCGACATCTGAGAAACATCGGCATCAGCGCCCACATCGACTCGGGCAAGACCACGCTCACCGAGCGGATCCTCTACTACACCAAGCGGATCCACGCGGTGCACGAGGTCCGGGGCAAGGACGGCGTCGGCGCCACCATGGACTCCATGGAGCTGGAGAAGGAGCGGGGGATCACCATCTCCTCGGCCGCCACCCACTGCGAGTGGAAGGGCCACCGGATCAACATCATCGACACCCCCGGCCACGTGGACTTCACCATCGAGGTGGAGCGGGCCCTGCGGGTCCTGGACGGCTCCGTGCTGGTGCTCTGCGCCGTGGGCGGGGTCCAGTCCCAGTCCATCACCGTGGACCGGCAGATGAAGCGCTACCGCGTGCCCCGGATCGCCTTCGTGAACAAGTGCGACCGCTCGGGCGCCGACCCCTTTCGCGTGACCCGCCAGCTCCGGGAGAAGCTCAACCACAACGCGGTGCTCATGCAGGTGCCGGTGGGGCTGGAGGGCGACTTCGAGGGCGTCATCGACCTGGTGACCATGCGGGTGATCCGCTTCGAGGGCGAGTACGGGGAGGATCTCCAGGAGGCGGACATCTCCGCCGAGCTGGCCGAGGAGGCGGCGGAGCGGCGAGAGGAGCTCCTGGACGCCGCCTCCATGTTCTCGGACGAGCTCACCGAGGCGATCCTGGAGGAGCGCGTCACCCCGGAGCTCATCCGGGACGCCCTGCGCAGGGGCACCCTCGGCCGGGAGCTGACGCCGGTCTTCGTGGGCTCGGCCTACAAGAACAAGGGCGTCCAGCCCCTGCTGGACGCCGTCACCGCCTACCTGCCCTCGCCCCTGGACGTCCGGAACACGGCCCTGGACCTGGACCGGGAGGGCGTGGAGATCGCGCTCGCCTCGGACCCGGCGGGGCCGATGGTGGCTTTGGCCTTCAAGCTGGAGGTGAGCCCCTACGGCCAGCTCACCTACCTGAGGGTCTACCAGGGGAGCCTCGGCAAGGGCGACGACCTGGTCAACACCCGGGACCGCAAGAAGGTGAAGGTGGGTCGCCTCGTCCGCATGCACGCGGACAAGATGGAGGAGATCGGCCGGGCCGAGGCCGGGGACATCGTGGCGCTCTTCGGCGTGGACTGCTTCAGCGGGGACACTTTCACGGACGGCCGCCTGAACTGCTCCATGACCTCCATCTACGTGCCCGAACCGGTCATCTCGCTCACCGTGAAGGCCCGGGACACCAAGGCCGAGGACCGGTTGGCCAAGGCCCTGGGCCGGTTCATCCGGGAGGACCCCACCTTTCGCACCTACGTGGATCCGGAGACCGGCGAGACCCTGATCTCCGGCATGGGCGAGCTCCACCTGGACATCTACCTGGAGCGCATGCGCCGGGAGTTCGGCGCGGACGTGGAGACGGGCGTGCCCGAGGTGGCCTACCGGGAGGCCGTGAGCCGGCGGGCGGAGTTCAACTACACCCACAAGAAGCAGACGGGCGGGGCCGGTCAGTTCGGCCGCGTGGCCGGCTGGCTGGAGCCCTCCGAGGAGGGCGAGTACGAGTTCGTCAACCAGGTCAAGGGCGGGGCCATCCCCACGGAGTACATCCCGGCCGTGGACAGCGGCTTTCGGGGCTGCCTGAACAAGGGCCCCCTGCTGGGCGTGCCCGTGCTGGGCATGCGCGTGGTGGTGAACGACGGGGCGGAGCACCCCGTCGACTCCTCGGAGAAGGCCTTCTCCACGGCCGCGGTGGGCGCCTTCCGCCAGGCCTATCCCAAGGCCGCCCCCATCATCCTGGAGCCCATCATGAAGGTCTCGGTGGAGTGCCCCTCCGAGTACCAGGGGAGCGTCATGTCCTCCATCAACCAGCGGCGGGGCATCATCCTGAGCTCGGCCGAGGACGGCGTCTTCACCACGGTGGATGCGGAGGTGCCCCTGGCCGAGATGTTCGGCTACGCCACGGTGCTCCGGTCCCTCACCCAGGGAAAGGCGGAGTTCACCATGGAGTTCGCCAAGTACGCGAAGGTCCCGGAGTCCATCGCCGAGGAGCTCAAGCAGAAGGCGTCGGACCAGGGCAAGGGAGGAAAGAGATGATCGTCGATTTCTCCAGGATCAGCCCGCTCAGGATCCTCGAGCAGTCCTCCGGGGGAGGACTCGGCCCGGGAAACCTCGGGGTGCTCACGGCCCGGGCCGGGGTGGGCAAGACGGCCTGCCTGATCCACATCGCCTTCGACCGGCTGTTCCGCCAGAGAAAGCTGGTGCACGTCTCCCTGGTGGACGTCCCGGAGAAGGTCACGTCCTACTACAACGTCATCTTCTACGACCTGGTCAAGGCCTTGGACATCCAGGGCGAGCACGAGGCCCGGGCGCTCATGGAGGGGAACCGGATGATCCTGGCCTACCTGAACCAAAGCTTCCGGATCGACCGGCTGCGGGAGAACCTGGACAACCTGGCCGAGCACGTGGGGTTCGAGCCGGACGTCCTCATCGTGGACGGGCTGGACTTCTCCCAGACGGACCGGGAGGTCCTCGAGGGGTTCAAGACCCTGGCCGGCGACCTGGGCCTGGAGGCCTGGTTCTCGGCCGTGAGCCACCGGCACCTGCCCGAGACGAACGAGCGGGGGATCCCGCGGCCGCTGAGCGAGACGGAGGACCTCTTCGACATCATCCTCCAGCTCGTGCCCGACACCGGAGGCATTCACCTGAACCTCCTCAAGGACCACGACACCTACGGGTCCCCCGTGGCCGGCATCCGCATGGACCCCAGCACCTTTCTCGCCATGGACGAGGGCGCGTAGGGCCGGGAGCGGTCCGAAGAAACCAGGAGCCCCGAGGCGGTCGTTCCGGTTATGACCAAGAACGGGATCATCCACACGGTCAAGGTGATCTTCTCCTGGCGCATGCTCGCCATGTTCGCCTTCGGCATCGCATCCGGGTTCCCCTTCTACATCGTCAAGGACGTGCTCAAGGCGTGGATGACCGACGCCGGCGTGGACCTCGCCACCATCGGCCTGTTCTCGGCCGTGACCATGCCCTACACCCTCAAGTTCATCTGGTCGCCGGTGATGGACCGGTTCGTCCCGCCCTTCCTGGGGAGACGGCGGGGGTGGATCCTGATGGCGCAGGTCGCCTTGATCGGGACCATCGCCCTGCTGGGACAGTTCGACCCGAACCGCTCCCTCCAGTGGATCGCCGTGGTGGCCCTCTGCGTCTCCTTCTTCGGCGCGAGCCAGGACATCGCCCTGGACGCCTTCCGCCGGGAGTATTTGAGCAACGAGGAGCTGGGCTTCGGCACCGGGGTCTGGATGAACGCCTGGCGGCTCGGCATGTACGTCTCCGTGGGCGTCTCCTTCCTGGCGGCCGACGCGGACGTGGCTTGGTCCACCATCCACGTGCTCCTCTCCCTGATGATGGTGGGCGGGATCGTAACCGTGCTCCTGGTGCCGGAGCCCCGGGTCGACGAGCCCTACCCCCGGACCCTCCGGGAGTCCGTGGTGGAGCCGTTCCTGGAGTTCTTCACGCGCCGCGGCGCCCTCCTGATCCTGGCCTTCATCCTGCTCTACAAGATCGGCGACAACATGGCGGGCGCCCTGAACATCCCCTTCATCCTGACCCAGGGGTTCACCAAGACCGAGTACTTCGTCATCGTCAAGGGCATCGGCATGCTCTGCCTGTTCGGGGGTGTGCTGGTGGGCGGGGCCGCCATGGTGCGGCTGGGCATCGCCCGTTCCCTCTGGATCTTCGGGCTGCTCCAGGCGATCTCCACGGTCTTCTTCGCCACGCTGGTCTGGGTGGATCACGGCACCGCCTTCTGGGAGGCGTACCGCCACCTGCTCCTGACCGCCATCGTGGGGTTCGAGTTCCTGGCCACGGGCATGGGCCAGGCCGCCTACGCCACCTACATGGCCATTCAGACCAACAAGCGGTTCACCGCGACCCAGTACGCCCTGCTGACCAGCCTCATGGCGGTCCCCGGCACGGTGGCCGCCTCGATCACCGGCTTCATGGCCGAGGGCCTGGGCTGGAGCGGCTTCTACGTCGCCTGCGCCCTGGCGGCCCTGCCGGGCATGCTGCTCCTCTTCCGGATCGCGCCCTGGGGCATGACCAATGACGAGCTGGACGTCGCGGCGCAGGAAAGGATGAATCACGAGCATGATGTGTGAGTGCAGAGGAGAGCTTCGACTGGTCCGGAGGTGACGCGGCGTCGTCTGGGTCTGCAGGTCCTGCGGACAGGAGCGGCGCCTCGAGGTGGAGGAGATCGACGACGAGGTGGAGGAGATGCTGGCGCACATCCGGTGCGACCGGCTGTAGGGTTTT
>CAYVVQ010000159.1:0-7168 GCA_964454455.1 uncultured Desulfobacterales bacterium | reverse complement strand
GCCGACAACACCTGCACCGAGATGCCCATCGACAACCTGAGCCGCCTCCAGGCGCTCTTGATCTTCTCGGATCAGGTCAACAACTGGCAGGACTTCGGCCCCTGGTACCCGGACCTTCCCATCGTCCAGTGCATGCGGCACGCCGGCTCCGGAACGCACGCCACGCTGGAGCTGGCGGTCTTCCGCGGCGATGCCAGCATCCATAAGACCACGGTCGGCGGCGCCGGCCCCTTCTGGAAGTTCGGGGAGTCCACCGAGGCCACGGACCCCAACGGTTCCGAGCCGGTGGTCTGGCACTACCGCTCCTCCACGGACCTCACCGAGGACTGCATCGAGTTTTATAACGGCGGTGTCGGGTACGTGGACGCGGACAAGGTCCTCTCAAACGACGACGTCAACAACTGCCACACCGTAAAGTTCGAGGGTGTCGAGCCCACCCGCGAGAAGGTCAAGTGGGGCGAGTACACCTACTGGGGCGGCCAGAGCTGCTTCTACGATGACGACCAGGTCAACGGCGTGGAGCAGGGTCTTGCGGACGCCATCCTGGCCTACGCCGCCGACCCGGCCAACCTGAACAACGTCGACTTCGGCCAGAAGGCCAACTACTGGTCCACGGACGGCGAGATGACCGTGGAGAAGACTTCGGACTCGTCCTACCCGACATCCAAGTAGTGAACCATCAACCCACGGGCCGGGTTTCCTGACCGGCCTGGAACGCCGGCGGGCTGCGCTTTCGCGCAGCCCGCCCTTTTTGACCCGTATCACCTTATTTTCCAGCCTCTGGAGAAACCCCTCGCGTGGGAGGAAGTCAACCCTTTGCTCCGCCCGGTCCATGCCGCCTGTGCCCAGAGCGCCGTTGATGCCGCGATTGCACGAATTGAATGCCCGCCTCATCGCCTCCTAACAGTCCCCCTCCAGAGTCAGGGTCCCGATGCCAAGGGCGTACGGCGCCCCAAGGAGCGGCTACACGGGGGCCGCAAGCCCGGCGAGCGCCATGCCGCCCCGGCCGAAACATCAAACCCAAGGAGACGCACCATGAATCGTCTGTTTCCCAAGTGTCCTCTTCCCCCTTGTCTCTCGAAGGGGGTTCCGATCCTTTTCATCGCGCTCTTCTGCCTCTGCGCCTGTGCGCACGTGGAGGGCCCCCCGGGGCCTCCCATTCAAAAGGGAACGCCGGTCCGCGTGGACTACACGTGCCGCATTCAGGACGGGCCGCTGGTCACCACCACGCTGGAGGACGTGGCCCCGAAAGCGGAAGGAGACCCGGAAGACTCGCGCCTCTTCCTCCACCGGCGAACCTACGAACCAGAGGAACTGATCGCCGGGGTTTCGCCCGAAGGCCCCTTCGACGACAATCAGCGCCAGATGCCCTCGCTCCAGCTCAAGGGGCTCCACACCGTGATCCGGGAGCAGCTCGCCCGGGCCGTGGTGGGAAAGCCCGCGGGAGCCCCCTTTTCCGTGGAGGTGACGGCGGAGTACCAGGACGAGGTGCCCGAGCCGGAGCGGCAAATCACACTCCGCCGCGCCGCCAACTACCCCAAGACCCAGCGCCTGGCCCGGGAGGATTTCATGGCGCGTACCGGGGCCGGCCGCCCGCCCGAGGTGGGGATGAAGCTGAGCCTGGTCCAGGGCATGGACAGCCGAGTCGCCTCGGTCACCGAGGACGAAATCGTGGTCGCCATCGAACCGCGGCAGGAGGCGATCCAGACGCCCTTCGGCCGGAAGGTGGTGATCGACCAGGGCGATCGCTGGGTGACGCGCATTCAGATGGAAGAGGGCGACCTCGTGCGGACCGGCCCGCAGCTCGGCCGTATCGCCGAGATTCGGAAAGGCATGTTTCTCGTGGACTACGGCCATCCCTTCGGAGGGAAGGTCCTGGAATGCGAGGTGATCGCAGAACCGATCCCCTCGGCCCCCACGATCACGGCCTCCGAGGAGACCTCTCAGGACGCGGTCCCCGCCCAAGCGCCCCCTGGCGCACCCGAGCCGGTGCAGCCCCCTCTGAACGAATCCCCGGCCGCCCAGGCCTCCTCGAGCGCGGAAACATCCGAATCAGCCCCCTCCCTGACTGCAAAGGCGGGGGACGAGGTGAAGAAATCCGTCTCCGGCGTCGTGGAGACAGGGGACCTGGTGGAGATCGACTACACCGCCGCATTCGCAGACGGTGCCCTCCTTCACACCACCCGGCCCGAGGTGGCGGACGACCCGGACCGGGCCAAGGTGGACGGGTTTCAGCGGCCTCCCCTGCTCGGTCCCGAGGTGATCGCCGCCGGAGAGCCGGCCGTGCTGCCGGGTCTCTCCCGGCTCGTCGTCGGCATGAAGCCGGGCGAGACCCGCCGGGTGGTTCTTCCCCCGCAGCAGGCTTTCGGGGCCAAGGCCCCCAGCCTGGTCAAGGAGTACGATGCGGTCAAGGTGTACCCCATGCGCACATCACTCACCCCGAAACAGTGGCACCAGCAGGTGGAAGGATTTCCCGTGGAAGGCGAGACCTACTCCATCAACCCGTACCTCCTGGCCCGCGTCAGAGGCATATCGGCCAGCGGGGTGAGCGTGCAGCTGTCCGCCAAAGAGGCGACCGTCGAGGACGAGCTCGGCACGACGACCATAACGGAGAAGGAAGAGACCATCGAGGTGACTCTCCGCCCCAAGATGGGCATTCCCTACGAGGTGGAGGGCAAGCAGGGGCGCGTGGTGGCCGCGGACGGGCGGACCTTTTCTGTGGACTTCAACCACCCCTTTGCGGGCCGGCCCCTGGAGCTGGACGTGGAGGTGGTCTCCCTCACCAAGGCCGCGGACCTGGCCGAAAAGGAGCTTGCCTGGATTGAGGATCATGATGAGGGCCTTGCCGCGGCCGCGGACCGAGGAAAGCCCGTGTTCCTCGTGCTCTACGCCGACTGGTGCGGGTACAGCGAAAGGCTCCTGGACGAGACCTTGAAGGACCCCCGCATAAGACTCCTTTCAGAGGACTTCGTGTGGGTCAAGGTGGACTCCCACCAGCAGGAGGACCTGAATGCCTTTTACGAGCAGGAAGGCTATCCCCTGATGGTGGTCCTGAGCCCGGAGGGCGAGATCGCAAAACGGATCGAGGGATTCAAGGACGCCGCCTTCCTCTTCAAGGAGCTCAAGGGGGTTGCGGATGCAGGGACGGTGTCCGTAAAGCGTCCGGGCACGGCCGGGTGATTCCCCGGGCGCTCGAAACGTGCCGGTCGGGCCTGCCCCCGAGGGGAGGGCAGGGCCACCGGCCTTGTATGATCATCACATATTATCAAACAGTTATCGTCGTGTAAGAAGAAGCATATCACGACGATTCACAGAACATTGATACAAGATTGATATTTCCCTAACACGAATGGGCCAGTGTATCTCGTTGCTCTTTGCGATGGGACATCCCCGCGGCGGCGATCAGAAAGAACGGGCCTTGCCGCCGCGCGGGGACGGCCCCGAGTGCCAGAGAACCCATGAAGCCTGCGGGTCCCCTTTTCGAATGCCCGGCAGAGCGCAACCTGCCCGCGTTTTCCTCCCCCGAGCCCATCAACGGCTTTGGGCTCGGGTTGCCGCGCATTGCACGCGGCCTTCGGCGCGAGGGAACGTGCGGGCTTCTTCAGTCGATACACGAAGCAGGTACCCGTGAGGTCAACTCAACCCCTTTACTCAGGCATCCTCCTCCTGCTCCTCGTCCTGGTCGTCCCGGCCGCGCCGGGAAACGCCCAGGAGGATGCGGCCGAGGTCAGCTTTCGCATTCGAGGCTTCGAGGTGTCGGGAAACAGCGTGCTCCCGGAGAAGGCCATCTACAGGACCCTGGAAGGACACACCGGAGCCGACATGACCGCCGAGGACGTGGAAACCGCCCGGGACGCCCTGGAGGGCCTCTACCACGAGAACGGGTACCCCACCGTGCTCGTGAACATCCCCCCCCAACGGGTGGAGGACGGCCTGGTGCGGCTCGAGGTGATCGAGAGCAGGATCCGCCGGGTGCGCGTCACCGGCAACCGGTACTTCACCATGGAGAAGATCCTCGAGGCCCTGCCATCCGTGCGCGAAGGGGAGATCCTGTACGTGCCCGAGGTCCGGCAGGAGCTGGAGCGCCTCAACCGCAACCCGGACTTCAAGGTCTCGCCGGTCCTGAGCCCGGCCCGGGAGATCGGGCTCGTGGACGTGGAGCTCAAGGTCAAGGACCAGTTTCCGCTGCACGGAAGCCTGGAGGTGAACAACCGAAACACCCACGACACGAGCGACCTGCGCTTCAACGGCATGATCCGGTACGACAACCTGTGGCAGAAGGAGCACTCCGTCTCCTTCCAGTACCAGACGGCCCCACAGAAGCTGGACGAGGTCCAGGTCATGGCGGCCTCCTACGTCCTCCCCACCCCCTGGAACCCGGACCATTTGCTGGCCTTCTTCGGGGTGGTCTCCGAGAGCCAGACGGCCTTTGGCGAGGGGTTCCAGGTGAACGGCGAAGGTAACCTCTTCGGCCTCCGCTACGTGATTCCCCTCGCCCCCCAGGGCGACTACAACCACAACCTCACCCTGGGGCTGGACTACAAGGACTTTGACGAGACGCTGGGGTTCGAGACCGAGGGAGAGGAGCCGCAGAAGACCCCCCTCACCTATCTCCCCCTCTCCTTTTCCTACAGCGGCTCCCTCCCCGACCGGACGGGATTCACCCAGTTCAGCGGGGGCATTCACCTGGCCTTTCGGAACCTCGTGACCGACCCGGAGGAGTTCGCCATCAAGCGGTTCAGGGGCCGGGCCAACTATCTCTACGCCACCCTGGGCGCGGAGCGCACCCAGAAGCTCCCGGCCGGCTTCGGACTGTTCGCCAAGGTGGACGGGCAGATCGCGAACGGCCCCCTGGTCTCGAACGAGCAGTATGCGGCCGGCGGCCTGGAGAGCGTGCGCGGGTACAAGGAGAGCGAGGTCTTCGGCGACGACGCGCTTCACGGCACCGTCGAGCTGTCCGGCCCGGACATGGGAGAGCTCTTCGGCGCGGGCGACGCGTTCGGACTGACCTTTTACGTGTTTTATGACGACGCCTACCTGGTCACCCAGGACCCCCTGCCCGACCAGGCGGACAGCGCCCGGATCCGGGGGACCGGGGCGGGCGCAAGGGGACGGATCGCGCGTCACTGGACCTTTCAGGTGGACGCGGCCAGGGCCCTGGACCAGACCGATCAGGTGGCCGAAGGGGACATCGAGGTGTACGGGCGGTTGAAATACGCCTTTTGACACGTGTTTGTGGTTTGGAAGCCGGAGAACGGAGGGCGGACATGGGCCACCCAAGAGAGACATGGATCGGGATGAACAGGAAGCGGCTGCGAGGCTTCGTCTTGTGGGCCTTTTTGGGCCTCACGTTGTTGGTCCCCGAGGGGATTCGTGCGGCCGGCTTTTTCGGGGCCAACAACAACCACTTCCAAAACCTGGGGGCCCCGGCGCCGGATGCCCTTCCGGTCCTGAAGGGGAGCGTGGAAAGCCAGCTGGGGATATCCGGCATTGTCAGCTCCAAGAACAAGCTGGAGATCCAGCAGGACGAAGAAAAGGCCGTGATCGAGTGGGAGTCCTTTGACATCGGCGAGAACGCCTGGACCCACTTCAACCAGCAGGGAGAGGCCGATTGGGTGGCCCTCAACCGCATCTTCGACCAAAGCCCCAGCCAGATCTTCGGCCGGCTCACCGCAGACGGCAAGATCTACCTCATCAACCAGAACGGAATCCTCTTCGGCCCGTCCGCCAAGGTGAACGTCCACTCCCTGATCGCATCCTCCCTGAACATCGACGACGAGCTCATCGGCGGAGGGACCCTTCGGTTCCGGGCCGAGGATTACCAGAACGATCCGGGAGATCCCGACTTCCTTCCGGGTCCCGTGTGTAACTGGGCCGTGTCCGCGTCCGACCCCGAGGTGGGGATCCACGCCGCCCAGGCCGGGTCCATCCTGCTGATCGCGCCCGAGGTCACGAACCGCGGGTACATCACCGCTCCCTCCGGCCAGATCGCCCTGGCCGCGGGCCGAGGGGTGGAGGTCAAGGCCCTGGAGGACCGCACCCTGCCCCACGTGCTAGTCACGGACACCGGGGATCTGGGTGTGTCCGTGAACAGCTCGAGCGGCCTCCTCGTGGCCGATGCCGGGGTGGCCGGCATGTACGGCCGCATCGTGCGCCAGGAGGGGCTGATCCGCTCGGTGACCGCGGTGGAGGCCGGAGGGTCCGTGGAGCTCCTGGCTTCCGAGGGTGTGCTCCTGGGTCCGGACAGCCTCACAAGCGCACCGATCACGAGCAACACGGAACGCTTCCACCAGAGTTTCGTGGGGGCCCAAGGAGACATTCGCATCGGGGGGCTCGGGAAAACCACGGAAAACAATCAGGGCCAAATCGTGTTCGAGCCCTCCTCCACCCAATACATCCTGCACCAGGGGGAGATCCTGGCGCCTTCCGGCACCGTGGACATGAGCGCCAGCGAATGGGTCTACCTGGACAGGGAGAGCCGCATCGATGTGAGCGGCGAGTGGGTCCAGGTCTCGGCGGACGCCAGCATCATCGGGCTTCAGCTCAACACCATGGAGCTCAAGAACGACTACACCCAGCAGGGGGGCATTCTCCAGGGGCAGGAGGTCCAAATCCTGGGCTACCAGGGCTCGCCCATCGGCGATCTCTCCGCGGCGGTGAACGCCCAGTACCTGAGCGCCCTGGAGATGAACACCAAGGGCGGGGAGATCACCATTCACAGCGAGGCGGACAAGCTCAAACAGATCATCATGCGGCCGGGTGCGGTGATCGACATTGCGGGCGGCGGAAAGCTCTACACGGAGGGACACTACGACGGGACCAAGCTGCTCTCCGGAATGCGCGTCTACGACATCAGCGAGGCCCCGGCGTGGTACCGCTACGAGAAGATCCTGGGCACGCACCAGGCCGTGCACGAACGGTACGGCCTGACCGACCTCTTCGAGGGGCTCTACCTGGGCGGGGCCAGCCCCACGAGCGACTTTCTCTCCGGGCACGTGGAAGGCCACGACGCCGGGACCCTGACCCTGGAGGCCCGGGGCGTCGTCCTGAACGGGACCGTGATCGGTTCGGCCCAGGCCGGCCTCTACCAGACGGACCTGGCGATTCCGGAAGAGCAGATCGGGAGGTTCTTCCTGGAATCGACCCGGGGGACCCGGCAGCCTCGTGG
>CAYVVQ010000158.1:0-7237 GCA_964454455.1 uncultured Desulfobacterales bacterium | reverse complement strand
ATCTCGAGGATTCGGGCTTTTTGCGACTCCATCATTCATTCGCTCATTCTCCTTCCGAAGTGCTCGAAGCCATTTCGCATTGGCGGCTCGCGTCTCGATCGCCGGGCACCGGCGTCGACACATTCCCCGGAATATAATCATCAAATCGCGGACCGAAAGTCCGCACACCATTTGCCGGGGTCGTGGGCCCGAGACCGGCCGCCTCTTCCCTGCCCCGGTTTTGATGCTTGGACAGCGGCTTCGAAAGCGCTATGGTGGGGCATTCAACCCAGGGGGTGAAGGCATGACGGAAGAACGACGCATCATCACCATGCTCGTGGAGAACGAACCCGGCGTCACCGCACGTGTCGCGAGCCTCTTCGCCCGCCGGGGGTACAACATCGAGAGCATCTGCGGCGCGCCCACCGCCAACCCGAAGATGTCCCGCATCACCATCACGCTCTGGACCCACGAGGAGCAGTTCGAGCTGGTCATGAAGTATTTGCGGCGCCTGATCAACGTCATCAAGGTCCGGGACATGACGGGCGAGAACGCCGTCCGCCGGGAGCTCGCCCTGGTCTGCGTCCGGGCCCGGCCCGAGGACCGCGCCGAGATCCGCAGCGTGGCCGAGAGCTTCCGGGGACGGATCGTGGACACGGGGCGGACCCACTACATCCTCGAGGTGATCGGCGGGCCGGACAAGATCGCCGCGCTCCTCCAGGTGCTCGAGCCCATGGGGATCAAGAAGCTGGCCCGGTCGGGGGTGCTCGCCCTCTACCGCGAACCGGGGTAGAGAAGGGGGCGGGCGGAGCACGCGCACCAGTAACATCAATCCATGGCCGCGACCACCTCGAAGCCCTCGTTCTCCAGGGACTTGCGAATGTGGTCCGTCTTGCAGGCGGCCAGGCGGAAGAAGTAGATCCGCCGGTCGATGTCCTGCGCGGTCATGCCGACGTTGATCACGTCCCCGCCGTTGTCGTTGATGATCCGGAGGGCCTCGCGCAGGCGCCCGGATCGGTGGCCGACGGCCACATCCACCCGGGAGGTGGCCGTCATCACCCCCATCATGTCGATGAAGGCCCGAAGGATGTCGGACTCCGTGATGATGCCCACCAGCATCCGGCCCTCCACCACGGGGATGCCGCCGATCTTGTAGTTGTAGATGGCCTTGGCCGCGACCTCCACATCGTCGTCGGGCTTGATGGTGATGGGCTTGCTGATCATCAGATCGGCCAGGGAGAGGTCGGCCACCATGGAGGGGATCAGCCCCTGCTTCAAATCGGCCAGGGTGACGAAGCCCTCGAGCCGGTTCCCCGTGGAGACCACGGGAAGGTGGCGGATCGAGTTGGCCTTCATGACCCCGATGGCCTCCTCGATGGTGGTGCCCTGGGGGATGGTGATCGGGTCGGGAATCATCAAGTCTCGGATCTTCATGGCGGCCCCTTTCGTGGATCCTGACAGGAACGGCGAACCCGGACGGCATCTCGATCGGTTCGGGCGGTGGATCCGCCCTAGGCGCTCCAACGGGGTCCAACTCTCATGGATTCGATTGTATGGCAGTCCGCTCGAGGGTGTCAAGGCGACCGGGAATCAACACTTGCCCAAGAGCCTGTTTTCCTTGCAGATCTGTGGGTCCAGGTTGGTGTGACGGCTGAGCGGTCCGATCGGGAACCTGCCGGGGATGAAAGGAAGCGGCCGATTCAGGGGAGAGGGTCCGCCTTGAGTTTTGGGGACGCGGCCGGTATAAGGGAGGGCGCAGGGACCTGACATGAAGCTCGTTCTTTTCGACATCGACGGCACCCTGATCGACTCGGCCGGGGCCGGCTCCCGGTCGGCCGACGGGGCCTTCCTGGATCTCTTCGCCATCGAGGACGCCTTCCACGGCATCCGCATGGCGGGGAAGACCGACGTGCGCATCATGAAGGAGGGCCTGACGGCCCACGGGCTCCCCTTGGAGGACGGCGTCATGGGGCGGATCCTCTCGCGCTACCTGATCCACCTGGAGCGGGAGATACGCACCCCCCGCAAGCGGCTCATGCCCGGGGTCGTGGAGCTTTTGGGCGCTCTGGAGGAACGGCGGGACGTCCGCCTGGGCCTCCTCACCGGGAACATCGAGCGGGGCGCCCGGATCAAGCTCGGTCCCTTCGGCCTGAACGAACGGTTCTCCTTCGGGGCCTTCGGCGACGACCACGAGGACCGGGACCGACTCCTGCCCGTCGCCTGCCGCAAGATGCAGGACCTGGGGGAGGCCGCGGTGTCGCTGGAGGACTGCGTGGTGGTGGGCGACACGCCGGCCGACGTACGCTGCGCCAAGGTGCACGGCGCCCGGGCCGTGGCCGTGGCCACCGGTCCGTACGACCGGGGCGCCCTGGCCCGAAGCGGGGCGGACCGCGCCCTCGAGACCCTTGAGGACGCGGCTGCGATTCTCGAGGCGCTGTGATGGCGGGCCGCGGGTACATCGTGTGCGAACGCCGCAGGTCCAGGCCGCGCGTGCAGGTCGAGGTCTGCCTGCGGTGCCGCTGGAGAAAGGGCTGCCGCCCGCTCATGCAGTATCTCCAGCCGTGCCTCTTTCCCATGCCCCGCAAGCGCGGCGCGAGATGAGGAGCCCGGATTTGAAACCCGTCCAAGCGGTTGGATTCGACCTGTTCAACACCCTGATCACGGTGGAGGAAGGCGCGCTCCAGGACGCCCTGGGCCGTCTGGTTCACAGCCTCGTCGAGAGCGGGCTCGCCGTGAACGGCGCCCGGTTCGCGGAGGACCACCGCAGCGCGGCCGTGCGGTTCATCCAGGAGACCCGCAGGGACGGCCGCGAGACCCACAACCGCTTCTGGATCCAGGCGGCCCTGGAGGTCCAGGGCGTCCGCGTCCCCCCGGAGGACCCCCGGATCGCGGAAGGCGTGGAGGCCTACTTCTCCGCCTTCCTGGACCACGTCCGGCTGATCCCCGGCACCCGGGAGATGCTCGAGACCGTCGCCCGCCGCTACCGGGTGGGGCTCCTCTCCAACTTCACCCACACGCCCGCGGCCCGGGCCATTCTGGAGGCCGTAGGGCTGGCCCCTCACTTCGAGGTGTGCGTGATCAGCGGGGAGATCGGCTATCGCAAGCCCCACGCCCGGGCCTTCGAGGCCCTGCTGAGCGGTCTCGGCGCGACGCCCCGCTCCACGCTCTACGTGGGGGACGACCCGGAGCCCGATGTCCAGGGGGCTCTCCAGAGCGGTCTGAGACCGGTGTGGAGCACCTATGTGCGCGATCGCGGCCTGCCCTTTGCGCCCGGATACGATCCGGACCACCAGGGCCCCGACGAATCGGAGGTTCCCCGCATCTCGAGCTGGGACGACCTGCTCGAGATGTTGGATGGAGCCTGAACCCGTTTGACGGAAGTCCTCACCCCGGCGCGGAGCAAGGACGCCGGGGACGGAGCGCGTGCTTGCGGGCGATCTCCCGCTCGATCTCCCCGGGATCCCCGAAGTAGATGCAGTGGGCGGGGCAGACGTTGTCCGCGCAGGCGGGCATGAGCCCTCGGTCCACCCTGTGAACGCAGAGGTTGCACTTGCGGGCGACGTTCCGGTCCGGGTCGAGAACCACCGCCCCGTAGGGACAGGCGTCGGCGCAGAGCCCGCACCCGGAGCAGGCCTCGTCGTCCAGGACGACGAGGCCGTCCCTCCTCTGGGAGACGGCCTCCTCCGGGCAGGCGTCCACGCAGGCGGGCTCGTCGCAGTGGCGGCAGACCTGAACGCGAAACGCGAACGAGGGCCTCCCGTCGATCCACCCCGGTCCCTCCTCCAGGACCCGGATCAGCCGGACGCCCACGGGGTCCCGATTCTCCTGCTTGCAGGCCAGCTCGCAGGTCCTGCACCCCCAGCAGGACGGATGGTCGATGATCAGCGCGTGCGGCCTCATGCCCTGCCTCCCTCGGGGGCGATCCTGCAGAGAAGCGTCCGCACGTGGGTGGCGCCCATGGCGGGATCGCAGTCCTCGTACGCGTTCGTGGTGAGCAGGTTGATGTTGGACTCGTCCCAGCCGTGGGCGGGGTCGTTCCTCTCGGGGAACCACCAGCCGTGCTCCGCGGAGACGATGCGGGGGTCCATGCCGTCGAAGAGCCTGGCCCGCTGCCGGACCTTCCCCCGGGGGGACTCGATCACCACCCAGTCCCCCTCCTGAATGCCCTCCCTGGCGGCGGTCTCGGGGTGGATCTCCACCACGGGGTCCGGGTGGAGCTCCCGGAGCCAGGGAAGCTGCCGGTTCTCGGTGTGGAAAAACCCCGGCAGGCGCCTCCCCGTGATCAGGATGTAGGGGTACTGCTCGAGCAGCTCGGGCGTGCTGACCGGGCTCTCGGGCGGCTCCCGGTACTGCGGCAGGGGGTCGTACCCCCACTGCTCCAGCAGGGTGGAGTAGAGCTCGAACCTCCCGGTGGGCGTGGAAAAGCCGTTCCGCTCGTACTTTCGGTAGGCCACCTCGCCCCGGACGTAGTCCATCTCCTCGAACTCCTTCCAGGTCACCCCCATGGGTCGGAGGATGAAGTCCAGGGCGCCCTCGAAGTCGTCCCACCAGAACTCCCCCTGCCCGACCCGGTGGGCCAGGTCGTTGAGCATCTCGTGGTCCGAGCGGCACTCCCCGATCTGGACCGCCTTCCGCCTCGGCAGCAGGTACCCGTGGCGCTTCCAGAAGTCGCCGACGTAGTCCATCTCCAGCCAGGTGGCCGCGGGCAGGACGATGTCCGCCAGCTCGGCCGTGGGGGTCAGGAAGAAGTCCGCGACCACGTGGAAATCCACGGCCTCGAGGGCCCGGTGGACCTCCCGGGCATTGCCCCGGGTGATCACCGGATTGGAGCTGATGAAGAAGAGCATCTTCACGGGGTAGGGCTTCTCCTCGAGGACGGCGTCCCAGACGCACTTGGGGTTGATGATGGCGAAGTTCCCGGCCAGCCTGAACCGGTCGCCGCCCAGCCGTTTCTCGGCCTGCCCGGGCGGGAGCATGTCGTGGGCCCCGAACCGGCCCACGTTGACGACCCTGGGCGGCTTGAACAGGACCTGTCCTCCCTTGGCGTCGATGTTGCCCGTGATGCCCATAAGGGCCAGGAGCGCCCGGTTGTTGTCCGCGCAGTTGACCTGCTGCTCGATCGCCACCCCCCACTGAATCACGGCCGGCTTGATGGTGGCGAAGAGCCGGGCCGCCTCCCGGATCTTCTCCGTAGGGACCCAGGTGATCTTCTCCACCCGATCCGGCGGGTAGTCGTTGACCCGCTCCACAAAGGGCTCCCACCCGTAGACGTGGTTCTCCACGAACTCCTTGTCGTAGAGCTCCTCGTGCACGATCACGTGGAGCATGCCCAGGGCCAGGGCCGCGTCCGTGCCCGGGCGCAGGGGCAGCCACACGTCGGCCCGGGCGGCGATCCGGGTGAGCCGGGGGTCCACGGCGATGAGCCGGGCGCCGGCGTCCAGGGCCCGGGAGAAGGACTCCCCCTTGTAGCAGTCCGGGTTGCTGATCACCACGTTGTTGCCCCAGACCATGATGCACCGGGGGTTGTTTTCGTAGTCCGCGATCGGGTTGGTCCCGCAGGTGATGATGGTGGTGGCGATCCTCGGTCCGTAGCAGAAGTGGCCGGCCGTCAGGACGTTCGGGGAGCCGAGGAGGTTGGCGAAGCGGTAGATCACCGCCTCGTTGTCCCGCCCCGTTCCGTAGCCGAGGACGACGGACTCCGCGCCGTGCTCCTCCTTGTACCGGAGGATCCTCTCGGCGATCTCGTCCAGGGCCTCGTCCCAGGAGATGCGCTCCCACCGGCCGCCCCCCCTGGGCCCGATCCGGCGGACCGGGTGGGTCAGCCGGTCGGGATGGTAGACCAGCTGGGTCGCACCGATGCCCTTGGTGCAGAGCGTGCCGTGGTTGATCGGGCAGTCCGGGTCCCCGGAGATCTTCTCGATCCGGCCGTCCTTCAGGTAGACCAGGACGCCGCAGCCCCCGTGGCACATCCGGCAGTGGCTCTTCACGACCCGGTCGTAGCCGTAGACCTCGATCTCCCTTTCCACGTCGGCGTACTTGAACTGAGCCATGAAAGCTCCCTCCGTCAGCCCGCACCGGATGACACTCTCCATCCTGGATGGCTGCAGTATTCAGCACCGCCTTGGGTTCATGGCGTCGCTCCCCGGTCCCGGGATGGGCCGATGCCCCGATCGTTGGATGCCAGCATGGCCGCCAGCTTCTCCCGGCTCCGCACCAGGTAGTCCCGGTCCGGAGAAAACACCTCGAGGGTCAGGGTGTCGTCGTAGCCGATCTCCCTGAGGGCGGAAACGAGCAGCGGGAAGTCCGCGTTGCCCGCCCCCACCGGCAAATGCTCGTCCTCCCGGCCGCGGTTGTCGCTGGCGTGCACGTGCCCGATCCGTGGGCCGTGGCGCCGAATGAACGCCAGACCCCGGTCCTCCCCCCTGGATCGAATGTGGGCGTGCCCCAGGTCCAGGGTCATCTCGAGGGCGGGGTGCCGCGCGAACACCGCGTCGAAATCCTCCGGCTCGGTGAGGGAGAGCGACCCCGGGGTCATGTTCTCGAGGGCCACCCGGAGACCCAGGGCGCGTGCCCGGTCCAGGACGGTCTCGAGGCTCTCCATCATGTAACCCCGAACGAGTTCGGGCGCCCTCCCGCCCAGGCCCACGCCGTGGCCCGGGTGGAGCACAACCTTCTCGGCGCCCAAGCCCCCTGCGATCTCCAATGAGTCCAACAGCTCGGCCACGGAGGCCTTCCGAAGGGCCGGGGTGAGGTCCGCCGCCGAGACAAAGGTGGGAAGGTGGCAGACGAGCCCCAGATGGAGCCTCTCCAGTGCCGCCGACACATCGTCCTTTCGCTCCTTCAGCAGGAGGTGATGGGCCTGGGGCGCGTCCATGGTCACCTCCGCGTAGTCGAATCCGAGCCGTGCGATCGTCTCGATCTCGGAGACAATGGGAAGAAGCGGCGAGTTCATGGCGCCGAATCGCATGGCAAATCGCCTCCTCTCAATGAAGGGTCACGTCATGCCTCCGCCCACTCGGAGGAGCCAAACGGCTTTCCGGCGAAGGTCCGATCGGACAACATGGCGTTTCGTTCCCCCTGCCGTCACGCGCCTCACCGGTCCCCCCGATCCGGCACCGGCTCCAATCCCCCCGGAGCAGGGGGAATCGAGCAGACCCGTTTGCGCTCGGTGAGCCGAAGCACGTCCCTGAGGCGGTCCTCTCCCCGGGCGCTCCGCCAGTCGGTCTCGAAATCCCGGTCCCCCACGACCTGGCCCAGA
>CAYVVQ010000157.1:0-7256 GCA_964454455.1 uncultured Desulfobacterales bacterium | reverse complement strand
TTCCTCCTCCTCGCCCAGTGCGATGGACTCCAGCTCGATCTCGGGCTCCTGCTCCTCCTCCGTGGGGGAAGAGTCCTCGAAGATCACGTCCTCGGTGAACTCCTCCTCATCCAGGCCCAGCTCGTCCAGATCCAGGGACAGGTCTTCATCGGCCTCGGAGGAGGGCATCGGTTCGATCTCCTCGGCCACTTCCTCCTCGGGCTGGAGCTCCTCCAGGTCCAGGGACAGGTCCTCATCGGTTCCGGGTCCGGTCGCCTGCTCCTGCTCGGCCTCCTCGGCAGCGCCCACCTCGGGGGAGAGCTCTTCCAAGTCCAGCGAGATTTCGTCTTCCTCGACGCCCTCGCCTGTTCCCTCCTCGACGCCGGAGAGGTCCAAATCGCCCTCGTCGACCACCGATTCTTCCTCGTCCTCGAGCTCCAGGCTCAGATCTTCCTCGGGCTCCGCAGCCCCCAAACCTTCGGATGTCTCGAGGTCGGAGAAATCCTCATCGATCACCGACTCTTCCTCTTCCATCTCCTCGGGGGTCCAGTCCTCCTCCAGGCTGATCTCGAGATCCTCATCCAGGGAGGCCACCTCTTCCTCTTCCTCGAGGATCGGGATCTCCTCCTCGACTGCGACGGCCTCCGCGGCCGAGGCGATCGCAGGCCCGCCGGGGGAGATGTCGATGTTCATGCCCGCTTCCTCGGTTTCCCCTGTGAGCGCGCCCAGGAGAAACGGCACCGCCGGCTCGAAGTCAGGGAGGTTCAGCTTGTTTCTCTCCTCGCTGATGTCCTTTTTGCATTTTGGGCAGGCCTGGTTGTGGTCGAAGCTGACATACCCACACTTGGGACATTTCATTGGACGCTCCTAAAGTGAAACGATCCTCAATCGTGGATCACGGGAAGGGGCAAAGGACAACCGTTTAGTGAGTCAAATTTTCGAATTTATGGATAACATGAATAAAACTGTGCGTCAAGCGTTTGCATTGGGGACGGAGTCGTCCGGGACTCCGATTCGAGCACACGGTGAAACGGGATGACCGGGCGGCTTCCGAGGACTCGCCCGCAATCAACCGCAGTTCCGGATGGCCTCGCGAGCGAGGCGATCGCACCGCTCGTTCTCCACATGCCCGTCATGGCCCCGGATCCACCGCCACTCGACCTCATGGGGGCGGCTGAGCTCCAGCAACCGTTCCCAGAGGTCCCGGTTGAGGACCGGTTTCTTCTGGGAGTTGACCCAGTTCCTGCGGATCCATCCGGGAAGCCACTCCGTCATTCCCTTGACCACGTAGTTGGAGTCCGTGGTGACCCGGACGCGGAGGGAGCCGGGAAGGAGGCGCAGGGCCTCGATCACGGCCCTCATCTCCATGCGGTTGTTGGTCGTGTTCCGCTCGCAGCCCGAGATCTCGCGGGTTCGGCTTCCCTGTCTGACGATGGCGCCGTAACCTCCCGGACCGGGGTTTCCGCTGCAAGCCCCGTCCGTGAAGATCTCAACGACCGACCCGGGATCCAGCTCCATGGGTGTACCGCTCCTCCCGGCTGTCCCTTCAGCCGCTGCCCTTGCCCGGGGAACCGTCACCGGCGCCGGCCGGGGCCTTCTTGATGCGTCCCCGGATGCGGATGATCAGGGTGGGTTTCCGGGGATGGTTCGTCTTCAGCTTGAGCGTCCCGAGGTAGGTGCCCACCCGTCCGGGAATGGTGGACAGGTGCACGTGGAACTCCCGCTCCGGTCTCACCTCCTCGATGCGGAAGACGAGCTTGTCGGCCAGGTCGAAGGCGACGGGCTCGACCTGGATCGGGTGCTCGTCGTGGCCCTCGATCTCGACCGTCTTGGTGACGACGGAGTCCGAGAGGCCCTTGAAGTAGAGGTAAGGGGTGGAGACGACCACCGGCACCTCCACCGTGGCCATCACCGTGATGACTTGAATCCGCTTCAAGGGGTCGTTGGAGTAGACGCGGGCGCTCTTCCGGATGGAGCCCGGCTCTCCTTGGGTGTCGAGCTTCAGGGTGATTTTTCCCTTCCCGCCGGGAGGGATGATCCGATCGAAGGTCGGAACGGTGCACCCTCAGCCCGGGGTGACCTTCTTGATCTCCAGGGGCTGGTCGCCCTCGTTCCTCACGATGAAGTCGTGCTCGAGGATGTCGCCCTCCTCCACCTTCTGGAAGTCGAAGTCCGTCTCCTCCAGGACCATCCTGGGGGCGGAGATCTTCTCCGCCCCGCCGGGGACGGCGGTCATTGCCGTCAGCATCAGCGCCGCACCCGCGACGGCGATCTTGTTCACCATGGCGACTTTCCTCACAATCCCAATGCCTCCTTGATCTGGTACGTCAGGATGTCCAGCCGAATCGTGAAATCGATGTTCTCCGCCACGCAGCCCTCGGGTACGGAGATCTGCGTCCTGGAGAAGTTGAGTATGGCATGGATTCCCGCCCTGGTGAACCGGTCCGCCACGGACTGGGCCTCGCCCCCCGGGGTCGCGATCACCCCGATCTGTAAGCCCTTCTCGCGGGCCACTTGCTCGAGCTCGCGGCTGTCCTGGATGCGAAGCTTGGATCCCAGCGGCTGCCCGATCTTCTCCGGGTCGGAGTCGAAGGCGGCCACGAAGGTGAAGCCCCGGGCGGGGAAGTTCTGGTGGTTCACGAGGGCGGTTCCGAGGTGTCCAATGCCCACCAGCCCCATGTTCCAGGTTCGGTTCACCGCCAGGATCCTCTTGATCTGATTCATGAGCTCCAGCACGTCGTAGCCGACGCCGCGGACGCCGAACTCACCGAAGTACCCGAGATCCTTTCGCACCTGGGCGGGGTTCACCTGGCAGAGCCAGGCCATCTTCTCCGAGGAAACCATGCGATAACCGTCGAACTCCAGGAGCTCGAGCCGCCGGTAGTAGAGGGACAGCCTCTTGATCGTGGCCTTGGGGATTTTGAGTTGTTTTCCCATGTCGGGTCCTCGCGGAGCGGGCGCTGCATCCGGGGCGGGGTCTTTCGCCTGAAAGCCCCGGCAAACGCATGAGACCATAGCACAGGACGGAGAGGGACCACAACAGAATTGTCATGGCAATTCTAGCACATATGATATAGAATCCCCTGACCGATGAAACCCGGCAGACCTGTCCGGAGCGAAGGACTGCGTGCGTCCGCGTGGAACGCGATGGAAGATCGAATGGACTGAATCGAGGGCGCCGTCGCAAAGGGGCTTGCAACCGGGAGGTCAGCCCCGTCAGTCCAATGAGTTGTCATCTTGTCCGCGGCGGCTGAGCGGGTTTTCGTGAAGCCGTCCATCGAGGGGTCATGGCGGAGGAAAGAGAAAAGGGACCGGGTGGCGGGGACCGTTCCCGGGAGACCGCAAAGCCGGCCGAGCGCCTTTCGGACGAGCGGTACCGGGCGTTCATCGAGAGCATCAACGACGGGGTGTACGAAGTCGACATCCACGGCAATTTCATCTACTTCAACACGGCGTTCTGCAGGGTGTTCGGGCATGCGCGCGAGGAGATGCAGTGGCGGAACTTCAGCCGCTTCATGAATGAGGCCTACGCCCGCCAGGCGGTCGAGGTGTTCAACAGGATCTACCGGACCGGGGAACCGATATCCGATCTCCTCTGGGAGATCGCGGACGAGAAGGGGCGGACCCGCATCGTGGAACTCTCGGCGAGCCTGATCACGAACAAGGAGGGAGAGAAGGTCGGGTTTCGCGGAGTCGCGAGGGACGTGACGGAGAAGGTCCGGTCCCGTCAGGCCCTTCAGGAGTCCGAGTACAAGCTCCAGCGCCAGTACGAGGAGAGCAGAAAGGCGGCCCGGCGATACCGTACGCTCCTCGATTTCGTTCCCTACCCCATGGTGGTGTTCACCCTGGAAGGCAAGGTGAGCTACCTGAACCCGGCCTTCACCGAGGTGTTCGGATGGACACTGGGCGAGCTTCAGGGGAGGCGGATTCCTTATGTTCCTCCCGAGTTGGAAAAAGAGACCGCGGAGAACATCAAGCGGCTGCTCCAGGAAAGGATCATCCGCCGCCATGAGACCAAGCGGCTCACCAAGGACGGGCGGATGATCGACATCGTGATGCGCGGCGCCATCTTCACGGAGGACGACGGCGAATCCGGGGGGGAGCTCGTCTTCCTGAGGGACGTCACGCGCGAGAAGCGCATGACGCGCAACAACGAGGCGCTCCTTCGAATCAGCACCGCACTTCCCGCCTATCCCGACCTGGAGGACCTGCTCGATTACATCAGCGCCGAGATCAAACGCCTTCTCGACGTTCAGGGGGCCCAGGTGATTCTCCTGGACGAGGAGAAGCAGGAGCTGTTTTTCCTGGGCGTTGCCCACGAGGACTCCAGCTCCCAGAAGCGCGCCAAGACGATCCGGTACCCCGCGGACAAGGGCGTCTCGGGACACGTCATCCGAACGGGCGAGTCGATCATCGTCCCCGATACCGCAAAGGATTCCCGCTTCTACTCGCCGGTGGACAAGCAGATCGGCTACCCGACCCGGAACATGCTCGACGTTCCCCTGAGAAGCGGTGACCGCATCATCGGCGTGCTCTGCGCGATCAACAAGAAGAGCGGGGCCTTTGACCGAACGGACGCGGAGCTGCTCAACATGATCTCCAGCACGGTGGCGCTGTCCATCGAGAACGCCCGGTTCTCGGAGGAGCTCAAGGAGGCCTACCGGGAGGTGATCAGCCTGAACCGAGCCAAGGACCGGGTCATCAACCACCTCTCCCACGAGCTCAAGACGCCCATCTCGGTTCTCTCGGCCTCCATGAACATCCTGTCGAAGCGGCTCGCCGATCTGCCGGAAGAGAGCTGGAGATCCACCATCGAGCGGGCCCAGCGGAATCTCCAGCGGCTTCTCGAGATCCAGTACCAGGTGGAGGACATCATGAAGGGGGCGGCGTACAAGGCCCACACCCTGCTGTCCTCCATGCTCGATCAGTGTGCGGACGAGCTCGAGGCGCTCGTCGCGGAGGAGGTCGGAGAGGGAGGGATCGTCGAACGATTGAAGGAGCGCATCGAGCGGCTGTACCGTCCGGCCGACACGACCCTCGAGGAGATCCGGCTCGACCGTTTCACGGGGGACCGCCTGGACCGTCTGGCCGGTGAGTTTTCGCACCGGAGGTTGGAGGTGGTGAGACGGCTCGAAGAGGCCCCGGTCGTCTGCCTGCCCCGGGAGGTCCTCCGGAAGGTCGTGGACGGGCTGGTGAAGAACGCGGTGGAGAACACGCCCGACGGGGGAAGGATCGAGGTCGAGGTCCGCCCCAAGGGGAACGGGAGCGAGCTCGTCGTACAGGACTGGGGTGTGGGAATCACCGAAGAGAACCGCCGCCGGATTTTCGAGGGGTTCTTCTCCACCCAGGACACCATGGACTACTCCTCGAAACGCCCGTTCGACTTCAACGCGGGGGGGAAGGGGGGCGATCTGCTCCGGATGAAGATGTTTTCGGAGCAGTACAACTTCAAGATCGAGATGAGCTCCTCCCGATGCTCTCACATCCCGCGGGACACGGACGTTTGTCCCGGAGACATCGCCGGCTGTCCTTTTTGCAGGGGGAAAGAGGACTGTCTCGGCTCCGGGGGAACCACCTTCACCATCTACTTTCCGCCGGCCCCGGAGGAGGGGTGCGGCGCGGACGGGAAGCGGTCGGAGCCTTGATGACCGCAGGGCGCGGTTCACGGCGGTTCCGGGCCGGCCGTCCTGACCGTAGCTCCCGAGATCCGCTCTCCGCGCGGATTCGGGTTGATCTGAAAACGCATGTCTGCTAAAAGGGCGGGATCGGAAACCGGAGATGGAGACGGGAGCGCGGATGTGGGCAAGGACGTGATCGGACAGATCCGCCGGCAGGTGGAGAAGGACCCTTACGCCGAGAAACTGGGCCTCCGTCTGCTGGAGCTGGAGCCGGGACGTGCGGTGGTCGAGATGACGCTTTCCGACCCGCTCCCGTTTCTGTCCGAAGGGGACGGGTCGGAAAGCGTGATCGAGGGCACCGTGGGGTCTCGGGAGGGATCAGGTGGATCAGTCGGATAGGGAAACCCGATGTAGTGAAGACGGGGCGGACCCGAAACAGGAATCGCTCGCCGGGTTCCTCGATCGGCACACGGCCGGGATGAGCGGTTGGCTCGCCTGGTTGATCACGGACCTCCAGAAAAAAGGGGCCGCCCGGCAAGCGGAGCGGGTGGATCAGCTTTCCGAACGGTTCGACGACCTTTGCCGAAGGCTGGACGCACTGGGCCGTGCCTTGGAGGGCGCCTGTACCCGGAATCCCCCGGGATCGGAGGAAGCGCCGCTCCGGTTGGCGGACCAGCTGAGAGCGGGCCTGGAGAGCGCACATCGGCTGGTGTCCGAGCTGACCGACGAAGGCGAGGTGTTCTCGGAAGAACGGGACCGGCAGCTGGTGGCGCGGTTCGATGCGCTCGAAAACACAATCCGGGACGGGGAACGCCGGTTCGACGTCGACAAGGCCTCCTGACGTTTCGAGGCCTTCAGCCGCGCGGATGGCGGGCCGGGCCCAAAGGACAACAATGGACGAGGCAGGACAGGCATTGACCCGGGTGATCTCACGGGAGCAGATCCGCGAACGGGTCCGCGACCTGGCGCGTGACATCTCCACGGCGTTTCCCGACCAGGAACCCCTGTTCATCGGCATCCTCAACGGGGCGGTCTTCTTTTTGGGGGACCTCGTCCGGGAGCTGTCCATCCCCTGCCGGATCGACTTTATCAGGGCGGCCAGCTACGGCGCCGGGACCGCGTCCAGCGGCGAGGTCCGGTTGACGAAGGACGTGGAGCTCGAGGTGGCTGGGGAGCACGTGGTTCTCGTGGAGGACATCGTCGACACCGGACTCACCTTGAAAAGCATCCTGGAGCGGATCGAGCTGAAGCGCCCGGCCTCCCTGCGCGTCTGCGCCTTGATCGACAAGCGGGAACGCCGAGCGGAGGAGGTCCAGGTCGATTTTTCCGGCTTCCGGGTGGCGCAGGGTTTCCTCGTCGGATACGGTCTGGACTGCAACGAGCGCTATCGGAATCTGCCGGACATCTATGCGCTGGGATGAAGGACATCAGAAACAGGAGGGCGTCCATGATCGTTGCGTGTGAGCAGTGCGAATCCCGATTCAGACTCGACGACTCCCTTCTCAAGGATGAAGGGTCCAAGGTCCGTTGCTCCCGGTGCGGTCACGTCTTCCTGGTCCGCCCCCCCCGAGAGGAGCCGCAGGAGCCCGAAACCCTCCCGGCCGAAGAGGCCGGCGAGGAAACGATCGTGCTGGACTCGCCTTCGGAACCGGAAGCCTC
>CAYVVQ010000156.1:0-7344 GCA_964454455.1 uncultured Desulfobacterales bacterium | reverse complement strand
GGACGAGCTCCAGCCAGGGAAGCACGAGCGCGGTCGGATTGATGAGGAAGCCGGGAAGGATCTGGTAGTTGTAGACCGCCTCTGCAAACGCCGCCGGGTGGGCGATCTTGTCGATGCTTGCATACATGAACACCGCCCCCAGGATGAGGCGCGCCGACAGGGTCCAAACTCCGTCCCGCTTCCAGGTCCTTTTCAGAAAATCCATCACGCCGGCCATCAGCGGCACCTCAGCAATACGGGTTACAGGTAACACGATTCTCGAAACCGGCCCGGGCCTCCCCGCCGGTGGGCAGGCCCGCCTCCCGCCACCGCGTCCAGCCGTTGATGAGGACCTTCACATTCAGGTAGCCCATGGCCATCAGCTCCCGCGCCAGGTCCTCGCCCAGGGAGCACTGCTCCCCGTCGCAGTAGGTCACGATCCAGGCGTCATCGGGGTATGCCCCCCAAACGCGGTCGATATGCGCCTCGAACGACTGCCACGGGATGTTTTGAGCGCAACGGATATGCCCGCGCACATACTCTTCCCGGGATCTGGCATCCAGGAACACCGCGCCCTCCTCCATGCACAGGGACCTGGCCTCTTCCAGAGAGACGATCAGGCTTTCGCCCGATTCCGTCTTCAGCCTCTCCTCCGGGGACCAGTCCGCCACCATGGGGAGCGGTTCGCTTCGAAGGGGATTCGCCAGAAGCCCCATGGCCACGGCCAGGGCCAGGATCAGCCCCGACTGCCAGGCGGCCCGCCGGGCCTTTCCGCGGATTCGATCCAACGACATGGACTCTACCTCCTTAACCGTTCGGTCGCCGAGCCGGTGATCAACGAAAACCGACGGTCCTCTCCCAGGGAGGTTCTTGCTTACTTCCTGAAATCCGCCCTGATTCGAATATTGAGCAACGGCTTTTCCTCATAATTGGTCGTCAAGTTGAGAAACCCGGAAAACCGCCCCGGTTTTCCCGGCACGCTGGTGAACCGGATCCGGTAGGAGCGCCCCTCTTCGATCTCCTGGATCTCGTACCGGACCCTGCCTTCCAGCCTGGAACGATCCGCTTCGATCTGAAGGGGTTTCTCGAGCCCCGCCTCGATCTTCACGTTCAGCGAGAGTTCCTGATCCGCCTTGCCCCGAAGAATCACAAACCGTGGGGAGACGGTGATGGGGACCCGGACGAACGCCTTGACCGCCAGGTTGAACCGGGACTTCAGAGGGTCGTTGGTCTGAACGGAGGCGGTCTTGTAGATGCTTCCCTCGTACCCCTCTGTATTGACGGTCACCGTGATCTTTCCCTCCCCGCCGGGGGGGATGCTCCTGTCATAGGAGGCCACGGCACAGCCTCAACCGGGCGAGACCTTCTTGATCTCCAGAGGGGCGCTCCCGCTGTTCGTTATGATAAAATCGTGGGCGATCCGTTCCCCCTCCCTGACCTCTCCGAAGTCGTACACCTCTTCGCTCAGGACCAGACGGGGTGCCTTGATCTTATCTTGAGACAACGCGTGCCCGGAAAGGGCCATAAAAAAGGAAAGGGTCAGACAGCCAGCCAAAACCGATTTCTTCATGTCGGATCTTCCTTTCAATGCAATCCTTTCGGCCTTTCAGGCCATGAATTCAGTACGGTGTCCCCGAAACTCCCCGAAACTCGGGCTACTCATCAAGCGCAAACGGCCCCAGATAGTCCCGAAGCCTGCTCCCGGCCTCTTCGGAAAGCCGGGGTTGCACTCCGGCCTGAAGATCTCCTTGGTGTATCCTTTGAGCAGCATGCCTCCCCCGGTCGCTCTATGCTACGGAGACAAAGGGATTGACGATGAAATACACCCCCAGAAGCGCGATCACCACGCCCGCTCCTTTTCGAAACCAGTTTCCCGCCCCCTGCCAGGCGCTGTTCTCCATGATCCTCTTCACCGCAGCGGTGGAGCTCCCGGCCACCACGATGGGCAGGCAATGACCCACGGCGAAGAGAAGAATGAAGAGAATCCCCGTGGCGATCTTCTCCTGGACCGTAATGAGGGCCAGGATCGGCGCAATGAACCCGAAGGTGCAGGAGCCCGAGAGGACGCCGTAGGCCAGCCCGAGCCCGAAGGCGCCCAGAGGACCTCTCAGGTTGAGGCGATAGAGGAGGCTTCCCGACATGGAGCACTTCTCGACGCCGAGCATGCCCAGGGCGACCCAGACCAGCACCAGCCCGATCAGGACCTGCCAGTAGCTGCCCACGTCGCCCAGCATGCGGCCGAGCAGGGCGCAGATGATGCCGATCAGGGCGATGGTGATGAAGAGGCCGGAGGTGAAGGCCACGGAGTAGAAACCCGCCTCCCTCGGCTTCAGGATCGTCTGCTGGCCCCCCACGTAGGCCACGATCAGGGGAATGGACGCCAGGTGGCAGGGGCTGAACACCACGCTGATCATCCCCCACAGGAAGCAGCCCAGGGCGGCGATGGCCGTACCCCCGGCGATCCATGAATGGACGGTCAGAAACAGACTTTCGAGCATTCACGTTCTCCTTTTCAAGAGCCCACACCCATCCTGTGAAACACCTTGTCGATGTCCGTCTCGCTCATGAAGCCCTCGTGCCGATACACCTCCTTGCCCTCCGCATTGAAGAAGATCTGCGTGGGGATGGCCCGGATGCCGAATCGCTTCGCCGGGGCCTTGTCCTTCCACACGTCGATGAAAACGATCGCCGCCTTGCCCTCGTACTTCTTCTCCACCTTTTCCAGCACCGGCACCATCATCTTGCAGGGCATGCACTCGTCGGCGCCCAAATCCACCATGGTGGGCATCCCCTTGACGGGAATCTCGCCGGGCGCACGGCTTGCGGTCGGCGTGGCCTGGGAGGGGCTGTCGGAGAGCTGGGACCAGAACACCCCGGCGAGCAGCGCCAGCGCGACCGCTCCCAGCCCAAGGGTCGTCATATGCTTTTTCATCTACTCCACTCCCATCTCCGCGAGCTGCTTCAGGACCTCGGGCTCCGCGTAGAACCCCACGTGCCGAAACACCTCGTTGCCGTTCTCGTCGTAAAAGACCTGGACCGGTATCGACTGGATGCCGAAACGGGCCCCGAGGACCCGGCTCTCGCCCACGTGGACGAAGACCACGTTGAGCTCGTCGGGATACTTCTTCCGGAGCCGATCCAGGATGGGCTGCATCATGTCGCACGGAACGCAGCCGTCGGCGCCGAACTCCACCATGGTGGGCTTCCCGGACCTTCGGGCCCGGTCCACCGGATTGTCCATGGCCAGGGGGTGCTGGGTCTTCACCCAGTCGCGGTTGACTCGAATCTCCCTGCTCCCCCCCAGGCCCTGAAGATAGGCAGCCACGGCCTCCTGCCTCTTCTGCTGGGCGAGGACCTCCTTGACGGGCTCCTTGACCTGCTCGAAGGGAAGCCCTCCAACCATCTCCTTGTTGGCCTCGTAAAACGCCTTTGCCTCCGCGTCCGACACCTGAACGTCGCGGAACTTCCGGTCCAGGTGGGCCTGAATGGCCTCCATGTCCGAGAGTCCCTCTGGAACCGCCCCGGACGAGGCGGCCTCCTCGAGAAGAAGCGCCTTCACGGTCTCCTGCTCCAGCAGAAAGAAGCGGTTTTTCTCGAGTTCCTCCTTCACGCCCGGATCGGCCGTTTCCACGGCCTCGTTGATGCGGGAGGCCTTGATTTCCACCCCCTCGGAGGTGAGCAGGGTCCCCGGGTCCATCTCCACCAGGACCGCCTTCTCGAGGATGCCGGAGGCCAACACCGGGTAGGCCTCCTCGACCGTCTCCTGCACGTGGTTGTCGGCGCAAACGCCTGACACCCCGGAAAAGGCAATCGCCATGAAAGCGACGCTCATAACAATCCAACCCTTTTTTGTCATGCGATTCTCCAGAACCTCCTTCATGAGCAGCAGCTACATCCAGCACTGGTCGTGGAATTCTGTGGAAACGATTCTGACCCTCTGCCGGCACGCTTCACCGCGTCCTTGACCTTGTCGATGTCTTCTCTCTCCAGCCCGAACTCCTTGTTCTTTTCGATGCCGAGGCCGGTGATCACCAGGTAGCCCTTCAGGGGCACCTCGGCGTGCTCGAGGATCGCCTTGGCGCAGCCGATCTCACACCCGTCCACAGCCACCATCTCGGGCACGTCCTTGGCGGACTGCACAAACCCGCCGAGGTGCCCTCCCACCCCCGCCAGGCAGAACATCTTGCCGAACCCCTCCTGCGTGAGCTCCACCGCGGCCTGGTTGGAGAGCTGGCCCACATTGGAGCCGCCCGAGCAGGCCAGGATCATCACGTTGCCCCCGGGTGCACAACAGTCTTCAGCCATATTGAACCTCCTCAAATAAGTACACTAAATTAGTATAATTAAAAAGCAGTTTACTCCCTGTTAGAATTGCGAGAACCGGCCATGCTTCCCTGTCCTATCCCGGAGTTCGATCTTCACCGGCTATTGCCGGTCATCTATGGAGAGGCTTTCCAGGCCTGGATGTAGGCGGAGAAAACAGCCTTTTCCGCGTCCTCTCCGACGTTCCATCCCTTGATGATCTCCTCGCTCTGCGCCTTGGGCACGATGTCGATCCCCTCAAAGCCCAGATCGGAAAGGATCCTTTTCACCTCGCCGGGTGAAATGGCCCCGGACACTCAAGCGGTGTAGGCCTCCGGGTCCTTTCGGAGCGCTTCGGGGAGCGATCCGTGTCGAAGGATGTCGGAGATCACGATCCGCCCCCCCGGCTTGAGGCAGCGATGCATCTCCCCGAAGACGGCGGACTTGTCCGGGGACAGGTTGACGACGCAGTTGGAGACGACCACGTCCAAGGAACCGTCGGGCACGGGCAGCTTCTCGATGGTCCCCAGACGGAACTCCACGTTGGGCACACCCAGGTTTTCCGCATTCTCCCGGGCCTTTCGGACCATCTCCGGGGTCATGTCCACCCCGATCACCCTTCCCGAATCCCCGACCCGCCTCGCCGCGAGAAAGGCATCGAACCCGGCCCCGCTGCCGAGGTCGAGAACCGTCTCGCCCGGTTGCAGGTCGGCCATGCCGATGGGGTTCCCGCACCCCAGGCCGAGGTTGGCCTCGCCCGGCGCCACGAGGAGGTCCTCCTTTTCGTAGTCGAGCGCCTCCCCGTACGACCGGATCGCTTCCAGGGAGACGGCCTCACCGCAGCAGGACGTCCCGCAGCCGCTGCCGCCTCCTTCGACCACCCGGGCGTACCTCTCCCGGACTTGCCCGTGTATCTTGTCCTTGAGATCGTCGTTGGTTTTCATGATCCGTCTCTCCATTTATTTCTTGGCCATCCACTCCTTGATCTCCTCCTTGGTGGGAATCTTGCCCACGCTCTTGACCTCCCCGTCGACGACCACGGCCGGCGTCCCGAAGACGCCGTGCTTGGCGATCTCCATGGTGTCGGTCACCTTGACCACGTCCGCGGGCAGACCCGACTCGGACACGGCTTCTTCTACGATCTTTTCCGTTTGCTGGCACTTCGGGCAGCCGGGGCCCAGCACTTTGATCTCCATGGTTCTCCTCCATCCCGTCATTGTGTGTTTTCTACCTTACCTCATGGGCCGGAATCCGCTCTCCGGAGCCAGGCCGCAATCCGGCGCCCTACCGGCGCCCTATACGAAAAGCCATCCATAGGTCATCCCGGCGACGGTGCTCAGGACCACCACGATGGAGCAGAACACCGCCGTCTTCTTGACGCCCATCACCCCGCCGATCACCAGCATGTTGGGAAGGGAGAGCGCCGGGCCGGCCAGAAGCAGGCTCAGGGCCGGGCCCTGGCCCATGCCGGCCCCCAGCAGGCCCTGAAGAATGGGGACCTCGGTCAGGGTGGCGAAGTACATCAGCGCCCCGGCCATGGAGGCGAACAGGTTCGCCCAGAGGGAGTTCCCCCCCACCAGGGACTGGATGTACTGCTCCGGGATCAGCGCGGGGTGGCCGGGACGGCCCAGCATGAAGCCCGCCACCAGCACGCCCGCCCCCAGGAGCGGAAAAATCTGCTTCATGAAGCCCCAGGTGGACTGGACCCACTCGGCCCGTTCCTCCTTGACGAACCACCCCTTGAGCATGAACCCCAGGACGATCAAAAGACCGGCGGTGATGTACCACTTGGCTGCGAAGATCGCGGGCCAGATCCCGCTGGACCCTTCGCCCGGCCGGGCGAAGGCGGCGAAGATGAGGATCAGGACCAGCGCCAGCATGAACAGCCCCTCTTGCGTGAGCGTGCGGCCCTTTTCCTCTTCCTCCGGCAGGTAGACGGCCCCGGCGGTGCGCTCCGCGTCCTCCTTCCTGAAGATGAACGCCATGAGGAGCCCGGTGATGACGGCGAAGACCACCGCGCCGATGGCGCGGGCAAGCCCCAGCTGCCACCCCAGGATCCTGGCCGTCAGCACCACGGCCAGCACGTTGATGGCCGGACCGGAGTAGAGAAAGGCCGTGGCCGGACCGATCCCCGCCCCCCGGGTGAAGATCCCCGCAAACAGCGGGAGCACGGTGCAGGAGCAGACCGCCAGCACGGTGCCGGAGACCGAGGCCACGGAGTAGGACAGGATCTTTCGCGCCTGGGCCCCGAAGTACTTGAGCACGGAGGCCTGGGACACGAACACGGCAATGGCCCCGGCGATGAAAAAGGCCGGCACCAGGCAGGTCAGCACGTGCTCCCGGGCATACTCCTGAAGCATCAGGAAGGCCTCGAGGCCGGACTGCCGAATGGTCTCGCTCGCCCAGGGGACGTAGTAGGCCGTGATGAACGTCAGGACGATCAGCAGCAGCTTGGTTCGTTCTTTCATGGGTGACAACCCCTTTCAGATTCAAACATGGCCATTTGGCAGTTTTTGGCAGGTAGAAAATCAGGCGACCCGCTTGCAGCAGATCTCCTCTCGCCGAATGTGGGGAAGCCGCTCCGCGAGCTCACTCACCTCGGGATCGTCCTCCAGCCAGTGCCGAAGGCTGCCCATGAGCGTGGAGACGTAAGGCGACTCAACGCCGTTCGTGAGGTGATAGTTGACCCAGAGCCCGTCCCTCCGGTGATCCACGATGCCTGCGTCCTCCAGGATCCTGAGGTGCTTGGACACGCTGGACTGGGCGATCCCCAGCGCCTCCTGGAGCTCGCACACGCACATGGATTTCCGCTGGAGCATCTTGACGATCTTGACCCGATTGGACTCGGACAGGGCCTTCATGACCCGAATGAAATCCTTCATGGCACCCCCCCCCATAAATTCACTCCTGGGAATATAGTAGCCGAAGGTTCGGCTGTCAAGGGCATTTTCCGAACCGCCGGTCCTGTCCGCGAAGGCTGATCCTGAGCAGGCTTGTCTCTGGACCGGGGTTCCTATCCCGGTCTCAGGAGACCCTTTCCCGAGCATCCGTTAAAGGCGTCAA
>CAYVVQ010000155.1:0-7359 GCA_964454455.1 uncultured Desulfobacterales bacterium | reverse complement strand
TTTCGATAAGGATGCCTCTCGCTGTACGTAACACCCGACACCCGGAAATCACCTCAAACGCCCCACCCCTATTACACGGTGTCCCCCGCCTCCAGGCTCACGGCAGGGCCTCGAGGAGATCGGGGACGAAGGCCAGAATCTCACGGGATTCGGGTCCGCGGCTCAGGCCGAGACGGACCACAACCAGCTCCCTGGAAGGAATGATGAGCACGTATTGGCCCTCGTGGCCGCTGGCCGCGTACATGTCCGCGGGAAGGTCCGGGAGCCAGCGATCTTTGCCGCCTGCGTTGAGCCAGAATTGAGCGCCGTACTTCTCGTGCGGCGGTGATTCGGGGGTGGGCGTGCGGGAGTAGTCCACCCAGCCTTCGGGCAGCATGCGCTCCCCGTCCCAGAGCCCGTCGTTCAGGTAGAGCAGTCCGAAGCGGGCCCAGTCCCGGGCCGTGGCGTACATGTAGGAGGAGCCCACGAAGGTCCCGGAGGCGTCCGGCTCCATGACGGCGCTGCGCATGCCGATCCTCTGGAACAAGGCCCTGTGCGGGAAGGCGTGATACTTCTCGTCCGTCCCTCCGACGGTCCGTCGGACAATCCCGGCCAAAATGTTGGCCGTGCCGCTGGAGTACGACCACTTCTCGCCGGGCGGCGCCTCCAGGGGCTTGGATGCGGCATAATCCGCCATGTCCCTTTGCCGGAAGAGCATGGCGTTGCAATCCGAGTTCAGGTTCTCCTCGTACTCCTCGCTAAACTGAAGACCGCTGGTCATCCGTAGAAGGTGATCCAGCGTGATGTTCGAGCGGGGGTCCCCTTCGTTCCGCCACGCTGGAACCGGCGCGGGTGCGTGAAGCGACAGCTCTTGCCGGCCTACCAGGATTCCGACGAGAGCGCTGTTCACGCTCTTGGTCATGGACCAGCCCAGCAGGGGGGTATCCCTGGTCACCCCCTGGGAGTAGCGCTCCCCGATGATGCGACCCTGTTGCACCACGACGACCGCGCGGGTCCTCATCGGCCTTTCGGGGTCAATCTCCTCGAAGGCCCTGTCCATGGCCCGGTCCAGCCGGTCGCGATCGATTCTCAGGGGGGCGTCTGCGGCCGGAATTGCTTCGCCTGCAGGCCAGGGCGCACCGCCGGGGGGAGGTGCCGAAACCGCATTGGCGGGGAGGGTCTGCGTTCGCAGCTCCTCGGCGGGGACCCCGTTGCAGACCGTACATCCCAGCCCCTCCCGGTAGACGGCCGTGCGCTCGAACAGCCCGAAGAAAGAGGCCGCTACCGTGGCCCCCTCACGGTCGACTTCCGCCTCGATCCTATATTCGGGGGCCATCTCCAGGTCTTCCTCCAACACGTCCGCCTCCGGACGACCCGAGACAAAGACGCTCGAGCAAAGGATCTTGGCCGTGTAGGCCGTCCCGATGGGCAGGTTGGTCTCGAGGTAGTCGTAGGCGTACAGGGCGGCCGCGAACACCGCAACTGGCAGGAGAATCAGGGACCACCGTTTCCACGTTTTCATGTGCTCGTCTCCCGGGATGCGATCAGAGGCCTCCTGGGCGCGCGTATTCAGCGCGCCGGTTTCACTGCCCCCGCCTGCCGTGATGCCGTCTGAGGATTGCGGGCACCGCCTATCCGGGTCAGGTGGAGGCGCATCGATTGTGCGGGGACATTGCCGAGGATGTCAAGCGGCCGCGCACTAACGCTTGCGTTGATCGGGCATGCAATCCAGCCCCCTTTTTCGTGAGGAAATCGGCGATTGTGCCCGAATCCGTGCCGGCCCGGGTACGATCAATACGGCCCGCCTCCCGGGGCCTCCCGAGGCCGGCATCGATCCGATTGTCAGCCTCCCGAGGGGGATTCCATGGGAGGAGCATCACGGAGATATTGGCGGGTTCGGGGATGCCACGAGGAATCCCGGGGGGCTGCCGAACAACGGGGGCCGGGTCGACTTTCGAGGTGGCTGATGCTATGATGAATCCTGCATTCCCCAGGGGCTCGCGCCCTCCCTGCGGAGAGGAAGAGGCCGAATGGCTGAGAAGTGAGCCGCTGATGTTGAGACAAGTTGGGTCGCGATGAAAGGACCCATGAGCGAAGAGAGCGATAACATGTCCTCCCCTGATTACGAAGCGTTGAGACGGCGGGTTCGAGAGCTCGAGGCATCTGAATCTCTGTGCAAACAGGCGGAAGAAGCACTGCGGGAAAGTGAGCGAAGGTTCCTCCTGGCACAAAGGACAGCCCGAATCGGACATGTGGATTACAATATCAAAACAGGCGAGACCTTCTGGTCGCATATGGTGTATGTCCTTTACGAAAGGGACCCCGCTCTCGGTCCGCCGACCTGCGATGAGGTGATGTCCAACTATTCTCCCGGGGAGGCGGAGACGCTGAAACGACTTCTCTCGGAGGCGGTGACGGAGGGGACCCCCTGCGCATTGGATCTGAATGTCCGTCTTCCGAGCGGGCGAACCGCGGTCTACCATGTCATCGGTACTCCGCAGAAGGATGAGGCAGGCAGGGTCGTGAGCCTCTCCGGCACCGTACAGGATGTGACGGATCGCAAGAGGGCCGAGGAGGCCTCGGAGCGGGACAGGGCGTTGTTCCACGGCACGTTCGAAAACGCGGCCGTCGGTATGGCCCACATTTCCCCTGACGGGCGGCTGATCCGTGTCAACCAGCAGATGTGCCTGATTACCGGATACGGCAGAGACGAGCTGCATGAAAAGTCGTTTCAGGAGATCACCCACCCGGAGGACCTGCAGAGGGACTTGGACTTGACGGGTCGACTGATCCGTGGCGAGATCGACCACTACCGTCTGGAGAAGCGCTACATCCGGAAAGACGGCGATACCGTATGGATCCGGCTCACGGCTTCCATGCAGAACGAGGAGTTGGGGATCGGGATCATCGAGGACATCACGGAGAGGAAGGCCACCGAGCAGAAGTTGAAGGAGAGCGAGGAGCGCCTCAGAACCATCATCGACAACTCGCAGGACGGCATTCATCAGCTGGATTTGGCGAGCGGAAAGTACGTGTTCATGAGCCCGGCCCAGGAGAACCTGACCGGCGTCACCCTCGAGGAGTTGAACCGCTTGACGATGAAGAAGGCCGCTTCGAGGCTCCACCCCGACGACGTCCCGCGGGTGGAGGCGTTTTTCGACCGGGTGGCCCGGGGCGAGGTACCGGGCGAGCCGATGGAGTATCGCTGGCGGGTGAGGAGCGGCGAGTACCGCTGGATCAGCGACCGCAGGAGCGGCGTTCGGGACGATTCCGGAAACGTCGTCTCGCTGATCGGGGTCAGCCGCGACATCACCGAGCAAAAGCGGATGGAGGACGAGCTCAGGAAATCCCGCGACGAGCTCGAGCTGCGTGTGAGGGAGCGAACCGCGGAGCTCGAGGCGGAGTCCGATCGAAGGAAATATTTGGCCAAGCGGCTGGTGGAGATCCTCGAGGAGGACCGCCAGAGCCTGGCCATGATGCTCCACGACGACGTCGGGCAGCAACTGGCCGGGACGAAGATGGAGCTGGAGACCGTACAGGATGTCTTGAGCGCGATGGATCCCGCCCTGGCCGGCAAAATCCAGCACGGCGTGGAGTCCATTCAGGCGGTCATCGGTTCTCTTCGAGACGCGAGCCGCCAGCTCCGTCCGGGCACCCTGGACATCCTGGGCCTGGTCGCCGCTCTCAGGAGCCTCGGCGACGGGCTACAGACGGCGGCATGCAACATCCGTTTCTTCTTCAACGAGGTGCCGGACTCGTTGAGCCGAGACCTGGAGATCGCCGTGTTCCGCATCGCCCAAGAGGCCGTCACCAATGCGATCCGGCACTCGGGATGCAGTGAGATCCAGCTCAGCCTCTCGAGACGGCATCATACGCTCCACCTGACCGTGGAGGACGACGGCTGCGGTTTTTCATGGGATGACCGGTTTTCCAAGGCATCCAACCGCGGGCCGCTCGGCCTCGTGATCATGCGCGAGCGGTCGGTCAACGCGGGCGGGGAGCTTCGCGTGGAATCGAGCCCGGGAAAGGGCACGACCGTCATGGCGGAGTTTCCGCTGGAGTTCGACGCATAGAGGAGCTTGTACCAAAAGCCGCCGGCCCCCGGAGCGGAACAGCCGATGTGAATAATGGCTTACTTCCTTGCTCGCCTAACGAAATCCTAATATACTTTTAAACAACTCTTAACAAAGGAGGTGTGCTCATGAAACTCGCAGGTATCGAACTCGGCCTGAACCCGACGACGCTGGCCATTGGTGCGGGGGCCTTTCTCCTCGGTCCCATGATCGTGGCCGCCGCCGGCGGTGTGCTCAGAAGCGCTGCCAAGGCCGGCATCAAGGGAGGAATGGTCGCGTACAACAGGGGGAAGCTTTTGACGGAGGAGGCGAAGGAGTCCTGGGACGATCTGTCCGCCGAGGCCAAGGCGGAGATGGAGGAGCCCCAGCCCACATTGGCCTCGCCCAAAAAGAGGTCTTCCAAGGCAAAGTCCTCGTGACCGACGCACCCGGGGTCGCCTCGGACCCCGGGCCGTCATGGCTCTGCAGGGAGGGGGGCGCTGTGCGGCTGCACCCCTCCCTGTTTTGCTTCCGGGCTCTTGCACCGTTCCGAGACCCAAGCAGAAGGGGCCGGGAAACCCGGAATGCCTGATTGATCATGATGGCATCGCAAAAAGCCCGAATCCTCGAGATCTGCCCCTAGAATTTCAACAGGTTATATCGTCCCCAGCGGCGGGTGAGCGGGGTTTTGCGAACCCGTCAATCATAGGTGTTCCAAAACTCCAGGAAGCATTCTTGAAAAGACCGGTCCTCGGTGTACCTGCGTGCGTACCGCCCCATGGCGGCCATCCGGTCCGGATGGGCGCACTGGCTGAGCACGGCCTCGGCCAGCCGGTCGGGCATGCGGTCGTCCGCGGGAATTACCACCCCGGTCTTCTGGTCGATCATGTTCTCACTGGGTCCGCCCTGGTCCGTCACGATCACCGGTAGGCCCGATGCCTGCGCCTCCAGGACCACGTTTCCCATGGTGTCGACCGTGGAGGGGAACACGAAGAGGTCGCTCGACGCGTAAGCCTGGGCGAGGTCCTCGCCTGTCAGGTACCCGGTGAAGGTGACCGGCAGGTCGGCGAGGGCCTTCTTCAGGGCGCTCAGGTAAGGACCCTCTCCCACGACGACCAGGTGGACGTCGTCCCGGAGCCTGCAGATCTTTCTCATCATCCCCTCGAACACCTGTACGTTCTTCTCCCTGGACACCCGACCGACATAGAGGAGCTTCACCGTCTCGTCGCCGATGCGGTAGCGGGCTTTGAGGAAGCCGTTTCGTTTGCCCGGGTGGTAGGTGCTCGTGTCGACGCCCCAGGGATGAACCACGATTCTGCCCCGCGGCAGCCCCTTCGCGACCAGCTCCTCGCCCGTCCTGGAGGAGGGCACGTAGATCCGCTCCATCTGTCCGTAGAACCAGACCAGATACTTCCAGAACAAATCCTCGATCCCGTGGTCCCCGGTCAGTGCGCCCACCGTCTGGGGCAGGGAGGTGTGGTAGGTTCCGCTGAACGGCAGGTTCAGTATGCGGGAGACGGCAAGGGCGGTGAGGCCCATGGCCCCGGGGGTCTCCGCGTGGATGTGGGTGAAGCGCCGGCGGTAGCAGAACGACAGGATGCTCAGGATGGGCGGGCAGTAGACCTTGAGCTCCGGGTACTCGGGCAGGTCGAACTCCCCGACGGGCTCGAAGGACGCGACGTTGGGCGCTTCCCTGCTCTCGTGAGCGCAATGAATCAGGGTGAGGGGCTTTCCCGTGGCTCGGGCTCCGGCCACCTGGGAGCGGATCGCCGTGGCCACGCCGTTGATTTCGCGGAAGGTGTCCGTGAACGCAGCCACGTTCCTGCCGGGACCGCGGAGGTCCGCATCGGGCGCTCCGTTGTCCTCCAGGCAACGGAGGCTGAAGGCACGATCCCGGGCGAACAGCTTGTGGGCGATGAAGTAGGGGGAAAGCATCAGGTAGAGGGGGGCGGAGGCGCCGAACGCGGTGAACAGGCTGAACATGTCGGCCTGGTTCAGCCGGCTCAAGGTCTCGCGGGCGAACTGCTTGATGAGGGCGGCCGAGACGCGGTGGACGAACCGGAGCCACACCTCTTCGAGCCTCTCTGGGGAGGAAGTGTGGCAGCGCGCGTGAGCGGTCAGGCCCGGATCGGCGAACAGGGCCTGCATGGCGTTCTGCAGGTACTGTTCGATCACGGGCGATTCGGCGGCGGCAGAGCGCTTCTTTCTCTGGAAGGGAGCCTTGAAGATGTGCCCGAAGCTCCGCCGGCGGCCGGAAGGGCGCAAGGTCTCCTCGAGGAACCGGGTCAAGTCCGCATCGGGGATCCACCGGCGGACATCGAAGGTGTTGTCGTAGAACTGGTACATGACGCTGTAGATGGTGTGCGCCAGGGTCTCCGGTTCGGCGGCGTGTGTGTGGACCTCCGTTCGGCCGGACCTGACGCCATCCAGGAAGGTCTCGATGCTCGACACTCCGGGGACGGTTGTGTAGGAGAGCCCCATGTACACTCCGGCGTGATCGTCGGAACCGCCGATGAACCGCTTTTCCCAGGGGCGCGCGCCTCGGGGTCGAATGTCGTGTCGGGAGGCGAGGGCTCCGATGCGTTCCGGGGTGAGGGATGCGACGATTCGGCGCAGGGCCGTGTTCTGGAAGGCGTCCCTGGCCCCGTTCAGTTCGAATCGCTTGAACAGGAGGAGGAGCTTCTGGACGTGCTCCCGGGTGAGCTTCCCGTTGACGCTGTAGAGGGGGTGGGCCACAGCGTGTATGATCTGCTCGGCGTTCAAAAGATCCACCAGCTCGAACACGTTCTTCCGGGCCCTGGCGATATCCCGGTGCTGCTTTTCGTCGATGTGGTAGACCAGCACGTGAAGCTTGCATCCGTCCTCCGGGAAGTAGGAGGTCACCTCCTCGCTGACGAAGGTGTTCTCCAGATGCCCGATCTCCAGGCATCCTTCGATGGTGTTGTGATCGGTGATGGTGACCAGGTCCATGCCCCCTTGGATCAGCTTGCGGTAAATGATGCTCGGCGGGGTGTAGCATTCCGAGGCGCCGATTTTCTGCAGGACCCAGGAGGCGGGACGTTGGGAGTGAAGGGAGTGGACGTGCAGGTCGACCTTGCAGGTTCGGGCGTTCATGAGGGTTTCCTCTCTCGGGATGGTGGGATTTGCAGCGGCGGCGGGTCAAACGAAGCGTGCCGGCCTGCGGACCGGGCCGGTGTCTTGGGCGGGGTTCGGCGCATGAGCTCCGTGTAGGTGGAGAACTGCTGAAACCGTCCAAGGTGACGAACCAGATCTTCCCTCAGCGGAAGGCGGAGGTCCTCCGGGTGGAGGGCGATTCGGACGACGGGCC
>CAYVVQ010000154.1:0-7373 GCA_964454455.1 uncultured Desulfobacterales bacterium | reverse complement strand
ACCGAGGAGGCCGAGGAGGCCTATCTGAGGCTGCGGCTGGAGACGGTGGGGGATTAGTGCCTCACTCATGAAACCCTGTCACAAAAAACAAGAAGTGGTTCACACCGAGGCCGCAGGCGGCGGGGGCCGGGGTTTTCCGGAGCGGACATCAGCGGGAGGCCTTCGTCATTGCGGGCGGTTACGTCCGGGGGAAACCGCGGCCATCCCCCGCCTGAAAACAGAAAGGACAGGTGGAGCAAGCTCGCAAACTCAAGGCCCTCCCATCCGGGAAAGGCTTCGTGGCGGGGGTGGAACGCGGAGGGGGCAGGAATCCCCCGGTCGTAACCGCCCGCAATGACCAGGCCGGGAGCGAAGGGAGCGGAGGAAGGCCCCGGCCCCCAGAGCCGGCCGTTCCTCTGCTGGGCTGCGGGCGTCAGCCCGCCTTGGAAGACAGAGGGAAGAGGTGAGAGGTGAGGAAAAGCAGAAGCCACACTTCCACGTGACCGCCGGCATCATCCGGCGGGACGGGCGTCTGCTCATCACCCGCAGGCGCGCGGGCAGCCACCTGGGCGGGCTGTGGGAGTTCCCCGGAGGGAAGCAGGAGGGGAATGAGTCCCTGGAGGCATGCCTGGTGCGTGAGATTCGAGAGGAGCTCGGCGTGACGGTCCGGGCGGGGGAGCGGATCCGGGTGGTCGAGCACGAGTACGAGGAGAAGCGGGTGACGCTCCACTTCTTTTCCTGCACCCTTGACGATCATGCCACGATCCGGAGCCTGGAAGGCCAGGAGGCCCGCTGGGTGAACCCTTCGGAGCTCTCGTCTTTCCGGTTCCCCCCGCCCGACCGCTGCGTGATCGATCAGATCCAGGCGAATGGAGACCCCTCGTGACGATGACGATTTCAGAGCTGGTGCGGAAGGCGAGAAGCACGCGCCGATTCCGGGAGGACCGAGCCGTTTCCCGAAAGACCCTGGAGCGGCTGGTCGACCTCGCCCGCCTGGCCGCCTGCGAGGGAAACCGCCAGGCGCTGAACTACCTGCTCTCCCACCGGGAGGAGACCAACGGGCGGATCTTCGACCTGCTGGGCTGGGCCGCCTACCTTCCGGACTGGCCGGGACCCGCTCCGGGGGAGCGGCCGGCCGCCTACGTCGTCGTGCTGGGCGACCTGGAGATCGCCGGGTCCTTCGGGTACGACCCCGGCCTGGCCGGCCAGAGCATCCTGCTGGGCGCGGCCGAGGCGGGGCTCGGCGGCTGCATCGTGGGAACCGTGGACCGGGGGCGGCTTCGTGGACGATTCGGCATACCGGAGCGCTACGAGATCCTCTACGTCATCGCGCTCGGCGAGCCCGGCGAAACCGTGGAGATCGAGACCGTGGGCGGGGACGGCGACACCCGCTACTGGCGGGACGAGAAAGGGGTCCACCACGTTCCCAAGCGCCGCCTCGAGGACGTGATCGTGGACCTTCCGGGCCTGCCGTCCTGAGGGCGTTCGCGGCGGGTCAGCGCAGAAGCGTCTTCGCCACGATGGCCTTCTCCACCTCCTTCGCGCCTTCGTAGATCTCCACGATCTTGGCGTCCCGGTAGATCCTCTGGACCTTGTACTCGTCGATGTACCCGTAGCCGCCGTGCATCTGAAGGGCCTCATCGGCGGCCCTCACGCCCGTCTCCCCGCAGAACCACTTGGCCATGGCGATCAGCCCGTGATCGATGCGGCCCCGATCCGCCAGCCAGGCGGCCTCGTAGTAGAGGTTCCGGGCGGCCCGGATCCGGGTGGCCATCTCCGCCACCTTGAACTGGTTCACCTGGAACGACGCCAGGGGAACGCCGAACTGATGGCGCTTCCGGATGTGGTTGATGCTCTCCTCCAGGGCGGCCCGGGCGATCCCCACCCCCATGGCGGAGACGTGGAGCCGGGTGAGGTTGAAGAAGCTCATGAGCTCCTTGAAGCCCTTCCCCGCCTCCCCCACCAGGTTGCCGGCGGGGACGCGGACGTTGTTGAAGGCCACCTCGGCCGTGTCGTTGGCCCGAATGCCCAGCTTGCCGTGGAGCTTGTTGGCCTCGTAGCCGGGACGGTTCGTCTCCACCACGATGAAGCTGTGCCGCGCGTGACGGTCCGGGTTGTCGGGTTCGGTGTTGCAGAAGACGAGCAGGTAGTCGGCGATGGTCCCGTTGGTGATGAACATCTTGGAGCCGTTGATCACCCACTCGTCGCCCTCCAGGACGGCCGTGGTCCTCGCGCCGGTCACGTCGCTCCCCGCATCCGGCTCGGTGATGGCCGTTCCCGTGATGGCCTCCCCTCCCACCAGGGGAGGGAGGTAGGCCTGCTTCTGCTCCTCGGTCCCGAAGAGCATCAGGAGCTCCGCGCCGAAGGTCGCCGTGAGCACGGCGTTGGCCATGCCCGCGTCCACGGCCCAGAACTCCTCGGTGATCAGGCTGTGCTCGAAGAACCCGAAACCCGCCCCTCCGTACTCCTCCGGGATGAAGACCCCCACGAACCCCAGCTCGCACGCCTTGCGCCAGATGTCCAGGTCGAAGGTCTCGTTTCGATCGAACTCCTGGGCCCGGTCCGGGAACTCCCCCAGGGCGAACTCCCTCGCCGCCCGCTGGATGTCCTGCTGCTCCTTGCTCAAGGTGAAGTCCATCCGCTGTCTCCTCCGTCTCGACGTGAACCCGCGACCCCGACCCCCTGAAGCCTCGCAGAGGGCTCAGCCTCATCAACAAGGCCGGGCCAACCTCACAGGATGGCCCGGCCTTTCAAGCGTCTATACCGCGCTGGCTTTCACAAACTGCTCCGGCATCGGTGTTTCATTTTTCTTTGTTTTCGAGCCGGGAATGAGGGATTTCTTCCAAGGTCAAGGAGCTCGAGCTAATCCAAGTGTTCCTTGAGCGCCTCCACCACGTTGAACATGTCGTCCACGACCCCGTAGTTGGCCACCCGGAAGATGGGGGCCTTCTTGTCCTTGTTCACCGCGATGACCGTGCCCGCGCCGGTGATGCCGGCCACGTGCTGGAAGGCCCCGCTGATGCCGAAGGCCAGGTACACCTTGGGCTTTACCGATTTCCCGGACGTGCCCACCTGGTGGTACTTGGGCAGCCAGTGCTTGTCCACCACCGGACGGGAGCAGGAGAGCAGCCCGCCCAGCTTCCCGGCCAGCTCCTGCAGGGGCTCGATGTTGTCCGCCTCGCCCACGCCGCGGCCCACGCTGACCAGGAGGTCCGCCTGGGTGATGTCCACCTCGCCCGCGCCCGCGTCCTCGAACTTCTCGAACCGCCGGCGCGGCTCGGGGAGGTCGGAGGGCAGGTCCACCTTGACCACCTCGCCCGCTCGTCCCTCCACCGCGTCCGGCGGGAAGGCGCTGGCGCGGACCGTCATCAGGTAGCAGTCCGCCTCCTTGAGGACGACCTTGGAGAAGATCTTGCCGTTGTAGATCTGACGGACGGCCTTGGGCTTGCCGTCCTCCACCAGGATGTCCACGCAGTCCGTGGCGAGCGGGAAGCCGGTCTTCACGCTCAGGGCCGGCGCCAGGTCCATGCCCCACGGGGACTGCGGCATCAGCGTCAGGAACGGTTTGTGCTCCTGGATCAGGGACAGCAGGATCCCCTTGTAGAGGTCTGCATCGAACGCCTGGAGCCGCTCGTCCTCCACCACGAGGACCTTGTCGGCCCGTCCGGAGATCTCGTTCACGAACGGCTCGTCCTTCCCACCCAGCAGGACCGCGGTCAGGGTGTGGGAGAGGTCGTTGCAGAGCTCGTTCGCCTTCCAGAGCATCTCGCAGGAGATGTCCCGGAGCGCTCCTTGCCTGTGTTCCACCAGTACGAAGATCTCGCCCATTACACACTCACCCCTTTCTCCTTCATGATCTTGAGGATCTGTTCCGCCACGCTCGCCGCATCCCCCTCGAGGATCTCCGCGCCCTCGGTCTCGGGCGGGAAGAAGTACTCCTCCACGGTGGTCATGGGCGCGAGGTTATCGTCGCCGATGCCGAGGTCCGCGAGGGGCACCACGTTGAGCTCCTTCTTGGCGGCCTTGCGAATGCCCATGATGGACACGTACCTGGGCTCGTTGATTCCCGTCTGGATGCTCAGGACGGCGGGGAGCTTCACCTTGGAATGCTCGTCCATGCCTCCTTCGAGCTCCACCCGCACCGCAGCCTCTCCGTCCTCGGGCCCGATTCCGGTCACCACCGCCGCGTGGGGGGCATCCAGCTGCTCGGCCAGGAGAACGCCCACCATGCCGTCGTTCAAGTCGTCCGACTGAACGCCCGTCAGCACGAGGTCGTACTCCAGGCCCCTGACCACCTCGGCGAGGATGCGGGACTTCACCAGGCCGTCCATGGGCCGATCGCCCGGATCGACCCGGATCGCCTTGTCCGCGCCCATGGCCAGGCAGCGCCGGAGCACCTCCTCGTCGTCCTCCGAGCCGATGGTGACCGCCACCACCGTCCCCTCGGCCTTCTCCTTGAGCTGGATCGCCTCCTCCACGGCGTAGTTGTCCCACTCGTTCAGGACATAGGCCAGCATGTCCGCCTTCACGTCCTTCCCGGAGGCGTCGATCTCCAGATCCACCTCCTGGGTCATGGGGACCCGCTTCACGCAAACCACGATATTCATGACATCATCCTCCTCGTAGCGTTCGATTCCTGTTCGCCCGCACCCCGGCTCCGTGCACCCGCCGGGCGCGATGGAACCCCTGATGGAACCCTCGATTATACCCTGCCCCGGCCTGTGACGTTCCCTGGCCGCATGCCTTCCCTGACGGCCGGCCCGTTCCCGACGAATGCCGGCTCTTTATACTGGATCGAGCGAAAATGATCAATAGCCGCCCATCCGACCCGACAAAATGAATGAACTCTCATTCAGAAAACTAGCACACGACGCCGCCGGGCGTCAAATGTTTTCACCTTTTTCCAGGATCTCAGGGCAGCTCTTCCCTGGCCTTCCGGATCTTGTGCACGAGCTCCATGTCGTGGCGTCCCAGCTCCTCCGCCTTCTCGAAATGGAAGCGTGCCTTGGCCGGCTTTCCGGCCTTCTTGAAGAATATCCCGAAGTGGTAGTGGGCGAGGGGGAGCCGGTCCATACGCCCGTAGCAGAGCCCGAGGTTGTAGGAGACGTCGTCCCGGACCGGCTCCATGGTCAGCAGCCTCTCGTAGATGCGGGCGGCGAGGGCGTGCGCGTCCAGGTTCTGGTAGGACGTGGCCAGCAGGAACAGGGCCTTCCGGTTGTCGGGATCCTCGTCCAGGACGGCCTCCAGCACCGGGATCGCCTCCTTGTAGCGGCCGGTGAACTGATAGGCCTCCGCCAGGTGGCCGCCCACGGGAAGCAGGTCGGGCCTGAGCTCCAGGGAACGTTCCAGGTGGGCGACGGCCGCGCCGTACTCCGAGGCCTCCTTGTCCAGCAGGCCCAGGCCGAAATGGGCGAGGGCCGAGTCGGGGTCTTCCTCGAGCACGGCCTCGAATCGCCGCCGGGAGGTCCCGGGATCGCCGTACCGGGCGGACAGGAAGGTCCGGAAGACCGGAAACTCCGCTCGGAGCCTCTCCTCGGTCTCCGAACCCGCATCCGGGGAGCCGGCGGCGAGGAGGCTGTCCATGTTCGTCATGCGCTCCGGTCCCGTCGGGTGGGTCCTCAGGTAGGCGGGGATCTTGTCGGTGCCGTAAATCTGGGCGCTCTGCATGGTCTTCAGGACATCGACCATGGCTGCGGGATCGAAACCGGACTGTCTCATGTACCGGAACCCCAGCTGGTCCGCCTGCCGCTCGTCGGTCCGGCTGAAGGCGAGCTGCGCCTGGGCACCGGCCGCGGCGGACCCGATCATGATGGCCTGGGAGGCCTCCCCCCCGATCAAGGCGCCGATCAGGACGCCCGCCAGGGTGGCCATGCTGAGCTTCTTGTGCTGCTCGATGCGTTTGGAGAGATGCCGTGCCGTGATGTGGGCCATCTCGTGGCTGGCCACCGCGGCCAGCTCGTCCACGGAGTTCATGGACTCGATCAGGCCGGTGAAGAAGAAGATGTGGCCCCCGGGACCGGCGAACGCATTCAAGGCGTTCTTGGGAATCAGGTAGAAGGAGAACGGAAAGGGCTTCGTCTCCACCGCCCCGGCCAGGTAGTCGCCGAGCCGGTTGACGTAGTCCCGTGCGAACTCGTCCTCCACGAGGGGAAACACCTTTTTCACGTCGGCCACGAACTCCCGGCCCAGCTTTTCCTCCTCCTCCAGGCTCAGCGCTGCCGCCCGCTGCGGCGCGCCGGTCACGGCGACGGCCAGACAGACCGCCAGAAAACAGTTGATGAGGCTACCCGCCCGCGTCATCGCTCCGCCCCTCCCCGCTCTCCGGTCCGGTATCGACCCGGGGCGCCTCGACCCACAGGCTCTCCAGATCGTAGAACTCGCGAACGGGTTCGTAAAAGATGTGGACGACCAGATCGCCGTAGTCCACGAGCACCCACTGCCCCTCCTGCTCCCCTTCCACGCCGTGGGCGTGCAACCCGGCCTCGCGCATCTTTCGCACCAGGTGCCGGGTGACGGCCTGCACCTGTCGGGTGGATCTCCCGGCCGCCACGAGGAAGCAGTCCGTGAAGGAGGTCAGCTCGCTCACGTCGAACAGGACCGGGGCCAGCGCCTTCCGCTCCCGGACGAGGTCCAGGGCAAGCCGTGCTTTATCCAGACTCTCCATCTGCGCGATACAACCCCTTCTCCATGATAAAGCGTTCCACCTCCGGCGGCACGAGGAATCGAATGGACCTCCCCCGGCGCACGGTCTCCCGAACCCGGGTGGACGAGATGTCCAGAAAGGTGCCGGTTCGCCTGAACAGCCGGTTCCCCCCGTTTCCCACACGATACACGTCCGGCCCCATGGGTTCCAGGGAAACATCCAGGGAGCCGAGAAACGCCTCCAGGTCCTCCGAACGAACCCCGGGACGGTCGATCAGGACAAAGTGCGCGTGGTCGAAGAGCGAGCGGTAGTCCTTCCAGGTCCGGATCTCCAGAAAGGCGTCCGTCCCGATGACGAAGTAGAGATCGAGGTCACCGGGGTGGCTCCGGTGGAGCTCCTCGAGCGTCAAAATGGTGTAGGAGGCACCCTCCCTCCGGCCTTCCAGGTCGCAACCGCCCAGGAGAGGCACTCCTTGGATCCCCATGCGGACCATGGCGACCCGATCGGCGAAAGAGGCCCCCGGCCTTCTCTCCTTGTGCGGCGGGACGGACGCGGGCACCAGGTCCACCCGATCGAGCCCGAGATCCTCGGCCGCCTCCAGGGCCATCCGCAGATGTCCCAGGTGAACCGGATCGAACGTGCCCCCCAGTATACCGAGCTTCAATGCTCCCCCCACCCGTTCTCTGGTTTTCCACACATTGACGGGTTCGCAAAAACCCGCTCACCCGCCGCTGGAAACGCCATAACCTAT
>CAYVVQ010000153.1:0-7476 GCA_964454455.1 uncultured Desulfobacterales bacterium | reverse complement strand
TCGACCATAAACGATCCTCGATGCGGGTTCAAGGAAAGAATCCGGCCCGCCACGCAGATGGGGCGGGCGGATGCCCGCAACCCAGGGGGGGCGGTCGCAACCGCCCGCAATGACCAGGCCTGGAGCGAAGGAAATGGAGCATCGGGCTTCTTGCGGCTCGATCAGGACCCGCTTTACATTTTTTCCAGGGAGATTATATTGAAGGAATAAGATCATCTTCGCCGTCCCGAGAGGGACGGACGACGTCACGCCACAGGGGAGGTTGAAACGCCATGGCAGGTCCGCAACCGGGCGAGGGCATGCACTACGAGGGAAACTGCATCCGGCCTCCCAGTGAGGCCTACAGCATCCTGCTCCAGGTCACGCTGGGCTGCTCCCACAACAAGTGCACCTTTTGCGGCACGTACAAGGACAAACGCTTCACCATCAAGGATGACGAGACCATCCTGAGCGATATCCTGTTCGCCTCGAAGACCATGCGACGGCAGGACCGCGTCTTCCTCATGGACGGCGACGCGTTGATCATTCCTCAGAAGCGGCTGATGTGGATCCTCGACCGCATCCGGGAGCATTTGCCCTGGGTCAAGCGGGTCGGCGCCTATGCCAATGCCAAGGGGATCCGGATGAAGTCGCTGGAGGAGCTGATTGCGCTCCGGGAGAACGGACTGGGGATCCTCTACCTGGGGGTGGAGACCGGCGACGATCGCCTGCTCGAGGAGATCCGCAAGGGATCGAGCGCGGACAACCTGATCGCCATGGGGAGAAAGGTCAAGGAGGCGGGGATCAAGCTCTCGGTCACCGTGCTTCTGGGAATCGGGGGTACCGACCGCTCCCTGGAGCACGCCAAGGCGACGGGCGAGCTCCTGAGCGCCATGGATCCCGACTACGTGGGCGCCTTGAGCGTGATGCTGGTCCCGGGCACCCCGCTCTACGAGGACTACCGCCGCGGGGAGTTCCGGTTGCCGGACCAGGAAGGGCTCCTGAGGGAGCTCCGCGAGATGCTCGCCCACACGAACCTGAGCCGGGGGCTTTTCTTCTCGAACCACGCCTCCAACTACCTGCCCATCAAGGCCCGGCTCCCCCGAGGGAAGCAGGAGGCCCTGGACCTCATCGACTCGGCGCTTCGCGGGGAGGTGGGTCTCCGGCCCGAGTGGATGCGGGCGCTCTGATCCAGGGTCCCGGCCCGGATCAGAAAGGCTCCGGCCCGCCTTTCATGGCGTCCCGGAGAACGCCGGCGATGTCCTCCGGGATGCGGACGGCGTGGAACCGCTCGGTGTCGGAGCAGTCCAGACAGACACGGTTCTCGTAGCCCTCCACCATGAGCTCTCCGCTTTCCGCCCTCCGGACCAGGTGCTCGAGGAGGAGCGTCTTGCTCTTCATCTCCCGGGCGGTGGTGACGATCTCGATCTCGTCGTGGTACCGGCCCGGCCGCCGGTAGCGGCACGACGTCTCCACCAGGCCGAACAGGAGCCCCCGCTCCTTCCACAGGTCGCCGAGCCGAAGCCCCAGGGACTCGAAGAAGAGATGGCCGCACGCGTCGATCCACTCGTAGTAGCGCGGGTAGAAGACGATCCCCAGGGAGTCCAGGTCGCCCCACATGATCTTCTTTCGCAGCACGTGCTCCTTCATCGACCGTCTCCCTCCTCCTCCGATACCGGGTGACAAAGCCCGCAGGCTGGGGATGCACGCCTTCGGGCGGTCCCGCCCCGGTCCCGTCAGTCGAAGATGGCCTCCACGAAGGGTTCCGGTTCGAAAGGCCGCAGATCGTCCACCCGCTCCCCGATGCCGATGAAGAGGATGGGAAGCCCGAGCTGGTGGCAGATGCCGACCACGATGCCGCCCTTGGCCGTGCCGTCCAGCTTCGTGAGGATGATGCCGGTGATCCCCAGCGCCTCGTGGAAGATCTGCGCCTGGCTGATGGCGTTCTGTCCCGTGGTGGCGTCCAGGACCAGCCAGATCTCGTGGGGCGCGCCGGGCAGCTTGCGACCGATCACGCGCCGGGTCTTCTGGAGTTCCTCCATGAGGTTGCTCCGGGTGTGCAGCCGCCCGGCGGTGTCGATGAGCACCACGTCGACCTTCCGGGCGACGGCCGCTGAAACGGCGTCGAAGGCCACGGCCGACGGATCCGATCCCTCGCGCTGCTTGACCACCTCGCAGCCCGACCGCTCGCCCCAGATGGAGAGCTGCTCGATGGCGGCGGCCCGGAAGGTGTCCGCGGCGACGAGCATGACCTCCCTGCCCTGGTCCCTGAAATGCTGTGCCGCCTTCCCGATGGTGGTGGTCTTTCCCACCCCGTTCACGCCGACCACCATGACCACCCTGGGCTCTCCGGTGCCGGGCTCGGTCCGGTCCCCCTCGGGCACCCGCAGGAAGGAGAGCATCTCCTGCTTCAGGGCGTCCTTCAGCTTGTCGGCGTCCTTGAGCTCCCTGCGCTTCACCTTTTCCTGGACGTGGTCGATGATCTCCTGGGTCGCGGCCACCCCCAGATCGGAGGTGAACAGGATCTCCTCGAGATCCTCCATGAGCTCGTCGTCGATCTCCTTCTTCCCGAACACCAGGCGATCCAGGCGTCCGGTGAACCCGGTGCGCGTCTTGGTGAGCCCCTCCTTCAGCCGCTGGAAGAACCCCTTCTTCCTTCCTTCTTCCGGCTCCGGCTCAGATGCCGCCTCAAGTTCCGGCTCGGGCTGAGGGCGATCATCGTCCGGCAAGGCCTCCTCCGAAGGGGCCTCGCGCTCCTCCGCTTCCGGGGTCTCCTCGGAAGGAAGCGCCGCCTCCTCGGGTTCCTCGTCCTTGCCCTTTTTCCTGTCCTTCTTCTTGAACCAGTTGATCATGACGGCCTGCGGGCTCCCGACGCCTTCGGCGCCTGACGGGCTTCGGAGATCCCGCCCGCGGTGCCTTGCCCGCCGATCCGGCGGGACGCCGGGAAAAACCCTGGTTTCGGGTGACGAACAAAAACCGCCCCGGCTGGGCGGGGCGGCGGGTACGATGGGGTTGTAAAACAACCGGTCCGGACTTTCAAGCCTTTTCGGGGCCGGCTCCGGGACCGGGGGGGGGCAGACGGATCAGGCCGCGAGGCGCTGGGCCCGGCCCAGGTTCACGGAGACCATCTTGGAGACCCCGGCCTTCTCCATGGTCACCCCGAAGAGACGCTCGACGATCTCCATGGACCGCCGGTTGTGGGTCACCAGCACCACCTGGGAGTACTTGCGGATCTCCCCGAGCAGGTTGTTGAACCGATCGATGTTCGCCTCGTCCAGCGGGGCGTCCACCTCGTCCAGCAGGCAGAAGGGGCTCGGCTTGATCAGGTAGATGGCGAACAGGAGGGCCATCGCCACGAGAGCCTTTTCACCCCCCGAGAGGAGCCCCATGTGGCTCAGCTTCTTGCCGGGGGGTTTCACCTCCACGAGGACGCCGCTCTCCAGGGGCCGATCCTCGTCCGTCAGCCGGAGACCGGCGGTCCCGCCCTTGAACAGGATGGGAAACACCTCCCGGAGCTTCCGATCCACGTCGGAGAAGGTGGTCGTGAACTTCTCCAGGGAGATCCGGTTGATCTTCCGGATGGCCTTGTTCAGGGACTCGATCGAGCTCAGCAGGTCGTCCCTCTGTCCCGCTATGAAGGCGTGCCGCTCCTGGAGCTCCTCGTGCTCGTGGATGGCCGCCAGGTTCACCTCCCCGAGCGTCTCGCGCTTCCGCTTCCGCTCCTCCAGGGACTCCCGGGTCTCCGCCGAGGAGAACCCCTCCTCCACGTAGTCACGGTACACCGCGGGGAGCTCCAGATTGAACCGGTCCCGGACCCGTTCGACGATCCCGTTCATCTGGTGGGTGATCTCGGACTGCTCCATCCGGGCCCGGTTGATCCGCTCCCTGAGGTCGTCCAGCTCGCCCCGCAGGAGCTCGGTCTTCTTTTCCTCCTCCCGGATTTGACTCTTGAAGAGCCCCCTCTCCTGCTCGGCCCGGTTGACCTCCTCCTCGGCCTCGGCGAGCCGCTCCCGCAGCTCGGTCAGCTCCGCTCCCAAGGCCTTCTCCCGCTCCTCGCAGGCGTCGTGGGTCTTTCTGGCCTCCTCGGTGTCGCGGCCGATCTTCTCCAGCTTCTCCCGGGCCTCCTCCGCGTAGTCGTCGATCCGCTCGAGCTGCTGCAGCAGACCTTTCTCCTCTTCCTTGGCCAGGTTCACGTCCATGCGGAGCTGCTCCAGCTCGCCCCGGTACCGCTCGGCCTCCTCCTCGCTCTCCCTCAGCTCGAGCTCCTTCTCCTGGAGATAGTGCTCCTTTTCGCGGATCGTCTCCTTGCAGGCGGCCAGCTCCGTCTCGATGCGCGTGAGGGCCTCCCGGTGCTTCTCCTGCTCCCGGCCCTTCTGCTCCAGCTCCCCGTCGATGCGCTCGGAGAACCGCTCCAGCTGATCCAGCTCGTGCCCGAACTGGAGAATGGCCCGGTCGTGCTCGTTGATCTGGTCGCGGCACTCCTCCCGCTCGGCATCCAGGGACTCCAGCCGGGAGCGCTTCTCCCGGGCGTCCAGCTCGATCTGCTCCAGCCTCCCGGTGAGGGTCTCCACGTCGGTCCGGCACGCGGACACCTTCTCCTCCAGCTCGGCGATCTCCCGCTTCCGGGCGAGGAGGCCGTGGGAGTTCCGGCCGGCCTTCCCGCCGCTGATCACCCCCCGCTCGTCGATCATGTCGCCGTCCGGGGTGACCAGGCACTGCCGGGTTCCGTTCCGGGACCAGACGGCCACGGCCTGGTTCAGGTCCTCGGCCAGGACCGCGTCCCCCAGGAGGGTGTGGATCAGGGACCGGTAGGCGTCGGGCGCCGACACCCGGTCCCGGAGCAGGGGAAGGCCGTTTCCCCCGTCTCCGTGACCGTTGGACCGCAGGTGGCGGAGCGGAACGAAGCTGCTCCGCCCCCGCGACCGCTCCTTCAGGTAGGACACGGCCTCCACGCCGTCCTCGAGACCCTCGACCACGACGTACTGGAGACGATCCGCCAGCACGGCCTCCACGGCCTGCTCCAGCTCGGGAGGCGCCTGGATCATGTCGGCCACCAGTCCCAGGATCCGCCCCTGCCTGCGGGCGTCCAGGTCCTGGGCCTTCATGATGGTGCGGACCCCCACCTTGAACCCCTCGAAGTTCTCGGTGAGCGACCGGAGGCTGGCCAGGCGGGAGTCGTGGTTCGCCAGATCGGTCTCCGCCTTCTTCAGGTCGGCCTCGACCCGCCGCCGAATCTGCTCCAGCTCGTCCCGCTGCTCCCGCTCCCGCTCCAGGTCCTCCTCGATTCGGGCAAGCTTGGCGGCCAGGGCCTCCCGGGTCTCGGTCTTTCTCCGGGACGCCTCGGCCATGCGCTCGACCTTCTCCGCCACCTCACCCTTTTCCTGCTCCAGGCGGCTCCGGCTGTCCGTGATCTCCCCGATCCGCTGGGTCAGGTAGCCGGACTCCTGGTTCAGGCCCATCTCTTTGGTCACGCCGCTGTTCACATCCGTGCGGGCCCGCTCGTACTCCTGGCGGATCTCCTCGAGCACGGCGTTCCGCCGCTTGAGCCGCTGATCCAAAAGGGCCGTCTCGTCCGAGAGGGCGCCGGCTTTCTCCTGGAGCGCCGCCACCCGTTCCTCCATGCCCACGCGCTCCTCGCCGAGCCCGAGGAGCCGCTGCTCGAGCTCCTCCCGTTCCTCGGCGAGCCTCTGCCGGAGGGCGACCTGCATCCGCTTCTCGCCCGCCAGGGACTCCAGCGTGGACTCCTTCCGGCCCACGGACTCCTTCCGCCGCAGGAAGCGGTCCCTCAGCCGGGATATCTCCTCGTCCTTCTCCCCGAGCTCGAGGTTCGTGCGCTCCAGGTCGGTCTGTCTCGCCGCGAGCCGGGTGGAGAGCCCCGCCTCCTCCTGGAGGAGGTTCTCGGTGGTGCGGATGCGCTTTCCGGACTCCTCCTGGAGCTCGTGGTAGGCGTTGGCGCGAAGCGCCAGCTCGAGCTGCTGGATCTCCTCGCTCAGGGTCTTGTAGCGCCTCGCCTTGGCCGCCTGGCGCTTGAGGGAGCGCATCTGCCGTTCCACCTCGGTGAGGATGTCCTCCACCCGCTGGAGGTTCGTCTGGGTCAGCTCGACCTTGCGCCTGGATTCCTCGACTTTTTTCCGGTACTTGGTGATGCCGGCCGCCTCCTCGAGCATGGCACGGGTCTCCTCGGGCTTCTGCTCGATGATGCTGCTGATCCGCCCCTGTCCGATGATCGAGTAGGCCTTGTTCCCCAGGCCGGTGTCCATGAAGATTTCCTGGATGTCCTTGAGCCGGCAGGGAACCCGGTTGATGAGGTACTCGCTCTCCCCCGAGCGGTAGAGCCTCCGGGTGACGGCCATCTCGGTCAGCTGCGCGTACTCGCCGGGGAACGAGCCGTCCCCGTTTTCGAAAATGATGGAGACCTCGGCCATTCCCAGGGGCTTGAACTCCCCTGCGCCGCTGAAGATCACGTCCTCCATCTGGCGTCCCCGGAGCTGTCTGGCGCTCTGCTCGCCCATGGCCCAGCGGATCGCGTCCACGATGTTGCTCTTGCCGCATCCGTTGGGTCCCACGATGGCGCTGATTCCCTCGGGGAGGGAAATTTCCAGCCGGTCCATGAAGGATTTGAATCCGGCGATGGAAAGCTTCTTGATTCTCATGTACTCCTCCCGAACGGGGTCCGGTTCTCCAAGCTCGTGCTTCCCCACGAAATCCGGCCAGACCTTATCAGATTCCCGGGGGAGATGCAAAGAAAAATTACCATATCATGTGTTTCTGCATGGCCGCATTCCAATATGTAGTGTAGAAGGGCCCCCTTCTGAAAAACCGTTGACATCATTCCGGCTAACTATCTAGAATCAGTCCGATTCGGTCTTGACTTGGGCCTGGAGGAGGACGAGGGGCATGTGGGGCGGCCAAGCGGGGGCCGGGAACAGGGGATCACCACGGTTCGACGAAAGGAAGTTCGCGGCCATGCAGGGGACAATGTGAAGAGTCCTTCCCGGTTTGTCAACAGCTTCGTTCATGCCTTGCTGCTGTTCGTCCTGTGCTGGCCCTGTCCGGCCCCCGCCCAGGAGGCAGGGGAAGAGACCTACGACATCGAGCTGGTGAAGACCGCCGAGACCGATGCGGAACCCGGCGTGGAAAAGGAGATCATGGAGGTCTCCGGCCGCCGGGTCCTCACAGAGATCCACGCCGTCGAGGAAGGGGAGTGGATCTGGCAGATCTTCCGGGAACGAAAGCTCCTGGAGAAACGCAACCTTTCGGAAATCCTGGACATCCTCAAAAAGCTCAACCCCCAGCTCACCGACCTCGACCAGATCCATCCCGGCCAGAAGCTCCTGGTGCCCCTCACCCTGGCGCCCGCCGAAGGCGTCCTGGCCGTCCCGCCCCGGGGCGAGCCCGAACCCGTCACCGTGGAGTCCCTCGAGGAGCTCGACCTGAAGGGCTACACGGTCCGGCCCGGCGACAGCCTGGTCAAGATCATCAACCGGGAGTACGAGG
>CAYVVQ010000152.1:0-7677 GCA_964454455.1 uncultured Desulfobacterales bacterium | reverse complement strand
ATCGAGCAGGGCGGTCTCCGGGGCAGGATCGTCCTGGACGTCGCCGGCTCGGCCGCCTAGAACGAGAACACCTTGTCGGCCTCCACGGACAGCTCGTAGAGGTCGTCCATCCAGGCCACCGGGCAGGCGCTCGATCCCACCAGACCGTGGGATTTCATGCACACCCCTCAGACGTAGAAGTCTCCCTCGAACTGATCGATCTGCCCCATGACGTCGAACCCTTCGCTGCCGGCCTGCTCGAAGAGGACCCCCTTGCCCAGCATGAAGACGCTGACCTCGTCGCCCTTTTGGACGCCGACGTTCGCAAGCCGCATCGCATTGAAGATGGTTTCGCCGTCGTCCGTCGATATGATGAAGAGGACCTTCATGTCCACTCCTGTTTCCCGAGTTGACGGATCCATGCGGGTGCCCGCCCGTGCGCTCGACCCCGCCTATCTGCGTGATTTTCGATCGTTCCGATTGTACCACCCCACGGTGCAGGATTCCAGAAGGACTCTCTGCGGTCGTCCGCTGGAGGGCTCCGGCTGAACAAAGCGGTGCGTGCACCCATGGGGTCAGCGTGCACCCAGACCCATGGGGTCAGGTCTTGAATTTTGACATTTTTCAGGGGTCACGGCCGCGGACTCTCGAGCATCGCAAAATGTCAACCTTGACGGATTCGCAAAAACCCGCGCACCCGCCGCTGGATACCCTCTACCCATTGAAATGCCCGGGGCAGATCTCAGCGTTCCAGGCTTTCTACGACTCCATCAAAATTCAAGACCTGACCCCCTGTTCGGTGTGCTGTTTCCGGAGCTCGGTCTTCAGGATTTTGCCCAGGGCGCTCTTGGGGAGCGCATCCACGAACCGGATGCACCGCGGAATCTTGTACCCGCCGATCTTTCCGCGGCAGTGCTCGATGATCTCCCCCGGGCTCAGGCGGGCGCCCTCGGTCGGGACGACGACCGCGAGGAGGGCCTCGCCGAAGGTCTCGTCCGGGACGCCGATGACCGCGGCCTCGTGCACACCGGGGTGCCGGTAGAGGACGGCCTCCACCTCGGAGGTGTAAATGTTCTCGCCCCCGGAGACCACCATGTCCTTCTTCCGGTCCAGCAGGTAGAGGAATCCTTCCTCGTCCTTGCGGCCCACGTCCCCGGTGTGGAACCACCCGTTGCGGAAGGTCCGGCGGTTCTCCTCGTCCCGGTTGAGGTAGCCGGCGGTGATGTTCGCGCCCCGGGCCGCCACCTCGCCTGCCTCTCCCGTGGGGACCTCGCGGTCCTGCTCGTTCACGATGCGGAGCTCCACCCCGGGGATGGGCCGGCCGCACGACCGAAGGCGCTCGAAGGCGCCGGTCCGGAGGGCCTCACAATGGGCCTCCCAGGTGAGGATGGAGAGGAGCGGGGAGGTCTCGGTCAGGCCGTACCCCTGGTGCACGGCCACCCCGGGAAGCGCCTCGGTGGTCCGCCGAATCCACTCCACGGCCATGGGCGAGGCCCCGTAGATCAGCCCGCGGAGGCTGGAGAGGTCGTAGCGGGAGAGGTCCGGCACCTGGAGGGCCAGGATGATCATGGTGGGCGGCAGCATGGTGAAGGTGATCCCCAGGCGCTCGACGGTCTCCAGGAGGCCGGTCGGGGTGAAGGCGGGCATGTAGGCGTGGGCACCCCCGAAGAGGAACCAGACGGTCCCCAGGAGGTCCGCCGAGTGGAACATGGGCGCGGCGTGGAGGTAGACGTCGTCGCAGACGGGGCCGAAGGCCGGAGCGCACTGGAGGGCGTCGGAGAGGATGTTGCGGTGGGTGAGGGGCACGCCCTTGCTCCGGCCCGTGGTGCCGCCGGTGTAGAGCAGGACGGCCTCGTCGTCGGGCCGGCCCGGGTGCATGGGCAGGGGCCGGGCCCCGGCGAAGCGCGCCTCGTAGGACCCCTTCTCCTCCGGGACGCGCACGAGGACCGCACCGTCCCGCCAGGGGGACAGGCTCTCCTCGTCCAGGAGGGCGCGAAAGGCCGCGTCCACGAACAGCCGGCCCACCCGGGCGTCCTCCAGGATGTCGCGGATCTCGGGCGGGGCCAGGCGGACGTTCACGGGCACCGGGACGGTCCCGGACCAGTAGCCGCCGAAGAAGAGCTCCGCGTTCGCCGCGGTGTTGGGCGCGATCACGCCGAACCGGTCGCCCGGGTTCAGCCCCATCCCCCGGAGCACCCCGGCGGCGCGCTCCACGCGCTTGACGAATGCGTCGTAGGTCCAGGTCGCGCCAGGCTCCACCATGGCCGGTCGGTCGCGGTGCTGCAGCATGGTCGATCGGAGCATCTCAGCCATCGTGCTCATGGTTCTCCTCCCTGTCCCTGCAAAGGCGGCCCGACCGCCCGGTCACGGATGCCTCCAGCTGCTCCATCCCCCGGGAGGCCGGCTCCCGGAGCCCCTCGAGCCCCGCGTAGAACACCCGGGGCCGGGTCCGGTACCCCGGGAGAAGGGGTTCGGCCCGGGTCGCCCCGATTCCCCGTCGGAGTCGGCCTCCCGGGTCGTCCAGGTCCCCGAAGATGAGGGCCCCCCCGGGGCAGGCCTCCACGCAGAGGGGGTCCCAGCCCTCGGCCAGCCGGTCCCGACACAGGTCGCAGCCGTCGGCCCGGCCTGTGTCCGGTCTGAGGGCGCGCGCCCCGTAGGGGCAGGCCAGGACACACAGCCCGCAACCGGTGCAGCGGCCGGCGTCCACGCCCACGATCCCGTCCTCGCCGCGCACGCAGGCGGAGAACCGGCACACGGCCGCGCAGGGCGGGTGCTCGCACTGCATGCAGGGAACCGGCAGGATCCAGCGGCTCACGACGGGGTAGGCCCCCAGGGTGAAGTCCAGTACCCGCACCCGCCCCGGACCGCCCGCAGGCAGGCCGTGCCAGCTCTTGCACCCCACAGCGCAGGCCAGACAGCCGATGCACCGCGTCACGTCCACCATCAGGCCGGGTCGCACGCGTCAGTTCCTCCTCTCAGGTCGGTTCCTCTTTTGCTCCGGTCGCCGGGGGCTCCGTCTGGTCCGGCGGCGGGCACCGCCTCAACCGCACCACGGTGTTCTTGGTGGAGTTCGCCGTGACCGGATCGGTGCGCTCCGCGTCGTAGAGCACGTTCGGGTTGACCCCGCCGTCCTCCCAGGACCGGTCCTGCATCCCCAGCCCGGGGCAGCCCTGCCACCAGCCGTGCTGCCCCATGACCGTGTCCGGCCGCACGCCCTCGAAGACCGCCACCCGGGCGACCATCCTCCCCCGGGGCGAGACCACTTCCACCCAGTCCCCCGGGGAGAGCCCCCAGGCCGAGGCCGTGTCCGGGTGGATCTTCACGCTCGGGTCGGGCCGCTGCTCTCGGAGCCAGGGCAGGTCCCGCATCCAGGCGTGGTGGCTCACCGGGTCGGAGTGCTCGTCCGTGAACAGGAGCGGGTACGCCTCCCGGAGCTCCGGCGCGTTGACCGGGTCCTCGGGTTCCCCCTCCCAGGTGGGCATGGGTGGGAAGCCCTCCCCGGCCAGCCGCTCGTTATAGAGCTGCACCCGGCCCCCGGGAAGCCGCGCGACAAAACGGGTCCAGCGCTCGCGCTCCTCCGCCTGGGGGTGGGGCGGCAGGTCGAGGCCGAACCGCCCGGCCGTCCTCAGCGCCTCCAAGTCCGCGCCGCTCGGGCGCAGGAAGTCGCGCACCATGGCCTCCCTGTCCCCCTCCCAGAAGTCCGCTCCCAGGCCCAGGCGGCAGGCCAGGTCCAGGGTGACCTCAAGCTCGTCCCGGCTCTCACCGAGGGGCGGGATCACCCGGCGGCTGAGGCCCAGGTGGTCTCCCCAGAGGCAGGGGAGGTCGCCGCACTCGTACCGGGTGGCCGCGGGGAGCACCAGGTCTGCGAAGCGGCTGGTGGGATTCAGGGTCACGTCGAACTGAACCAGGAGGTCGAGCCGGCTGAGGGCCTCGGCCACGCGGGCGGGGCTCCGCGCCGTGCTGAGCGGGTTGGAGCCGTAGATCATCAGGACCCTCGGCCGGTAGGGACGGCCCTCGATCAGGGCCCGGAGCACGTCGGGGTAGTGGGCGAAGGCGCCGCGGTGGGCCCGGACGTAGAAGGCGTCCCCGCCGAGGACCCGGGAGCGGGCGCGCTCCGGGACGCGCTCCGGGAGCACGCTGAAGCCGAGGCGCGAGGCGGGCCGGAACCAGACGTTTCCGCCCGGGCGGTCCAGGTGGCCGGTGAGGGCGATCAGGATGGGGAGAGCCGTGGCCAGGGACTGGAGGTCCCGCTTCTGCGGGGCCTCGGAGAACCGGATCGCCGCCCGGGGGGTGGCGGCATACTCCCGCGCGAGGGCGGCGATCTCCCCGGCCGGGACCCCGGTCACGGTCTCGGCCCACCCGGGGGTGTAGGGTCGCACGTGGGCGGTGAGCGCCTCGAGCCCTGCGCACCAGTCGGAGACGAACGCCCGGTCGTAGAGGCCCTCCTCCACGATCACGTGGATCATGGCCAGGGCCAGGGCCGCGTCCGTCCCCGGGCGGACGGGGACCCAGCGGGCCCGGCCGTTGGCCGCCAGGGGGATGAGCTGGGGGTTGATCACCACCAGGCGCGCGCCCTGAGCCAGGCGGTCCAGGATCCTCTTGGGCGGGCTCCGGAGGTTCGTGTCCAGGGTCTCCACCCCGCCCCGGGCGGGCCCGCCCAGGCCGCCGCTCGTGAACCACTCGATGATGAGGTCCGCGTGGTCGTAGTCGGCGCGGGCATAGGTCGGGCCGCCCACGGTCAGCTGGTGGTAGAAGAGCTGGGGCCCGTAGCAGATGTAGGGGCTCCACGGGGTGAAGTTGGGGGAGCCCAGGGCGTGGAGGAACCGCAGCAGGAGCAGATGGTGGAGGCCGAACCAGCTGGAGGCTTGGCCTTTGCCCAAGAGGATGTGCTCCGGACCCGGACCGTCCCGGGTCTCGGCGAGCTTCTCGGCGATCGTCTCCAGGGCCTCGTCCCAGGAGACGCGCTCGAACCGCCCGCTCCCCCGGGGGCCCTTGCGCCTCACCGGGTGGAGCAGGCGGCGGGGGTTGTACACCCACTGGGCCGCGGCCAGCCCCTTGGCGCAGACCCGGCCGCGGTTGAGGGGGTGGTCGGGGTTGCCCTCGACCCGAATGAGCACCCCGTCCCGCACGTGGGCAAGAAGCCCGCAGTTGTACCCCCCGTAGGAGCAGCCGTGGCACAGGGTGGACACCACGGTCTCCCTCGAGGAGGATTCGCCGTTCCGGCTCATATCATGACCCCGTATCCGGAGGGCACCGCCTACTCACCCTCGCCGGCCGGTTTTGCGCGTTGGGCCAGGCGCTCGCGGCTCAGCTCCCGGAACCCGGAGAGGGGATCCTCCACCCCCTCCCGTGGCACCATGTTGATGGCGTCGTTGGGGCAGGCGGAGGCACAGACTCCGCACCCGATGCACCAGTCCTCGTCCACCTCGGCTGTCCCGTCCGCCACGGCGACCGCGTCGATGGGGCAGGCCTCCTCGCAGAGGCCGCACCCGTCGCAGGCCTCCGGGTCGGTCCTTCGAATGAACTGACAGGCCATGAGGAGGTCCCGCGGGATCCGGCGGCGCTTGTAGTTGCCCAGGGACCAGCAGCAGCAGGGGCAGCAGTTGCAGGCGTGCTTGATCTCCCCGTCCACGACGTTGTCGGCGAAGTGGACGCAGCCCGCCTCCTCGGCCTTCCGGTTGAGATGCAGGGCCTCGTCCAGGGAGAGCTCCCGCCCGATCCCGGCGTCCACCACGTACTCGGCCAGCTCGTCGTACTTCATGCAGACCTCGAGCGGGTAGTCGCAGGGGCTCCTTTTCTTGAGGCGGGACATCACCCGGCAGTTGCAGTTCACCACGGCGATGCGGCCGGCCCGCCGGATCACGTGCTCGATGTCGGCGTAGGGGAGCACCGCCTGCTTCTGCACCTCGAGGGTTCCCCGGGCCGGGATCCAGCGGTACACCTTGGCGCCGGTTCCCCCGAAGGCCTCCACAAGGGTCTCCTTGCGGGAGTGGCGAATGCAGAGGTCCGCCATGCGCCGGGCGTAGGGCGTGTCCTCGTCGGGCCAGAACACGGCCTGGGGCATGCCGTAGCCGAACTGGTGCAGGGCGTACCCCCAGCGCCCGTCAACCGCCCTTCTCCGGTAGACCATCCCCCGCACGGCCAGGCCGGAGAGGAGGGCGTCCGCCTCCTCCTCGGAGAGCGCGCAGCGGGGAGCCACATCGGCTGCGGGGGTCGCACCGAAGGGCCCCACGCCCGAGGGCAAGCCCAGCAGGATCTCGGCCTCCTGCTCGCCCAGGCTCTCCCGCAGCATGGCCACCAGGTGCTCGTTGTACGGGGGTCCGATGGCCAGACCGGCCATGTGGCCGGCCAGGCGCTCGTACACGTCTTTTGCCATGGTTCCCTCCATGCGCATCCCCGCCGGGTCTCCGGGAGGCGCGGTCCTTCTGGGTACAGGGAAACCTGCGCTAGGTGCTTCTCCCGCCCAGGAGCGCGGCCTTGCCCTGTGCCAGGTGCTCCCGGACAGTGTCCTCCACCCGGGCCGCGTCCCGGGCCCTCATGGCCTCCACGATCGCGCGGTGCCCGTCCAGGGCCCGGCGCGCCGCGCCCGGGGAGCGGAAGGCCTCGATCCGGTAGAGCAGCATGTGGTCATGGAGCGACCGGCACCAGTCCGCCAGGCGGGAGGACCCGCCCGCCTCCACCACCATCCGGTGAAAGGCGCCGTCCAGGCGGATGAAGGTCTCCATCTCCCCTGCGGCGAGGGCCTCCTCGGCCGCTTGCAGGTTGTCCTCCAGTGCGCACCGCTCGCCCTCCCCCATGCGCTCCATGGCCCAGCGGGCGGCCAACGCCTCGTTCACGGCCCGGATCTCGCACATCTCGGCCACCTCGTCCGGGTTGATCCGCTGGACCAGGTAGCCCACGCGGGGGATGGACTCCAGGAGCCCCTCGCGCTCCAGCATGTGCAAGGCCTCCCGCACGGGCGTCCTGGAGACGCCCAGCTCCCGGGCCAGGTGCAGCTCCGCCAGGCGGGAGGAAGGCGGAATCTCCCCGCAGAGGACCTTGTCCCGGAGATATTCGTAGACCGTCTCGCGCATGGCCCGGGGCCGGGCGGAGACCAGATTGGGGGGATTCTTCATGAATCATCTCCTGCACTTCAAAAGCACATCAATTGTACCCCAGCAGGCGGCATTGTCAAGGCCGTCGTGTCGTTGACGGCCGGTGAGTCCGGACCGACCTTCCGACGACAAGGCGGTGCAGCCCCCAGGGGGGAATTGCCGAGGGAGACCCTGCGTTCCCCGAGCGCATCCCGGAGAGCAGGACCGGCTTCCGGGACTTGGGATCGGTTACCACGGAGGCCGGTCAAAAAGCCAAATCGACCTTCATTTTATTGGACCACTCGTGTAACAATGTGTGACGCGTCGAAGCCGAAATCGCATGCGTGTTGATTTCCGCCCCCGGAGGACGTGCGCCAGGAGGAACATGGGAATGGACGACAACACACAGGAGCGTTTGCTTCACAAAACCCGCAAGGAGCTTTCCGAGTGCAGGAAGCAGTTCCTATCCGAGCAGAAGATCTCGGAGAGCATCATCGCCTGCCTGCCCGGTTTCTACTTCGTGGTGGACGAGGCCGGCCGGTACCTGCGCTGGAACGAAAACCTCGAGACCATGCTGGGTTACTCCCACGAGGAGATGCTGGGTCGGGACAGCCTGGAGCTCGTG
>CAYVVQ010000151.1:0-7894 GCA_964454455.1 uncultured Desulfobacterales bacterium | reverse complement strand
GGTTCGCTCTGGTCCGTGAGAACCTCCAGCTCCCGGACCAGAGCGAACCCTCCCCGCCGCATGCCGTGACCGCAGCTGTCCGTTCGGGCCTCGTACCGGGTGTAGACCACCGGAAACCACCGCTCCTCGAGCTCCTGCGGAATGGTTCTGGCATTACAGAACCGCATGAAGATCAGGGACTTGCCATCCTTAAACACGCGGGCGTTCTCGCCGCCCACCGCGTAGGTGTACTGGACGAAGGGCTTCTTCGTCCTCGGGTTGAACCCACCCATGCAGAGGTTGGTGAGGCTCACGGCTGCGGGGTACACTCTCCAGGGCTGCACCGAGGCGAGGGGGCCCGCCATGCACCCGATGGTGACGGCCTCGATCTTGTCGAATGCCCCCGAGCAGTACCCCGTGGTGGGCGCCAGCTCTGTGACGTCGACGCAGGTCCCGGGCTTGGAGATGATCTCGAGGTTTCGAATGATGCCGTGGTTCAAAGGAAACAGGCCGGGGAAGCAGATCATGAAGCCGAGGTAGTTTCCCCCGATGAGGGTGGGCCGGCTACAGCCCCACGAAGCAATAGGCTGGGGGTCGGAACCGCTCCAGTCGAAGGAAAGCTTGGTGCCCCTCTTGGTGAGCTTGCAGTGAACCCGAATGGGCGGTTTTCCTTCCTTCATGACGTCCTGGTCGCCGTAGTCCTCGAACTCCCACTCGCCGTCGGGCAGGGCCTTCAGCTCGGCCAGCATCAACCGTTCCGTGTAGTCGAACTGACCTTCGAAGCCCAGCTCGACCGTTTCCTTGCCGTACCGCTCTACGAGCTCCTGGACCCTGCGCTCGATCAGCCGGGAGGCCTGGAACTGGGCGGTCAGGTCGGCCCGGCGTTCGACGGCTCCCCGGATATTGATGGCGATGAACCGAAACAGCTCCTCGTCCAGCTCATTGTTCTCGAACAGCCTGATGGGCGGGATTCGAATGCCCTCGGCATAGCAGCTGGTCGCCTCCGGGTTGAAGGTCCCCGGCATGGGTCCGCCCATGTCCGCCCAGTGAATCACCGTGCAGGCAAAGGCAACGATCTCGTCCTTCCAGAAGATCGGCTTGATGAGCCGGTTGTCGTTGACGTGGGAACCGCAGCGGAAAGGGTCGCTGAACAGGTAAGCGTCCCCTTCCTTCATGGTCTCCTTGGGGATGTCCTTGAACAGCTCCTGGACGGAGGGCTCGAAAGAGGCGTAGTGGGCCGCCGCGTCCGTGTGGCCGTGGGCGACCAGCCTTCCGTCCGCCGTGAGAATGGCGTTCGACCGGTCTCTTCCCATGCCGATCACCGGGTGGTAGGCGATCTTCTCGATCATCGTGGAGGCTTCGTAGCAGGCGGCCACGAATGCGTTTCGCAGTACTTCGAAGGTGATCAGGTCGATCTTGAGGTCCTTGAGGGCCTCGAGCGATTCATCCACCTGGTGCTTGTCTTTTTCCTGCTTTGCCATGTTGTCCTCCTATTTCTCGACCTTGATGATGAGGTTTCCGTATTCGTCGACCCGGCATTGCGTCCTCGGGGGCATGACCGTGGTGGTGTCGGGCTGCTCGACCACCGCGGGCCCCTCGAATGCGGCGTTCACTGGGAGCTTCTCTCGTTCGTAGATGTCCGTTTCGACAAACCCCACCTCCTTGAACCAGACCTTTCTCGAAGCCTTTTTCGCGTCTTGGAGGTCCCCCCCTCGCTCGATCTTGGGCAGGTCCGGCTTGGGGATGATACCCATGGCCACGATCCGGAGGTTGACGATCTCCACGGGCGCATAGCCCGGAGGCAGCTCGTACCCGTACTCCTTCTTCATGGCGGCGACAAAGGCTCGGGTGATTTCCTCGACATCATCGATTCGGCCGGGGGGCGCGTCGATGGTGAAGAAGCGGCTCTGGCTGAAGAACTTCACGTCGAGCATGCGCTGGATGATCATGTCCTTCTCTTCCAGGCCCTCCTTCTTCAAAATGCCCGTGGCCTTCTCGACCAGGTTGTCGATGTCCCGGTTCAGGACGTCGTAGTCGAGCTCGTCCTCGGTCTGATGAATGGGGTGGGTGAACTCGTGCTTGACGTCCACCCGAATGGCCCCGTAGGCGGAGGCGTAGCCCGGCAGAGGCGGAACCACCACCGTGGTGGCTCCGGATTCCCTCGCCAGGTCGCAGGCGTACATGGCGCCGCCCCCGCCGTAGGGGATGATGGCGAAGTCCCTGGGGTCCCAGCCCCTGGAGACCGTCTGGATCCGCATGGCCATCATCAGGTTGGTCATGGCCACCATGTACATGTTGGCCGCAGAGTCCTCTGCAGTCCAGCCGTAGTGATCGCCGATGTTCTCCTTCAGGGCCTTGAAGGAGAGCTCCCCGTTCACGTCCATCTCGCCGCCCAGGAAGTAGTTCGGGTCGATCCGGCCGAGGACGATCTGGCAGTCCGTGTTCGTCGCCTCCATTCCGCCGGCGTCGTAGCAGGCGGGGCCCGGGACCGCCCCCATGCTCTGGGGCCCGACATTGAGGATTTGCCCCTTGTCCACCCATCCGATGCTGCCCCCGCCCGCGCCGATGTATACCGTGTCCACGGAAGGCAGGCAGCAGGGCACGTTCCACAGGATCTTCCACTCGTGGGTGATGGCCGGGTTGCTCTTGTAGATCATGGAGACGTTGTTGGTGGTTCCACCCGTTTCGAACGCGATCACGTTGTCGAAGCCCGCAAGGGAACCGATGTATCCGGCCATGCCCACGGCCCCGGAGACCGGGGAGGAGTGAAAGGTCCGAGCCGGGAAGTTCACCGCCTCGTCCATGCCGATGACGCCGCCTCCGCTCGTGGTCACCAGGATGGGACCGTCGTAGTTCCACTGCTTCTGAAGACGATCGTAGAGTCCCCGGAGGTAGTTCTTCAGAATCGGCGAGATGTAGGCGTTCAACACCGTCGTGCACGTTCGCTCGAACTCCAGCATCTGCGGGAGCACCTCATGGGACAGGGTGATGTCCACCCCCGGCAGCTCCTCCTCCAGGATCTCCCGCGTCCGCTTCTCGTGGTCGGTGTTCATGAACGAGTCGATGTACACCACAGCGATGGACTCGATCCCCCGCTTCCGGCACTTTCTCGCTGCAAGCCGGACGTCGTCCTCGTTCAGGGGAACCAGGACCTCCCCCCAGGGGCCCGTGCGCTCGCGAACCGGCATCACGTCGCGCCTCGGAATGATCAGCTCCGGGGGATCCCAGTCCAGCTCGAAGGCCGAGATCCGCTCGGCCCGCCCGCCGCCCAGCACGTCCCGAAACCCCTCCGTGGTGATGAGCGCCGTCTTGACTCCCTTGCGCTCCAGGATGGCGTTCGTGGAAACCGTGGCCCCGTGCCTGAAGGAGAGGGTTTCCTCCCCTTTCAGGCCGGCCTTTTCAAGGCCGTTGATCACCCCCTCGAAGAAGGTAGGGGGCGTGGAAGGGACCTTGGCGATCTTCTGCTCGCCCGTCTCGAGGTTGGTCCCGATCACATCAGTGAAGGTCCCGCCAATGTCCGTACCGACAACCCACTTCTGCTTTGACATGCGATTTCCTCCTCGCGAAAGATTCATGGAGTCGTAAAAAGCCCGAAACCTTGAGATCTGCCCTGGAAATATCAATAGGTTATGGCGTTTCCAGCGGCGGGTGAGCGGTTTTTGCGAATCCGTCAAAAATTGGTTCGGATGAGAACGTGCCCCTCCCCTTCAAGGAGCCTTCGGCCTCTGCGGCATGCCTCGGGTCGCACGGGCCCGTTCTGGGGCCGCCGTCCTTCCGGAGGGTCGGGGCACGCCTGTGTTGAAATGGAAACCAAAGTAGGGGTGCTGGAAGGAACCCTTCTCTGGACCCCGCGCCTGGATTGTGACCGTGGTTCTGGAAAAGGACCCTTTTGTTGTGTTCGAACTGGACCCGTTTCATGTCGGCAAAACTGTCCAGCCAGAAAACGCAACTTGTGTGCCAGTGGAATGGTGACTTAAATGGTTCAATACAATCAGGCAGTTGAGCTTGACGGCCGCGGGGTGGGGCGAGCACCAGCGCGCAAATTGCGACATTTTGTCACGGCGCCTGCAAGGGTGAGGGCGCAACCTCCAGGAATGAGGGTCAAAATGGACGGCCGGAGCTTTGCCAGGATGGCACGGTCCGACGGGTCGGATTCCATCTTGATTTTCTTCGAGGCATGGGGCAGGCTCTTGGCATCCCCTCCCGGGGGGAGGGCCCAGCGGATATTCCGCCCAGTGAGGAGGTTATCATGAGTGCAGAGAGCGAGCTGCAGGGCAAACGGATCCTGGCTGTGGATGACGAGCCCGACGTGCTGGAGATCCTCGAGGAGATTCTCAGCATGTGCGAGGTGGTCAAGGCCGGAGACTTCGAGACCGCCGCGGAGCAGATGGAGGAGCAGCGGTTCGATTTTGCGATTCTGGACATCATGGGCGTGGACGGCTACAGGCTCCTGGAGATGGCCGGGGAGAAAGGGATCATTCCCGTCATGCTCACCGCCCACGCACTGACCGTCGAGGACACGGTGAAGTCCTACCAGGAGGGAGCGGCCTCCTACGTCCCCAAGGAGAAGATCAGCGATCTGCCCCAGCTTCTCGGGGACATCCTCGAGGCGCGCAGGCGGGGAAAGCACTTCTGGTGGCGGTGGCTCGACCGAATGGGCGCGTTCTACGACAAGCGGTTCGGCCCGGACTGGAAGGAGCAGGATCGGGAGTTCTGGGAAAAGCACTACGGCGTCCGTTAGGGCCCTACTCCTGAAAGGCTGTCACAAAAAACAAGAAGTTTTCACACACCGAGTAGGCGGCGGGGCCGGCCGTTCCTCTGCTGGGTTGCGGACGTCAGCCCGCATTAGTCCTCGAAAACGGCGGAATCCACCCAGACGGTACCTGGAACAACGTCATTCGCACATCTTCAAAGGCTCGATCGAGCCTCCGGCCGGCGGTGGACAGATCTTCCCCGCCGGCCGCCGCTGTTCCGATTTCGGGGAGACGATCCATGACGAGTGAGTCGGACAGCCGGGAGAACAGCTCGGCAGGGCCGCTTCGACCCCAGTGGGACATCCTTCGATATCCCCAGAAGGGGTGGTTCGAGGTCGGCCACACCCGGATGATCTTTTTCGACATCTTCCAGGGGTTTTACAACCTGCGGAAGGTCATCCGGGAGGAGGTCGGGGAGAACGCGAGCTACCTCATCTTCCAGGCCGGCATCAAGGGGGGCTTTTCCTTTCTCGAACCCATGATCCGCAAGGGGCGGATTCGGGCCGCTCCGCGAGGGTTCGTCCACGGGCTGGCCGTATTCACCGACGGGGGCGCGGGCGACTTCTCCATTCAGGAGATGGACTGGGGAGCGGGCTGGGCGAGGATCGCCTGCAGAAACACCTTCGAGGGCTGGATGTACGCGCACCACGGGGACCGCCCCGGAAAGCCGTCGTGCGACTACACCCGGGGCATCATCCTGGGGTTCATGCAGGCGACCCACCAGTATGCGGGAACGGGCGTGGAAGGAGAGCTCGACTGCGTGGAGACCACCTGTCTCGCCACAGGGGACGAGCGGTGCGAGTTCCTGATCGGCCCCCGACCCGTTCTCCTGGAACAGGGCCTCGCCCCTTCCACACCCGGAAAGTCCATCCAGGAGCAGCTCAAGGAGCTCGTCGGGGAAAAGACCCGGGAGATCCAGGAGGTGAACCGGTTCAATCAACGGATCCTGGAGAACGCCCCCGTGGGGATCCTCACCCTCAACTCGCACGGGGTGATCACCTCCGCCAATCCAGCCGTGGCCGACATCACGGGGACCACCATCGAAGACATGACCGGCAGGCCCCTCGAGGAGGTCACCGGTCGATTCTCGGGCTCCGTGGCGGAGCCAATGGCCGCGGGGCTCCGAGGGAAGCCGTTCGACCTGGTGGATCGTCCCTACCTGGGGGTTGACGGCGCCCGCCGCTTTCTCTCCATCAAAGGCCTTCCCCTGAGAAACGAAGGGGGCAATCCCGAGGGCCTGCTCTGCATCATGGAGGACACCACCGACAAGACCCTGTACGCCCGTAGGATCGAGTACCTCAAGAACTACAATGAGAACATCATCGAGAGCATGACCGAAGGCATCATGGTGCTCGATTCCGAGCTTCGAATCCAGACCTGGAACCGGCAGATGGAGCAGATGTTCGGGACGGCCGCGCCCCGGGTTCTCGGCGAAAACCTGGAGAGCGTGGTTGCCCTGCTGCACTACCCCCGCATCCTGGACCGGCTCCAGCACACCGTCCGCTCCGGTGAGCCCTTCGAGGAGCACAGCCTCCAGGTCCAGACCCGGGCCAACGAGCTCGTCGTTCTCAACATCAAGGCCATCCCTCTCTTCGACGGGGACGGAACGGGATCCGGCATCATCGTGATTCACGAGGACATCACCGAGCGGGAGGGCATCGAGATCCGCTACCGCAACCTGTTCGAGACCGCCCAGGACGGGATCTGTCTGACGGATCTGAAGGGTCGGGTGATCTCGGCCAACCGGAAGGTGCTCTCCCTGCTGGAGACCGACTGGGATCAACTGAAGGGAAGGTCCCTGGTCGGCCTGGTTGCGGCGAAGCACCGGGAGGACCTGAAGGAGCAGGTCCTCCTGGTCCGGGAGGGGAAGGAGATCGAGCCCTATGAGATCGAGCTGGTCGGGACGACGGGCCGGGTGACCCCGGTGGAGCTGAGCATGAGCGTGGTGAGGGAAGGCGACCGGGTGTTCGGGCTGCACATCATCAGCCGGGATATCACGGCCCGGAAGCGGATGGAGGAGCAGATGATCCGCGCAGGCAAGCTGGCCGCGGTCGGGGAGCTGGCATCGGGCGTCGCCCACGAGATCAACAATCCCCTGGCCTCGGTGGCCGGGTATGCAGAGGAGCTGGTCGACCTGATCCAGGAGTCCGGGGGCGGGCTCGATGAGGACCGGGAGGAGTACGTCGACTACCTGACGACCATTATGGAGCAGGCCCATCGCTGCAAGGAGATCACCCAGAACCTGCTCAACTTCGCGCGCCAGGGGGAGTTTCAGATCGTTCCGACCTGCGTGAACTCTCTTCTGGAAAAGGCCATCCTGCTGCTCGAGCCGGATGCCAGGAGATCAAAGGTCAAGATCGATCCCTACCTGGACTGGACGCTGCCGTCCGTTGCGACGGACCCCTCTCAGCTCCAGCAGGTGTTCCTGAACGTGCTGAAGAACGCCCTGGATGCGTCGGGGGCCGGAACCCAGGTCCAGGTCGAGACGACATCCGTTGACGGCAGGGTCCAAGTCCTTTTCCGCGACCAGGGAGGCGGCATCCCGGAGACGCAACTGAAGCGGATCTTCAACCCGTTTTTTACCACCAAACCGCCCGGAAAGGGAACCGGACTGGGATTGTCCATCTGCCACCGCATCATGAGCAAGCTGCTGGGGAGCATTCACCTGGAGTGCTCCTCCGCTCGGGGAAGCACCTTCGTGGTGGAGCTTCCCGTCACACACCCGGCCTTCGAGGACGACAGAAACGAGGCGTGATGGAGACGTCCAGGAGAATCCTGATCGTGGAGGACGAAGAGCCCTTGCGGCGCCTTCTCGAGAGGCGGCTCTCCCGCAAGGGCAACGCGGTGGACGCCTTTGAAACGGGGGAGGACGCTCTGGACTCCCTCGAACGGGCGAGCTACGACGTCGCCCTGGTGGACATCCGCCTTCCGGGAATCGACGGCATCGAGCTCCTGAAGCGGATCAAGGGGCAGGGGGACACGGAGGTGATCATCCTCACGGGTCACGGCACCATCGACTCGGCCATCTCGGCCATGAAGCTGGGCGCCTATGACTATCTGACCAAACCCTGCAAGCTGAGGGAGCTGGAGATCGTCATCCAGAAGGCCCACGAGAAGAAACAGCTGAGGGAGGGGTACTCCGATCTCAAGGAGGAGCTGAA
>CAYVVQ010000150.1:0-7974 GCA_964454455.1 uncultured Desulfobacterales bacterium | reverse complement strand
CGTGGCTTGGGCCACGGGCGTTGAGGTGGTGCGGGGGCCCATGGATCTTTCAAACCCTGGTGATGGCGATGCCTCTTATGGCACGGCTGGCAATGCTTTGGGACAGGCCGTGGGCGATTCCTATGACGTGGTCAGCCTGGGGGACGGGGGGCAGGCCACCCTGACCTTTGACAGCCCCATCTATAACGGTTCCGGTTGGGATTTTGCGATCTTTGAGAACAGCTTCAGCGATACCTTCCTGGAATTGGCATTCGTGGAGGTGAGTTCGAACGGTTCCGAATTTTTCAGATTCCCCTCGGTTTCCCTGACACAGACAGACACCCAGGTCGGTGGGTTCGGCGCACTGGATGCCACGAACATTCACAACCTGGCAGGAAAATACCGGCAGGGGTACGGTACCCCATTCGATCTGGAAGGTCTGGCCGGGACCGCCGGGCTGGACGTGAACAGCGTGGGATGGGTCCGCTTCGTGGACGTGGTGGGAAGTATCGATGACGATTATGCCACCTACGATTCCTTGGGAAACAAGATCAACGATCCCTGGACAACGCCATTTGCCTCGTCCGGGTTCGACCTGGACGCTGTGGGCGTGCGTCATGCCGTGCCCCTTCCGGGCGCGGCGTGGTTGCTTGGAACCGGGCTTCTGGCGCTCGCTGGGGTGCGCCGGAAGATTGTCTTGAAATAAACGGATATGGACGCCATTCCAACCGGGATGGCGGAGATGTGAAAACAGACAACGGAGAATAGGAGGATCCAATGAAACGACTGGTTTTTATCCTGATAGCGGGAGGCATTCTGGCTGTTGCCGGGGCATCCCATGGTGCGCTGGTCACCTTTGACGAACTGACGCCGACCATTGAGTATTCAGGCCCGGGAGGCGGCAATTACGAGAACGGGCCGAACATGAACACGGATGGCACAAGCACGGGCGATTGGGGAGAGACTATCCATAACAATGTCTTTTCAAGCGGTGGTGCATCGTTTTCGAACAATTACGTCCCGGATTGGTCTTCCTGGGACGGATGGAGCTACTCGAACACCACGGATACATCCACGCCCGGTTATACGAATCAGTTCAGCGCCTACGCCGGCAGCGGGGCCGGTGGGAGCGCCAATTACGGCGTCTTTTTCGAGACGTCCGGCGACGTGGGGTCCACAATCGATTTCGAAGGGCCGGTGACACTGACCAATGCGTATTTCACCAATACCACCTATGCCTATAAGGCCGTGGTGGAGGGCGATGACGGAAACAATCCCGCTTTTGTCAAGGGACCCTTCGCGCAAGGCGACTGGTTCAAGATGACGGTTTGGGGTTTCGATGCCGGGGGCACTGCCAGCAATTCGCTGGACATCTACCTGGCAGACTACAGGGATTCGGATTCCGACAACTGGTATGCCCTGGACGACTGGACAGCGTTCGACCTGTCGGCGCTCGGCGCGGTGTACGGGTTGGGTTTTGAACTCGCTTCAACCGATACGGGGGATTATGGCATGAACACCCCGGCCTACTTCGCCATGGACGACTTGGGGTACAACGCAGTCCCCGTCCCAGCCTCAGTGCTCCTGCTGGGCTCGGGCCTGCTGGGGCTCTTCGGCATTCGGCGCCGGAAAAACGGCTGAGGATCAGGACCATGGTCACGGGGAGGGGTAGGGCCTGAGCCCCCTTCCGGACCCGTGTTTTTCCCTTGCGAAGACGGGGCGAATCCCCGGGGTTCTCACGAGGCCCGGGGATTCGTCCATTTCACTTCTGTTGCCCACTGGCCCTGCCGGTGCGCCTGAATCCGTCCTACCACTCTTTCGATTCGAGGATGATCCCATGACGGTTTATGCAAAGGACTTGCGGGTTTCCGATTTCCAAGGGCGGGTCTTCACCCTGAAGACCTCCTGGATCCTTTGTGCTGTGCTTCTCCTGGGTGCGATGCCCTTCGGCCTGCGGGCCGAGGACGCGGCCGCCGAGGGGGAGCCTGCGGCGCCTGCCGAGCGTCCACGGTTCGAGCTCGAGGAGGTGGTGGTCACGGGGACGCGGATCGAGGATCCCGTTCGGGACGTGGCCCGGAACATCACGGTGATCACGGCCGAGGACATCGAGCAGGCCCCGAGCAACAGCATCGTGGACCTGCTGGCCCGGGAGGCCAACATCAACCCCCGCGGGTTCTTCGGGACCGACAAGCAGGCCGGGGTGGACATCCGGGGCATGGGCGACACCTTTGTGAGCAACGTGCTGGTTTTGGTGGACGGATACCGGCTCAACCCGCCCGACCTGGCCGGTCCGGATTTCTCCACCATTCCCCTGGAGCAGATCGAGCGGATCGAGATCCTTCGCGGGGCCGGTTCCGTGGTGTACGGGGACGGGGCCGTGGGGGGCGTGGTGAACATCATCACCAGGAAGGGGGAGCAGGCGCCCGAGGCCCGCATCTACGGCTCCTACGGGAGCCACGACGCGTTCGACAGCCGGCTCTCCTACCAGGGCAAGGTGGACCGGTGGGCCTTTCGACTGAACGGCGGGTACGCCTCCACGGAAGGGTACCGGGAAAACGGGGCGTTTCGAAAGAACGACGGCGGCGTCCGGCTGGGCTACGACCTGCTGGAGACCCTCACCGTGGATGCGGATGTCTCCGTTCACCGCGACGCCTACGGTCTGCCCGGGCCGGTGGCCGCCAACCTGATCGACGATGAAGAGGCGAGGCGCACCACCACCCGCCCGCGGGATGGGGGGGAGACCCACGACAGGCGGTTCCGGGGAGGGTTCGAGTGGGACCTGGGCTCCTGGGGCGTGCTCGAGGCGCACCAGGGATTCCGCTTCCGGGACAACCGCTACATCATGGGGTTCAACCCCTTGGTGGATCCTTCCCGGCAGCGGGATCACATCGACGAGGACACGCGGCTTTTCGACCTGGACTGGGTCAAGCACGCCGATCTCTTCGGGCTGGAGCACCGGATCCACGTCGGCATGGACCAGTTCAAGACGGACTACGTGCGCACCGAGCAGTCCCGCAACCAGCGGGAGAACAGCGAGGTGAAGAGCCTGGGCGCCTTTGTCATGGCCCGCATCGCCCTGGCCGAGCCCCTTCACCTGAACCTGGGGTATCGCAGGCACCGTACCGAGGGGATCTTTCGAAACGACCAGCACGTCAACTTCGGCGGCACGCGCTGGTGGGTGAACGGTCGTCCCTACACCCGGAACTGGTCCAACTCGGCCTGGGACGCGGGCCTCGTGTGGGACGTCACGCCGGACCACACGCTCTTTGCCAGCCTGGCCTCCACCTTTCGCACGCCCAATGTGGACGAGCTTGCCCTCTCCGACGCCAGCCTCGGCCCGCAGGAGGGCCGGCACATCGAGGTCGGCTCCAGGCACGCCCTGGGCGAGAGGGCCGAGTTCTCCCTGACCCTCTTCGAGATCGAGATCGACGACGAGATCTATTACGACGCCACGGGGTTCGGCACGAACCGGAACTACGACGACACGACCCTCCGCCGGGGCGTGGAGACCGATGTCAAGCTCTACCTGCACGAGCGCTTCTTCGTGTGGGGAAACTGGAGCTGGATGAAGGCCGAGTTCGAGGAGCTGGGGACCCGGGTGCCCCTGGTGCCGGAGACCAAGGCCTCGGTGGGCTTCGAGTGGCGCGTGTTTCAACCGCTGGTGGTGGCGGTCACGGGCACCCGGGTGGGGTCCCGCTTCGAGGGGAACGACGAGGACAACCGGTCCTACCCCAAGCTCGAGGCCTACGAGGTGGTGGACGGAAAGGTCACCTTCGAGCACACGGGGTGGAAGCTCTTCGGCGGGGTGAACAACCTGTTCGACGAGGCCTACACCCCGGTGGCCTACAGCGCGACCTATTACCCCGCGCCCATGCGGACGATTTACGGGGGGGTCGAGTGGACGTTTTGAGGAGGCGTGTCATGAGGGTTGGCGTGTGCGGTTTTCGAAGGCTTCTCTTCGGGCTCCTGGTGCTCCCGTTTCTCGGCGGAGCCGCCCTGGCCGGTCCCTATGCACCGGCGGCCGGAGAGCCCGGATCTACGGCGATCCACAAGGACGACGGGTCCTTCAAAGGGTGGGCCACGGGGTACAGGAACTACGCGGTCGGGTCCAACGTGAACGCGGAGTTTCAGACCCCGGCCAAGGCTCTGGGAAAGGCCGTGGGCGATGCCTTTGACATCGTCTCCCTGGGCCGGGGCGGGCGGATCACCCTGACCTTCGGCACGGTGATCGGAAACGGGGACGGGCCGGACTTTGCCGTGTTCGAGAACAGCTTCAGCGACACCTTCCTGGAGCTGGCCTGGGTGGATGTCTCCACGGACGGCACGACCTTTGCGCGGTTCCCCAACGACTCCCTCACCTCGGACCCGGTGGGGGGATTCGGGACCCTCGATCCCACGGACGTGGAGGGCCTGGCGGGCAAGTACCGCCAAGGCTATGGCACCCCTTTCGACCTGGCCGAGCTGTCCGATGCGCCTGAGGTGCAGGACGGGAGCGTGAACCTCACCCGGATCCGCTACGTCCGGCTCGTGGACATCGTGGGGGACGGAAACGCCTCGGACACCTCCGGAGACGTCATTTATGATCCCTACCCCACCGTGGGCAGCGCCGGGTTCGATCTGGACGCCGTGGGGGTGATCCACGAGGGCTTCGAGAACACGGCCCCGCCGGACAAGCCGGACCTGGTGACGCCGGCCGACGCCTCATCGGTCGCCCTTCCCGTCACCCTGAAGACCGGGCCCTTCTCGGACCCGGACGAGGCCCATGGCGACAGCCACGGCCAGACCGTCTGGGAGATCAGCAAGACCATCGGCTTCACCGACATCGTCACCGGGGTCACCAGCACCCGGGCCCTCACCGAGTTCGAGGTGTTCGGGGCGCTGCTCGAAGGGAACCAGATCTACTGGTGGCGCGTGCGGTTCTTCGACTCCGGCTCCAAGGCCTCGGCCTGGGCCGACGAGCGGAGCTTCACCACCCAGGCGCCGGCGGACGCCAACGACAACGGCATCCCGGATGCCTCGGACCTGGCGCCCGGGACCGTGGAGACGGTCGCAGGGGACAAGGTGCTCCAGGGGAACGACGGCACCTCCCAGGCAGGGCTCACGGTGAGCACGGGCGGTGTGAACATCACCTTTGCCCAGTCCCTGGATCCGGACGACCTGCCCCTGTTGGGCGGGGCCAAGCCGGAGATGATGTCCATGGGGGTGGTGAGCTTTCGCCTGGAGGGCGTGCCCGCGGGCGGCACGGTCCAGGTCACGGTGGACCTCTCCGAGGCGGCGCCGCCCGGCTACGGCTACGTCAAGTACGATCCCGCCGAAGGGTGGAAGCCCTTTTCCGGGGCGGTCTTCAGCGGGGACCGGCGCGAGGTTAACCTGACGCTTCAGGACGGCGGGGCCGGGGACGCCGACGGCCTGGCCAACGGCGTGATCGTGGACCCGGGCGGCGTGGGCGTGGTGGCGGTCTCCTCCGGTCCGGGCGGCGGGGGCGTTCCCGGGGGCGCCGGGGGCTCCGGGTCGGCCACAAGGCCGGACACGGACGGCGAGGCAGGGTTCGGCGGGGGCGGCTGCTTCATCGACACCCTCGTGAGGACCTGGTGACGATCGACGTTCGCCTTGACATCCCTCGGACCGGAGGGGTACAAGGACTCTATTGCGCTCCAGGTGCCCCCAGGGGCAGAATAGGGAACCCCGTGAGAGTCGGGGACGGGCCCGCCGCTGTAACCTTTTCTCTCTGCACCCCCGGTGGTGCGGAGAGCCCTTTCGGCCGTTGCGCGCCACTGTTCCGATGGAGGAACGGGAAGGCCGCCGAAAGGGGAGGAAGTCAGAAGACCTGCCTGGAGCCGAGCGGAGTCCCTCCTCGCGGAAGGACGGGGGGCCCTGCGTGATCGTGGAGGATGAAAACGGGACATCCCCGGATCGAGCCGTCGGTCCGGGGTTTTTTTTCGGCATGCGACGACGTGGGCGATGCGAAAGGCGATGGCGTCGTAAAAAGCCCTGAACCTTGAGATCTGCCCTCGAAATATCAATAGGTGATGACGTTTCCAGAGGCGGGTGAGCGGGTTTTTGCGAACCCGTCAAAGGTCGTCCCTTGCGAGGAGGAAGCATGACCCTGCATCGTACGATCCCCGGTCTTGCGGTTCCCATCGTGATCACGGCCTTCGGTACCACCACCAAGGCGATGGAGACCTACGATCGCCTGGATGCGCGGGTGAGGGAGCGCTTTCCCGGGCACGAGGTCCGCTGGGCCTACACCTCGCGCGTGGTCAAGGAGCGGGTGAAGCGGAGCCGGGACCTGGACTTCCCCGACCCCGGCGAGGTCCTCTCGGCCCTGGAGGAGGAAGGGCACGCCTGGGCCGTGGTCCAGTCCCTCCACGTGCTCTGCGGGCACGAGTTCGACCGCCTCGTACAGGTGGCGCACGAGTCCCCTCTGCGAACGGCCGTGGGCCTGCCCCTGCTCTCCTCTCCCCAGGACTTCGACGAGGTGGCCAAGGCCCTGGCCCCGGCCCTCGTCGCGGGCGAGGATGAAGCGGTGGTTCTGGCCGGACACGGCACCGACCACCCCATCTGGTGCGCCTACGAGGCGCTCGAGCAGCGGATTTGGCGGGTGGCCGGCCCCCGCGTTTACGTGGGGCTGGTGGAGGGCTCCCCCGGCGCCGGGGAGGTGCTCGAGCGGGTGGCGGCGGACGGCTGCAAGAGGGCGCGGCTCGTGCCCTTCATGCTGGTGGCGGGAAGGCACTTCCTGGAGGATCTGGCCGGCGGGGAGGACTCCTGGAAGGCCCGGTTCGAGGGGCGGGGCATGGAGGTCACGCTGGACCCCCGGGGGCTGGGCATGCGAAACGGGATCGCAGAGGTTTTCTGCCGGCACATCGCGGAGGCCCTGGACGTGATCCCGAAGGGATCGGAGGGAAACCCGTGAGGCGAAGCACCTGGATCGGCACGGTCCTCTTGTGCTCGGCCTTCCTGCTCCCGGCCGGGCCGGTGGCGGGAGGGGTATTCACGGACGAGGCCGGCCGGGAGGTCCGGGTACCGGATTCCCCCCAGCGGATCGTCTCCCTGGCGCCCAGCATCACCGAGATTCTTTTCGCCCTCGGCCTGGGGGACCGGGTGGTGGGCGTGACCGAGTTCAGCACCTACCCGCCCGAGGCCGCGGCCAAGCCCAAGGTGGGGAGCTACATCCGGCTCAATGCCGAGCGCATCCTCGACCTGGCCCCGGAATTGGTGGTGGGGACCAAGGACGGGAACCGGCTCGACCTGGTGAGGCTCCTGGAGGACGCCGGCGTGGCGGTCTACGCGGTGAACCCGAGGAGTGTGGAGGGCATGATCCGCACCGTGGCCCGGCTGGGGGCGGTCTGCGGCGTGGAGGGTCGGGGGGAGGAGGTGGCCGGCGAGCTTCGAGCGCGGCTTGCCCGCATCAAGGAGGGCGCCCGAAAGGGACCCCGGCCCAGGGTCTTTCTCCAGATCAACCTTCGGCCCATCATGAGCGTCAACCGGAACACCCTCCACCACGACGTCATTCGCCTGGCCGGGGGCGAGAGCATCACGGCGGACCACAAGGTCCCCTACCCCCGGCTGAGCCTGGAGGAGGTGCTTCAGAAGGCGCCCGAGGTGATCCTCATCTCGTCCATGGAGCGGGGCGGGGCCTTCGAGGAGGCCCGGCGGGAGTGGTTTCAGTGGGAGACCCTCCCGGCCGTTCAGGCCGGGCGGGTGCACCTGATCGACTCCGACCTGATCGACCGGCCGTCGCCTCGGGTGATTCGAGGCCTGGAGGTGATGGCGGAGCTCCTGCATCCGAACGAAGACGCTTCCACAGGCAAGCCGACCGCGGGGCGGGGTCGCAGGAGCAGCCCGTGAAAGAAAGGGGCCGAACGAAGGGAGCGAAACCCGTGAGGGCGCTCACCCCGGGGCGGGTGGTCGGGGTGACCCTGCTCACGGCCGGGCTCCTGGGGGTCGTCATGGCCGCCTCTTTGGTGGTGGGCACGGCCGACCTCTCCCCGGCCC
>CAYVVQ010000149.1:0-8031 GCA_964454455.1 uncultured Desulfobacterales bacterium | reverse complement strand
AAAGGAAAACCCCAAATTCAGGAGAGAAGGGATGACCGGAACCCCCCTTGACTATCTCTTCGCGTTCGCCGCGGGCATCGGCATCGGGGGCTTCTACTTCGCCGGGCTCTGGTGGACGGTGCGCCGATTACCCGACACCAGGCGTCCCGTGCTCTGGGTGGCCGGGAGCTTCATCGTTCGGGCGGGGCTCAGCCTGCTGGGTTTCTACGGCATTCTCCAGGGAGGGTGGCCCATGCTGCCGGCGAGCCTGGCGGGGTTCATCCTGGTCCGGCTGGCCGCGGTGCACCGCCTGAAACCGGATCGGCCCGAGCCGATCGTAGATCCACGAGCCCTTTAGTGCCTTACTCATGAAATCATGTCACAAAAATCAAGAGGTTTTTACACCGAGGCCGCAGGCGGCGGAGGCCGGGGTTTTCCGGAGCGGACATCAGCGGGAGGCCTTCGTCATTGCGGGCGCCAGCCCGCCTTAGGAGATACCAGACGTGGACATCAAAGATATTACACCGGACCAGATCGTCTTTTGGGAGTGGGGGTTCGTCCACCTGAACCTGACCATCGTGGTCACCTGGGCGGTCATGGCGCTCATGGTGCTGGGGTCCTGGCTCATCACCCGGCGCCTCACCGCCGACCTTCCACTCACCCGCTGGGAAAACCTGCTGGAGATCCTGGTGCACGGCATGCAAAAGGAGATTCACGAGGTGTCCCGCCAATCGCCCAGGCCCTACCTTCCCTTCGTGGGCAGCCTGTTCCTGTTCATCCTGGTCTCCAACATCCTCAACGTGGTGCCCGGCTATGTGGCCCCCACTGCGTCCCTTTCCACCACGGCGGCCCTGGCCATCTGTGTCTTCGTGGCGGTGCCGGGGTACGGCATCCGCAGCAGCGGAATCAAGGAGTACCTCGAGCAGTACGTCAAACCCACGGTGATCATGCTTCCCTTCAACGTCATGGGCGAGCTGTCCCGGACCCTGGCCCTGGCGGTCCGGCTGTTCGGAAACATGATGAGCGGGAGCAAGATCGTGGCGATCCTGCTCGCCCTCACCCCCATCCTGTTCCCCGTGGTCATGAACGCCCTCGGCCTCCTGACCGGGGTGATCCAGGCCTACATCTTCGCCATCCTCGCCATGGTGTACATCGCCTCCGGGACCCGGGCCCGGCAGGAGCGGGAGCAGAAGCAGGCCGATTCGGCAGGAGAGAAAGGAGAACAAGACTAATGGAAGGAATCTCACTCATCGGCATGGCCTCGGTCCTCTCCGCGGGCCTCACCATCGGCATCGGCGCCATCGGCCCGGCCATCGGCGAAGGCAGGGCGGTGGCCCAGGCCCTCAGCTCCATCGCCCAGCAGCCGGACGAGATGAACAGCATCACGCGGACCCTCTTCGTGGGGCTGGCCATGATCGAGTCCACGGCCATCTACGCCTTTGTCGTCTCCATGATCATCATCTTCGCCAATCCCTTCTGGGACTACGTGGTCGCCAACGCCGGAGGATAAACCGTGCTGATCGACTGGTTCACCGTCGCCGCCCAGATCGTCAACTTCCTGATCCTGGTCTTCCTGCTGAAGCACTTTCTCTACGACCGGATCCTGCAGGCCATGGACGAGCGGGAGCAGAAGATCCAGGACCGCCTGGACGAGGCCCGGAGCAAACGGGAGGAGGCGGACCGGGAGGCGGAGTCCCTCCGCAAGGAGCGGTCGGAGCTGGAGAAAAAGCGCGACGACATGCTCTCCGAGGCCAGGGACGATGCGGAAAAGGAGAAGAATCGTCTGGTGCGCGGGGCCCGGGAGGAGGTGGACTCCATGCGCCGAGGCTGGCAGGAGTCGCTGGAGCGGGAGAAGTCCGCCTTCACCCGGGAGCTGCGTCGGATGGCGGGAAGAGAGGTCTACGCCGTTTGCCGGAAGGCGCTCAGGGACCTGGCGGACGCCGAGGTGGAGGAGCAGATGGTCGAGGTGTTCCTCGAGCACCTGGCCGGGCTCGACGAGGAGGAGAGGAACGCCATGGCCGAGGCGGCCCGCCAGGATGAAAACCGTCTCGCGGTGCATAGCGGCTTCCCCATGCCCGGGGGTCTCAAGCAGAAGGCGACCCGAGCGATCCACGAACGGCTGGGCGACGACATCGAGGTGGCGTACGAGGCCGACGAGGACGGGGCTCCGGGGATCGAGCTGCGCATGAAGGGACGAAAGCTGGCCTGGGGGTTCGAGGACTACCTGGACAGCCTCGAGCAGGAGGCCAAACGGGCCCTCGAGGCGAAATCCGAAAGGAATCGAAAGGAAGAGACACCAAAAAAGCAGGAGGATCGGGATCAGACATGAGCGACCCGTCGAACTCCCTTCGAGGCCTCCTGGAAGACACCTTCCACGTCCTGGACACGGTCCTCCAGGAGCACGACCCCCGGCCGAGAAGCCGGGAGGTGGGCACCGTCGTCTACGTGGGTCCGGGCGTGGTCCGCGTCACCGGTCTCCGCGGGGTTCGATCCCGCGAGCTCATTCGGTTTCCCGGCGACCGGCTCGGCATGGCCTTGAACGTGGACGAGGTCGAGATCGGCGTGGTGCTCCTGGACGAAAGCGGTGAGCTCGAGGCCGGGGACGAGGCCCGCCGGACCCGTCGCGTCCCCGAGATCCCCGCCGGCGAGGAGCTCCTGGGCCGTGTGGTGGACGCCCAGGGCCGGCCCCAGGACGGCCGGGGTCCCCTCAGGGCCGAGCGGACCGTGCCCCTGGAGCGAACCGCCCCGGCCATCATGGACCGGCTGCCCGTTACGGTCCCGCTCCAGACCGGCCTCAAGGTGGTGGACGCCCTCATCCCCATCGGGCGCGGACAGCGGGAGCTGATCGTAGGAGACCGGCAGACCGGCAAGACCGCCATCGCCGTGGACGCCATCCTCAATCAGAAGGACACGGGCGTGGTCTGCATATACTGCGCCGTGGGAAAACGGGCGTCGGCCGTGGCCAAGGTCATGGATGATCTTCGAAAAAACGGGGCCCTGGAGTACAGTATCGTGCTCATGGCCACGGAGGAGGACCCGCCCGGTCTCCAGTTCCTCACCCCCTATGCGGCGGCCTCGCTGGGTGAGTACTTCATGGAACAAGGCCGGGACGCCCTGGTGGTGCTGGACGATCTCACCCGGCACGCCCGCGCCTACCGGGAGCTCTCCCTCCTGCTCCGCCGCCCTCCCGGCCGTGAAGCCTTTCCCGGCGACATCTTCTACATCCACTCCCGGCTCTTGGAGCGCTTCACCCATCTGCGCGAGGAAGGCGGGGGCGGATCCCTCACGGCCCTTCCCGTGGTGGAAACCGAGGCCCAGAACATCTCCGCCTACATCCCCACCAACCTGATCTCCATCACGGACGGGCAGATCTACCTCTCTCCCGACCTGTTCCGAAAAGGCGTGCTCCCTGCGGTGGACGTGGGAAGGTCCGTGTCCCGGGTGGGTGGGAAGACCCAGCTGAAGGCCTACCGCGCCGTGGCGGGGGAGCTGAGGCTGGCCTACTCCCAGTTCGAGGAGCTGGAGGCCTTTGCGCGGTTCGGAACCCAGCTGGACGAGGACACCCGCCAGACCCTCCGGCGCGGGCGCAGGGTCCGCGAGGTCCTGAAACAGCTGCAGTACGCTCCCCTTACCGTGGCCGAGCAGATCGCGGCCCTGGTAGCGGTGAAGGAGGGGGTGTTCGATCATATCTCCGAGGACGAAGTGGCTGACGCGGAGAAGCGGGTTCGGAAGGCGGTCACCGAGCAGTTGGGCGACCTTTGCGAGCGCATGTCCAAGGGGGAGGATCTGAAGGACGAGGACCTGCAGATTCTGGCCCGAACGGCGAGGAAGGCCCTGGGAACCGCGGAAGAGACCGAGCATGGAGACGGTTGAGAGCCTCAAGCGGAGGATCGAGAGCACCGAGGACCTTCAGTCCGTGGTCAAGACCATGAAGGCCCTGGCCGCGGTGAAGATCCGGCAGTTCGAACGGGCGGCGGAGTCCCTCGAGGAGTACCACCACACGGTGGAGATGGGGCTCCGGGCGGTGTTCCAGGGCGGAGGAGCCAGGGATGTGATCACCCGTTCGGCTCCGGGCCGGGTGCCGGGCGCCGTGGTCTTCGGCTCGGACCAGGGGATGTGCGGCCAGCTCAACGACCAGGTGGTGGGCCACGCCGTGGAGCACCTGGCACGACTCGAGGCCGATCCCGGGGAACGGGTCGTTCTCGCCGTCGGTGAACGGGTCCGTGCGAGGCTGGAGGAAGGCGGGCAACCCGTGGAGACGAGTATGGTCGTTCCCGGCGGGGTCCAGGGAATCGCGCCCAAGGTTCGAGACCTCCTCTTACAGGTCACCGCCTGGCAGGAGGAGCGGGGGGTCGACCGGGTTCTCCTCTTCCACAGCGAGCCCCTCTCCGGCGCGTCCTACCGTCCCCGAACCGTGGAGCTGCTCCCGCTGGACCAGGCTTGGCTGGAGCGGCTCCGAAAGACCCCCTGGCCCACGCGGGCGCTGCCCCTGTTCCGCGGCGATCCCCAGGCGCTCTTCTCCGGACTGGTCCGGGAGTACCTGTTCGTGGCCCTGTTCCGGGCCTTTGCCCAGTCCCTGGCCAGCGAGAACGCCAGCCGGCTCGCCTCCATGCAGGGGGCCGAGAAGAACATCGAGGAGAGCCTGGCGGAGCTCCAGGGCCGTTTTCATCAGCAGCGGCAGATGTCCATCACCGAGGAGCTCCTGGACATCGTCGCCGGGTTCGAGGCCCTCGAGAAGGAACCCTGAGCCGGGACCGCTCAGGTCGAACCCGTGTGGGAAAGGAGGTCGATTTGGCAAGCATCGTGACGCTCACCATGAACCCCTGCATCGACATCAACGCAGTGGTGGACCGGGTCATGCCCGAGCGAAAGCTCCGCTGCGAATCCTCCCTGTACGAGCCCGGAGGCGGCGGGGTCAATGTCTCCCGCGCCGTGAAAAAGCTGGGGGGCGATTCCGTGGCGCTGCTTCCCGCCGGCGGGGCCCACGGGAAGCTCCTGCAGGAGCTTCTGGAGCGGGAAGACGTGAGCCGGGAGGTCGTCCCCATCCAGGGGTGGACCCGGGAGAGCTTCATCGCCTTCGAGTCCGAGACCGAGCAGCAGTACCGGTTCAGCCTGCCCGGCCCCCATCTCCGAGAGGAGGAGTGGCGCCGGTGCCTCGAACGGTTTCACGGGTCGTGCGGGGATACGGGGCTCATCGTGGCCAGCGGCGGGCTGCCCCCCGGCGTTCCCGAGGATTTCTACGGCCGGTTGGCCCGCTCCTGCCGGGACCGACGCTTCCGACTGGTGCTGGACACCTCCGGGGCCCCATTCCGGAAGGCCCTGGATGCCTACCCCTTTCTCATCAAGCCCAACCTGCGGGAGCTGAACGACATGGCCGGGAAGGAGCTCGAGGGCGACAACGAGATCGAAGCCTTCGCCCGGAAGCTGGTCGATGAGGAGAAAAGCGAGGTGGTGGTGGTCTCCCTGGGTGCGGCCGGCGCGCTGGTGACCTGGAAGGAGGGGCAGCTGACAATCCGGTCCCCGACCGTGCCCATCAAGAGCAAGGTGGGGGCCGGGGACAGCATGGTGGGAGGGCTCGTCCTGGCGCTCGACCGGGGAAAGGAGCTGGTGGACGCCGTACGGTTCGGGGTGGCGAGCGGCGCCGCGGCCGTCATGACCCCGGGGACCGAGCTCTGCCGCAGGGAGGACGCGGAGCGTCTGTATGAATCCATGTCCGGCGGCCGCGAGGGATAGCGCGGTCACTCCTCCGGAAACTTCAGGCTCACCAGCTCGCCGGAATCCTTTTGCTTCACCTTGACGCCGATCTCCACGCTGTCGTTACGCACGCCCATGATCAGGGGCATCTTTCCCTTGTCCTCCTCGATGTGGGTCATGGCGCGAACGGCCTGCAGGATATTCGCGCCCACGGCCGGACCCGGTGAAGGCAGGTCCTTCTCCCGATACTCCGCCCGGACCGACACATCCCCTTCCGGGGTGCGGAGAATGGTGACCTTTTTCGCGTTGTTGTTGATGCCGTGGAGGGTGGCCAGGGCGAGCCACTTCTCGGCGGCCTCCTCCAGGTCCTCGTCGCTCGAGATCTTGGACATCTCCTCGAGGGGATCGGTGGTCGCGTAGCAGTCGACCATCTCCTGAACCTTCTTGTGGACGTTCTCCTTGTCTCTCAACGGTGCCTCCTTTCAGGATGTTCGTGTCATCCGTCGTCTTCTTTCTTTTCCTCCTGCTCCGTCTCGAACTCCCCCCCCCGGGCGTCGTCGCAGGGCTCGTTTTCGTCCTCCCCCCGATGATGCTCGGGATCCGCGGCCGTGGTGCACACGGGCATGGGGTCGTCCTCCTTCTTCTTGATCCTCGTGTCCTCGGGTTTCTTCTCGTCCTTCGGGTCCGTCACGTCGGAACCTCCTTTTCCAGCGGTTCTCGCATGCCTCCCCGCTCCCCGGATGGGGCGCCGGATGGAGCGGAGAGGTCGATCTCCCTTTCTTCATACACGGAAGAAGCAGAAACGGGAATGGGGTCGGGCCTGTATTCCGGGGGCATCCTGTTGGTACACACCGCATTCGATGCCGGCGGAAAGGACGGGAAGGATCAAGCGGGAACGGGCGGCGCGCCGTCCTGCTCCTCGATCAGCTCGAGCAGCACGCCGGGCTCCACGGGTACGCAGAAAGCCCGGACCGGGTTCCCCCGGGGGGGCTCGAGGTCCAGGCAGGAGCTGAGGGGACCCCACCCCCCGTCCGACAGGCTCCGGTGGAGGCGATCGAGGCCGCGGACGCGCAGGGTCAGGGCCACGGTGCCCAGGGCCCCGAACGGCACCGGATCCCCGCTCCGGGGCGGCTGTATCAGCCGGGAGAGCTCCACGGCCGTGCCGCCCTCCTCACTGGCGAGGTAGGCCAGCTCCACCTGGATGCCCGGGACGCCCAGCAGGGTGGAAAGCAGACGGCCGCCCGCCTTGGAAACCCGCCACTGGAGCTCGAAGCCCAGGACGTCCCGAAAGAGCCGAACCGCACGGTCCATGTCCGCCACGAACACCGATACGTGATGAAGGGCCGCTTTCATGACCCTCCATTACCTCGAGAAGATGGACACGGTGCAGGACTTGCTGTCGCCGGCCTTGTCCCCGCCCATGCAGTGGGCGAGGCCCACGCGGGCGCTTTCGACCTGGCGGCTCCCTGCCTCGCCGCGAAGCTGGCTCACGACCTCCACGATCTGGGCCACCCCGGTGGCGCCCACCGGATGGCCGCGGCTCAGCAGGCCGCCCGAGGGGTTCACCGGAACGCGGCCGCCGAGCGAGCTGTGGCCCTCTTCCACGAACCGACCTCCCTCCCCCGGCCCGCAGAGCCCCAAGGCCTCGTAGTGGAGAATCTCGGAGATGGTGAACGCGTCGTGGCACTCGACGAGAGAGACGTCCGCCGGGCCGATCCCGGCCTTTTCGTAAGCTGTGCGGCAGCCCCGGTAGTCCGTCTCCCACTTCGTCAAATCCTGCGGGTTTTCATAACTCCCCGTACAGAGGATCGATGCGTCCACGCGGACGGCCCGCGCCGGGTCCCGGACCGCCCCGGTCGAGGCCACCACCACAGCGGCCGCGCCGTCCGCAATGGGGCAGCACTGGAAACGCGTCAGCGGATCCACGATCATGGGGGACTCCAGGACCTCCTCCACGGTGACGGGGTCCCGGTACTGGGCAAGCGGGTTGCCCGCTGCGTGGCGCCGGTTCTTGACCGCCACCCGGGCGAGCTGCTCGCGCGTGGTCCCGAACTCGTGCATATGCCGCACGGCGCGGAGCGCGAACCCGGCCGGCGCCACCATGCCCAGCTGGGTGTCGATCTCGGTCTCCCCCGAGTTGATGAGGCCGAACTCGGGCACGCACATCTTCTCCGCCCCCACCACGATGACCGTCTCGGCCTGCCCGGCGGCCACCATGTTGCACGCCAGGTAGAAGGCCGAGGATCCCGACGTGCAGGCGTTCTCCACGTTCACCACGGGGATGCGGTGGATCCCCACCTCCCAGAGCACGTTCTGACCTATGGTGTGATCGCCGAAGAGCCGGCTCGCCAGCCCGTT
>CAYVVQ010000148.1:0-8066 GCA_964454455.1 uncultured Desulfobacterales bacterium | reverse complement strand
CAAGACAACATAACGAAAAAACTGGATATTATTGATAGCCCCTAATCGGCGGCCCGCGATCCGCGGCCACTTCGTTTGGCCGGGCCGGAATGAAGAGGAGTCGTAAAAAGCCCTGAACCTTGAGATCCGCCCTGGAAATATCAATAGGTTATGGCGTTTCCCGCGGCGGGTGAGCGGGTTGTTGCGAACCCGTCAATGAAGTGTTATTCATTTGTCAAGCACATCAACCCCGGAATGGCGCCTCGACCCGCCGGGAGGGAATGAGACCATGGCGAGCGAGCATCGTCCACCTCCCCTGCCTCCGACGCCCGCGTCCGACAAGCAGGCGGCGATTCGCGAGATCATCTTCCAGATCCGGCGGCTGATGCAGGCCGGGTCGCTCTACACCAAGGAGCTGAACAAGAAGCACCGGGTCAGCGCCGCCCAACTCAACTGCCTGATTGCACTGTATGAAAACGGCCCTCTATCCTCTTCCCAGATCTCCCGCCACATCTTCGTCAAGCCCAGCACGGTCACCGGAATCATCGACCGGCTGGAGCAGAAGGGCCTGGCCAGAAGGACGCGACAGTCCACCGACCGCCGGGTCATCACCATCGAGCTCACCGAGCCCGGAGAGCGACTGGCCGAACACGCGCCCCCGCCCATTCAGCAGAAGATCATGGACGGACTGCGCATGCTCTCCGCCGAGGAGACGGAAACCATCCTCCGGGGACTGCAGAGGCTCACGCAGATGCTGGACGTCCAGGACCTCGAGGTCGAGTAGTCCGCCGCCTCCCGATCGCTGCGAACGCCTGCTCCCGCCGGGCACCTCCGGGGCGGACCCGTTCAAAGCCTCGGTGCTTTGCAGACGCCCGCCCCCGGCTTTCCCCAGAAAAGCCCTTGACGGCGCGTTCGAATTGCGGTATGTATTTTCAGTTAAAATGATTTCTACTGAGACCTTCATGGCGGGAAAACCCGGCGGCGCACGGCGGGGTCGAAGGCTCCCGGACAGGCCGGACCCTTTCGAACCCCGCCGCGGGGGCGGATTCGACCCGGTGCCCGTTTACCTGACTCGAAAAGCCCGTGCAAACGCGACCGTCCGCTGAGGACCGGGCCGCACGGGCGACAAAAGGAGAAACCCATCGTGAATCAAGCACAGATCGAACAGTCCAAGGCCGTCTTCGGGGAGGAGACCGTGGAGATGCTCCTGCGGGTCCACAAAGACGCCCTGTGGATCCTGGAAAACGTGGGCGTGGGCTGCAAGCAGCCGGAGATCCTGAGGGCGTTCCAGGAACAGGAGGCCGAGGGCCTGGCCTACGTCTTCGAGAACCGGATCTTCGTCACCAACGACCTCGTGGAAAAATGCCTCCAGACCGTACCCAAGGCGGACGACTTCTTCGTGCCGAAGAACAGCTTCTTCATCGGGGGGACCGCCCCGTATGTCTACGACGACGAGGCCGGCGAAGGGGGCATCTTTCCGAAGCCGGAGCACGCAGCCCGAATCGCGCAGGTCGCCGAGGCGAACGACATCGTCAGCGGCATGGGGCGGGGAATCAAGCTCAAGGACGAGGTGGAGCAGATGAACATCATGGTGGAGAACTGCAGCAAGCCCATGTACTTCGCCGTGACCTCGGACGAGTCCCTCGAGCGCGCCGTGGAGATCTACGAGAAGAAGAAAGACATCATGATCGTTTTCTGTCTGACCCGTTCCCCCCTCGAGGTGAACGAGAACTTCTCCGAGCATTTCTACAAGGTGGCCAAGGCGGGCCTGCCCGTGTTCGACTCGGCCATGCCCATGGCCGGAATCAGCGCCCCCTACTGCTTCAACGGCGTCCTGGCCATGACCCACGCGGAGGTCCTCTTCGGCCTCTGTACGACCCAGCTCGTGAACCCCGGGGTGACCTTCATTCACGCCGGGTTTCCGACCATCGCCGATCCCAGCATCGAGTACAACCCGAACTACGGCCTGTTCAGTCACTTTCTCCTGAACCTCTTCATGACCCACCTGAACATGATGCTGGATCTCCCGTCCTGTCAGAGCGCCGGGACCACCCATGAAGAGCACCCCACGGAAAAGGCTTACCAGGACTGCCGAAACGGCCAGGCCATGTGCAAGAAGTACGGGTTCCACATGGTCCGACACCCCTTTTCGTTCCTCCGGTACCTGATCGACTTCTCGTTCGAGAAGCTGGACAAGGGGATGCGCATCGCGGAGGAGATCACCGCAGAAGACGCCCCGGAGGTCGTCATGCCCGCGTACGACGAACGCGGCATGGAGTCCATCAAGAACATCGGCCTCGGCATGTACATGGAGGACCCGCTCACCACGGCCAACCTGGGCAAGGTGTTTGTGGAATAGGACCAACCGGCCACACGGAAGGTTGAAACCCTGATGGCGTCGTAAAAAGCCCTGAACCTCGAGATCCGCCCTGGAAGTATCGACAGGCTATGGCATTTCCAGCGGCGTGTGAGACGGCTTTTGCGAATCCGTCAAATCAACGTTCATCTATCAGCAAGGAGTGGACATCATGGCAAGCATCGCGGGAATCATTTCCCAGCACGGACGCATGGAGGAGGACGCAACCAAACCGTTGAGAAGGATGCTCCGTCTCACCAGGCACAGGGGACAGGACAACAGCATCGTACGCACCCTGTTCGACGAACGGGGGGCCGTGGGCGCAAACGAGATCAACGTCACCCGGAGGAGGACCTACGCCACCTCGCTGGAGGAAAGGCCCTACATCCTGTTCGACGGCGAGCTCTCCAACGAGCGGCCCGAGGGGGGAAACGACATCGGCGTGCTCTCCGATCTTTACGAGAAGTACGAGCAGGACGCCTTCTCCCGCCTCGACGGCATCTTCTCCCTGGCCATCGTGGAAAAGGACGAGGAGGTGATCCTGGCGAGGGATCACGTGGGATCCAGGCCCATCTTCTACGGCTGGGACAACCACACCTTCTACTTCAGCACGGAGATGAAGGGTCTCGTGGACCACGTCCAGTTCGACGTCCAGGAGCTGCCGCCGGGCCACGTCTACAGCTCCAAGAAGGGCCTGCGGTACTTCGAGGCCTTTGAGCCCGAGCTCCCGGAGGTCGGCGACGACCTACAGGAGTGCGCCAGAAACCTGCGGGAGCTCATGATCGACGCGGTCCGCAACCGGGTGGACGGCGTGGGCGCCGTCTCCCTGAGCGGCGGCCTGGACAGCTCCATCGTGGCGGCCATCGCCAAGGAGTTCAACCCGAACCTCAAGCTGTTCACCGGCACCATCGACAAGGCGCCGGGACCGGACCTCGAGAACGCCAAGCTCATGGCCGACTTTCTGGGCCTGGAGCACTACATCTACAGGATCACGGAACGGGACATCGTGAACTTCATCCCCGACGCCGTCTGGTACCTGGAGAGCTTCGACGAGGACTGCATCAACGGGGTCATCTCCAACTACTACGTCTCCAAGATGGTCAAGGAGCACACCAACAGCGTGATGGTCGGGGAAGGCGCGGACGAGCTATTCGGCGGCTACCGGATGGTCCTCAAGAACCCCAAGGTAAAGAGCGCCGAGCAGAGGGAGCGGCTCGCACGAAAGCTGGTGGAGATCGCCTACAACACGGCCCTCAGGCGCCTGGACCGGGCGTGGATGGCCAACGGCGTGGACTACCAGACGCCCTTTCTGGACTCCAAGGTCGTGGCGTACAGCAAGAAGATCCCCATGGCCTGGAAGATCTACGGCGACAACCAGGTCGAGAAGTATGTCCTGAGAGAGGCCTTCCGCGACATGCTGCCCGAGCAGATCGCCAACCGGGAGAAGCTGCGCTTCTCCATGGGCGTCGGCATGGACGACATCATGGACGAGATCGTCGCTTCCATCATCGATCCCGAAGAGATCAAGAAGAGGCCCAAGGCGGCCTACGGCATGCCGTTCGCCTCGTTCAAGGAGCTCTACTACTACGACCTGTTTCTGCAGCAGTTCCCGCCGTCCTACGAGAAGCAGACGGTCCGGTGGGACCCGTTCAAGTAGAATCGGACCCAGGCCGGGGAGGGGCTCTTTGCGAATCGGTGATGGAGTCGCAAAAAGCCCTTAACCTTGAGATCTGCCCAGGGAATATCAATAGGTTATGGCGTTTCCAGCGGCGGGCGAGCGGGTTTTTGCGAACCCGTCAATCGGTCAATCCGTCGAATATCGATCGACACGGAACGGAGGAATCACATCATGGCATTTCCCACCAAAGCGAAGTACGTGATCATCGGGGCCGGCATCCACGGCCTGAGCACCGCGTGGCATCTGGCCAAGGAGCTCAAGGCGAGAAAGGCCGGCTCCGGAGAGGACGTCCTGCTCCTGGACAAGACCGCCATCGGCGCGGGCGCCTCGGGCATCGCGTGCGGCGTGATCCGGAACAACTACTTCCAGCCCGCCATGCGCGAGCTCATGGCCCACAGCGTGGGCGTCTGGGAGGAGGACGCCGAAGGGTACGGGTACAACCCCCTCGGATACATGCAGATCTCCCCCGAGTCCATGCACGCGGACGTGGCCACCATCTACGAGCAGCAGAAGGCCATCGGCTACACGTCCGAGTTCATCGAGGGGGAGAAGGACTGCCTCGAGTACATGCGGGAGAACGTCTTCCACGACTGGCAGGCCCGGAACATCACCTCGGTGCTCCACGAGAAGAAAGGCGGCTTCGCTTACAACATGCGCTCCCTCTACCGCCTGGCGGACAAGGCGGAGGCCGAGGGCGTGCGGATCATGACCGGCGTCCAGGTCACGGGGCTCCCCATGCAGGGGAACACCGTCACCGCTGTGGAGACCGACAAGGGCACCATCGAGTGCGACTACGTCATCGCCGGCCCCGGTCCGTGGGCGAAGACCTTCTGGGACATGCTCGGACTGCCCAACGAGATCGAGATCAAGGGCCGGGACGGGAAGGTCCACCAGGACGTTCGGATGTGGACCTACTGGTGCCTGGTGGAAGGCACCCTGGGCGTCGAGCCCGACGTGGGCTACGACAACAACGGCAACCCGCCTCCCGTGATCCACGTGGACACGGACGCCCCGCTCTACTCCAGCGAGGACGGATCCCTCATCACGGACAAGATGTGGGGTATTTACTACAAGCCCGACCTGAACTTCGGCGGTATCCAGGGGGGAGCGGCCCCCTACATCGTGGAGGGCTACCCCGTGGTGGACCCCTACGGCATCGACTCGCCGGACTTCGTGGTGGGTCCGGAGTTCGTCCACATGTGGACCTCCGCCCTGGCCCACTGCCAGAAGCGCTACGAGGACAAGTACAAGCTCTACAAGAACATTCCTTCGGGCGGGTTGGGCTGCTTCACCCCGGACAACTTCCCCGTCTTCGACGCCCTGAAGGAGAACTGCTACCTCATGCTGGACTCGAACCACGGGTACAAGATGATCGGGGTGGGAGCCCTCGTGGCCAAGGAGGTGCTGAACGAGGAGCAGGAGCTGCTCAAGCCTTTCCGGTTCGAACGGTACAAGAAGGGAGAGCTGCACCCGGTCTCCCACAGCCCCTTCCCCTGGAGCTGAGGTTCGTCGGACAGGCTCGGCCGTCCTTCCACGCAAGACGCGGGGGAGGACGGCCGGCGCTTCGATGAATGGGAGGCCTGGGCCATGGAGCTGACGATTCTCGGTTCGGGCGGGTGCATGGTGATCCCCAAGCCCTGCTGCGGGTGCAGGGTCTGCGATGAAGCCAGGAGCCGGGGCGCGCCCTTTGCGAGAACGGGACCTTCGGCCTTTGTCCACGACATCCGCCTGCTGATCGACACCCCGGCGGAGGTCGCCCAACAGCTCAACCGAGAGCGAATCGGGGGCGTGGAGCACCTCCTCTTCACGCATCTGGATCCGGACCACGTGGAAGGGTTCCGGGTGGTCGAGCAGATCGCCCTCGACTTCCGCTCCTGGCGGGCCTACCCGGACAAACGCATACGACTGCTCCTGCCGCTTGCCCTTGCCGAGAGGATTCGGGGGATTCGATCCGCATACGGCCCCTTGATCGACTTCTACGTCCGGCAGGGCTTCGTCGAGCTCGTCCCCTTCGGGGACTCGATCACCGTTGGAGACGTCACGATTCGAGCGATTCCCGTCGACCGGGGAGACCAGACGGCGTTCGTCTACGTCTTCGACGACGGCGAAAGGAAGCTGGCCTACGCCCCGTGCGACATCAAGCCGTTTCCCGAGCACCGGGCGGAGGTCCGGGATCCGGATCTCCTCGTGATCCAGCCGGGGATGTTCGAGTCGGGTCTGAAGCACGGGTTTCGATACCCCGAAGACCACGTCAGCCGAACCACCCTGTACACGTTCGACGAGACCCTGGCCCTCGCCCGAAGGATCCGGGCGCACCGCGTGATCTTCAGCCACCTGGAGGAGTACTGGAACCGGGGGCACGGGGACTACCTGGCCCTCGAAACCGAGCTCGACAACGCGCGGTTCGCCTACGACGGCATGCGGGTCCGCATCTGACGCCGGACCGCTTCACGATTTCCCGCCCCGCGCGGGGAAGCAACGACACGCAAAGGAAGGAGAACCACCATGGAATCGACGGAAGCCATCACCGATACGGGAGAAGAGAGCCTTCCCCTGGAGGAGTCCGAGCTGGTCGAGAGGATTCATCGAGACGCCCTCCGGGTGCTCGAGGAGGTGGGCGTGAGGTGCCCCTCGGCCGCGGTGCGGCAAATTTTCGAGGAGACCGGCCTGGCGGCCTTTGACGAAAGCAGCGGTCATCTCCACGTCCTGACGCCCCTCGTCGAGCAGGCCCTGAACACGACCCCGAAGCGGGACGCATACTGGATCCCGGAGAACTCCTTCGGTGTCGGGGGCACCTCTCCGTTCGTTTACGACGACCGGACCGGGGAGTTCATCGAGCCGACCCTCGATCACCTCGTCCACATCGCCAAGACCGTCAACCAGGCCGACGGCGTGAACTTCATGGCCCGCGGCGTCCTCCTGAAAAAGCAGGAGGTCAAGGTGATGGACACCATCATCGAGCACTGCGACAAGCCCGTCTACGCGGCCGCCGTGACCGAGGAGGGCATCGCGCGCGCCAAGGAGATCCACGAGACCCGCGGGGGGCTCACCATCCAGTTCTCCATCCTGAACAGCCCGCTCTCCCTCATCGAGAGCATGGTCGAGCCGTTCCTGGCCTGCATCAAGGCCGGTCTTCCCATCTACGTCTCCACCATGCCCATGGCCGGCCTGAGCGCCCCCTACTCCATGTCCGGCCTCCTGACCCTGACCCACGCCGAGGCCCTCTTCGGCATCACCCTGACCCAGCTGGTCAACCCGGGGCTCACCACGGTCCACGCGGGCCTTCCGTCCATTGCGAACATCCAGAGGAACTACGCCGTGGACCTGGGCCTCGTCTCCCACAACGCGGCCAACCTCCTGATGGAGAAGGTCAGCAAGAAGCTGGACATCCCGGCCATCCAGACCGCCTGCACCACCAGCCAGGAGCACCCCAACAAGAAGGCCGAGGAGGAGGCGGCGGCGGGCTTCGCCATGATGAAGAAGTACGGCTTCCACCAGATGCGACACGCCTTCGGGTTCCTCAAGGAGCTGGTGTCCTTCTCCATCGCCAAGCTCGAGCGCCACATCGAGCTGATGCACGAGACCGGCCCGGAGCAGGCCCCGGACTACGACTTCCACGTGTTCGACCCGGAAGGCTTCGACGTGATCGTCCGGAACAGAAGCCAGGCCAACTACATGCGGGACGACCACACCCTGAAGAACACCGGAAAGGCCTTCCTGTACTGAGCCCATGGGGTCACCCATGGGGTCAGGTCTTGAATTTTGACCTTTTTCCGATCCGCAGGCCGAACGCCTCAACCCCGGCGACCCCGCGGCCAGCGCCTGTCTCAGGAGGCTCCGGGGGTGAGGCCTTTCTCCGCTCCCTCAGCTCCCGGCCTGGTCATGGCAGGCGGTTACGACCGGAGGCATTCCTGCCCCCTCCGCGTTCCACGACCGCCACCCACGCCGGACCGTCCAGGCAGGCCTCCCCTGTTGGGATCATCCAAATCGAAATCGGAATCGCTATCGGGATCGAAGAGACATGACGCTTGGGCACGAAAAACTGGACGTTTA
>CAYVVQ010000147.1:4135-8123 GCA_964454455.1 uncultured Desulfobacterales bacterium | reverse complement strand
GGGCGGGGGTGCGGGTGCACGGGGTGGAGGCGGAGGCCTTCGCCGTGAGGAGCAACGCCATCACGGGCTTCGAGCACGGCCTGGGCTGGGGGGACGCGGACCAGCGCCTGGTGGGGGGCTCCCTGGAGCGGGCGTTTCTCGAGGACGACCGGCTGGGGTTGAGGCTCTTCTACGCCACCGGTCGAAACGCGCACCCGGATCACTACAACGTGAGCACCCTGGAAGGGGGCACCGAGGGCGACGTGCTGAGCCTCTCCCTGGGGAGCCGCATCTGGGGGGACCGGCTGGGCCTGGAGGCCGAGCTCTGCGACAGCCGGTTCGACGGGGACCTGTCGGACGACCGGGGCGAGGTCTCGGACCGGGCGTGGCGGGGGAGGCTCCACGGCGAGGGCGAGGGGTACGACTGGGAGGCGGGGTACACCTATCTGGGCCCCCGGTACCGGAGCATCACGGACCCCCTCGGTTTACAGGACCGCGAGACCTGGGACCTGGGGCTGGGGTGGCGGGCGCTCTCGTCGCTCTTCCGCGTCTCGCTCGTCCACCACCGCGACAACGTGGACGAGGACCCCCTCATGCCGGTCGTCGAGAACAGCACGGCCGCCCTGGGCTACGACCTGGTCCGGGCGGGGTGGCCGGCGGTCTTTCTCCACTACACCCTGAACCAGCAGGAGACCTCCCGGGAGCCCGAGGCCTTCTCGCCCATCGAGAACCGGACCCAGACCCTGGGAGGCGGGTTCTCCGTGTCGGGGGAACGCTGGAGCCTCTCCCCCTCCTACTCGATCACCCGGTTCGACGATCGCTCCGCCGCCACGGACCGGGACAGCCGGACCCAGGTGGCGACCCTGTCCGGGAGCTTCCTTCCGTGGGACCGCGTGGCCGTGCACCCGTCGTTTTCCTACACCCGGTTTCGGGCGGAGCCGGGTCCGGGCTCCACGGAGACGTTTCAGGGCACGGTGGGCGGGGTGATCGCGCTGATTCCCGACCGGTTGAACCTGAACACCACCCTGTCCGTGCTGGACAACCGCTCCCTGGAAGGCGCGTTCCACACCACCACCTTCAACGGCATCGGACAGGTGAACTGGCGGGTGCCCAACGAGCGGGACGACGGCTCCCGCCAGACCCTCTCCCTGCGAGGGGAGTACGGCCGGACCCGGGACCACGCGGCGGGGGACAGCCGGGAGGACTACGCCGTCTTCGGGGTCGTGAGCTTTCACTTTCCCGTGCAGCTCTTCTGAACCCGTGTGCGAGGAGGAATCCGTCTCTTGATTGGCCTGGGAACCACCTCCGAAAAGAGTCCTTCGAAGGCGCGGGGACGGCTCGGGCGGGCCGCCCGGGTCCTGTTGTGCCTGGTGGCGTTCGGTCTCTGGGTGCGGGGCGCGGCCCTCGCCGACACCACGCTCAACGTGACCCCAACCAGCGGCCCCGCCCCGCTCACGGTCACCGCCACGTGGGTGCACGACGGGGCGTTGCCGCCCCCGGCGTGCGATTGCGACTGGTACAGGGTGGACTGGGGCGACGGAGACGCCACAGGCCTCCTGCTTCCCGGGGGGGGCGGGCCCGAGACCCACACCTATGCGGCCGCAGGGACCTACACGGTCCAGCTCACCTGCTTGGGCGGGAGCGCGGAGACGCCGGCGTGCAACCCGAGCCAGACCGTCACGGTGGGCGGCGGGGGCGGCGCCCCCTTCTCTTTCCGGGTCACGGCCGCACCGCCCTCCCTTGCCGTGGTGCCGGGGCAGCGGAACCCCGTGTCCCTGGTCTACCGGGCCACTGCGTCCGGCGGCGGCCGCTTCACCGCGGTCTCCCGGGAGGGGCGGTTCGTCACCTCGGGGGGGAGCCTGCTGGACCGGGTACGCTCCCGTGTGTCTTTGCCCGTGGCAGGCGGCACCGGGACCGCCACCGAGTCCCTTCGGGTCCCGCCGGGGGTGATCGCGGCGGCCCGGGAGGCGGGGGAGCGGATCCTCTACGAACGACGGTTCGCGCACGGCGGGCGTACCGAGACCACCCGGGTGCGGTTGCAGGTGGTCCCGGCCTCGGCCGGTCCCTTCTCCCTGGTCCGCGTGGCGCTCCGCTTCGCCGGGCAGGCCGGGGCCGAGGGCCGGGCCACCGTGCCGCGGCACGCGCGCGGCCTTCGCGCCGTGGCCGAGATCACCTACAACGGGGGCGGCCTGCTGAGGGCCCAGTGGAAGGTGGACGGGCAGGTGGTGGGCTTTGTCAGCCGGTACCTCTACCGGGGGATGCGCCGGGTCTCGATCGAGAGCCCGAAGGTGCCCGGCCTCCCCACCTACGACACGGGCAGGCACGAGGTGGAGCTGGAGATCCTGGAGCCGGTGCCCCCGTTCGACGAGCCGGTGATCTTCTACTACGTGACCGGGGAGGAGGCCGGGGGGGCGGCCCGGTCCCTGCGGCTCGTCTCCCCGCCGGACGGGGCCACCCTCGCCCTGTCGGCCGGACCGGAGGACGGGGGGTTTCGCTGGGAGACCCTGGAAGGCGACCTCACCTACACCTTCGAGTTGACCCCGGCGGAGGACGGCGTTTCAGGGGTCGAGGCCTTCGACCCTCCAGTGGTCTCGGCCCTCTCCGAGACCGGCCGGTACGTGCTCACCGCCTACGACCGGGAGGCGCTTTCGCCGGGCGTCCCCTACCGGTGGCACGTGGAGGCCCGCGACGGAAAGCGGTTGAGGGCGGCCAGTTCGTTTCGGCGGGTCCGGTTCCAGCGGGCCGGAGGTGCGGTGGTGGGGTTTCGGGAGCTGGTCCTCGAGGGGGAGCTGGAGACGCCCCGGGTGGAGGAGGACGCGGACGGGCGCGAGCGGTTCGTCCTGAGCCGGCCCCAGCAGCTCCACATCCGGGCGGACCTGGAAAACCGAGGCGGGGAGCCCCGGCCTCCCCTCCTGGTGGAGTTCCGGGTGGGCGACCAGGTGGTGGACAGCGCCTTCGTTCCCTTTCTCGACGCCGGTGCGGTGAGGCGCCTGGAGAGCGACTTCCCGGTCGAGGGGGCGCAGACCCGGGTGCTGGCGGTCCGGGCCCTGGACCAGGCCGGCGGCGAGGAGGTCGCGCGCATCGGGGCCCGTGTGGCGGTGGAGCCGTTTCCCGAGCTCATTCGAACCGGGACCCTCCAAATGAGCGGCTTGCGGCCGGAGCCGGGAATGGTCCGGACCGGCGCGCTGGAGATGACCGGCCTGCGACCCGAGCCGCGGGTGCTCCAAACGGGGCCCCTCCGGATGACGGGCCTCGCGTTGGGGCCCCAGGTGGGGGGCTTCCAGGTCATCGACGGGGAGACCCTGGAGGAGGCGGGCATCCCCGCGGGGCCCTCCCTGGAGCTGGTCCATCCCAACGGCGGCGAGGTGTGGCGGGCCAACACCTCCGAGGCCGTGCTGTGGTCGAGCTCCGGGGAGATCGACCGGGTGCGGATCCTGCTCCGCAGGACCGGGGAGGCGTACGGACGGGTTCTCGTGGAGAGCGCCTCGGCCTTCCTGGGGCGGGTCACGGCGGAGATCCCCTCCAACGTGCTGAGTGGGACCTACACCGTCGTGGTCGAGTCACAGGACGGGTCCGTGCAGGACGAGAGCGATGGCGAGATCACCATCCAGGGCATCTCCGGGTTCGTGTATCCCGATTTCGACGTCCGCGACCTCCAGCGGTTGATCCACCCGGAGCGGATCACCGTGCAGATCCAGAACAACGGCCTCCCCTGGGAGGGCACGTTGCCGGTGCGCGTGCACGTCTGGGACCCGGACTCCTCCCACCAGGAGACCCTGCGGGTCGAGATCCCCATGGATCTCGGCTCCGGGGAGCCGCAGTGGTTCGATCTCATCAACCCCTTTGCCTGGGACGCCCCCTGGGACCGTCCCAGGCTGCGGTTCCTGGTGGAGGCGGACCCGGACCAGGAGGTGGCCGAGGGGGACGAGGGCAACAATCTCCTGGAGAAGGAGATCCGCTGCCCCTGCGGCCTGCGGATCGACGCCCTGAGCCACGATGCCATTCACCG
>CAYVVQ010000147.1:0-4035 GCA_964454455.1 uncultured Desulfobacterales bacterium | reverse complement strand
GGCGACGCCCTCCAGTATCGCCCCCTGAGAATCGACCGGCTCTGGACCGAGGAGACGCAGGAAGGCCTGGAAGCGCACATGAGCGTCAAAGGGTTCGCCTGGCCGGACCAGGTGGTTTTCGAGGTCTGGTCCGACAAGACCCGGGTGCACTACGTCTCGTTCGCCCCGGCTGACCCCGAAGCCGACGGCTTTTTCCTTCCCACGACCGGGGACGAGGCCGTCCGGGTGCGGTTTCCGCTCTGGGACCTGGATCCCGGCGCCTACACCCTGGTGGGACGGATCCGGGACAGTGGAAGTCAAGAGGACGAGGCCTCCCACGGATTCCTGGTGGGGCCCTGACATCCCTTCACGGAAAGGAGAGACTCCATGAGACCCTCACGACGAAACCGAGCCACCCTACAGGGGGGTGCATGGCCCCTCTGGATCGTCTCCTCCATCCTGGTGCCGGCCCTCCTGGCCCTTTGTGCCGCGCCCGGGACCGCGGCCGCCCAGGGCTCCCTGTTCGAAGACGACCTGGCGGAGGAGTTCCCCGGGCCGGAAGGGGACCCGGGGATGCCCGACGCCGACTTCGTGTTCGAGGTGCCGGTGGACGTGAAGAACATCTTCGACGTGGTGACCGCCGTGAGGGTCCGGTGTGTTGTCGAGGATGAGTTCAACCACGTGGGAGGGACGTTCGACCGGGAGGCACGTGCCCGTGGAGCGAGGGATGTCCTTTTGGTGAATGGCGCGTACCAGGGAACCGTGTTGGTCGGTGCGGACTATACGGAAGATGCCTTGTCCCGAGGCCTGCTCGACGTGGATCGGTACGTGTGCGACTTCTCTCTCATCGGGCCGGAGGGGGTGGTGAGCGCCCCGTTGACCAATCCCGAGTGGGAAGGTCTTTACTGGCGCCGGCCTGACTACCAAGAGCCGCTTACCTGGCGCGTCACCGGACCGATTCCAGGGGGCGAGGAATGATACCTGGGATCGGCGGGGGCTTCGGGGCTTTCGTGCCCCCCCGGGAATCCCGGCTTGACATTCCCTCTCCTGTTTGGACTATACTTTCTCACACTTGACATTCCTTAAACCATCCGGACGATCCGATCGGCGCCCGCCAGAAAGGGAAGCCCATGGCTCGGAACGTGCTGATCGTGGATGACGATCAGGACTTGCTTCTCATGACCCGGGACGGGCTGGGGAAATACCGCCGCTTCTTCTCGGTCCAAGTCGCCGAGGATGGAGAAAGCGCGGTGGAAAAACTCCGCCGGAACGACGTCTCGCTGGTGGTCACGGACCTCAAGATGCCCAGGATGGACGGCTTCGGCCTGCTGGCCCATATCCTCGAGCACTACCCCGAGGTGCCGGTCATCGTGATCACCGCGTACGGGACACCCGAAATCGAAGAGCGGGCGAACCGGGGCGGCGCCGTCGGTTACATCCAGAAGCCCTTCATAATCGATGAGCTGGCCCGGAAGATCATCGCCACGTTGCGGATGGAGGCCCAGGACGGGGTGCTCCACGACTTCTCCGTCGGCGCGTTCATTCAGCTGATCGAGGCGGAGGGGAAGACGTGCACCATCCGGGTGTTCGACCGCGGCACCGGGCAAAGGGGCGCGCTCTTCTTCCGGGAAGGAGAGCTCGTGGACGCGCGGTTGAACGAGGTCGCCGGGCTCGAAGCGGCCCACGCCATCCTGTCCTGGGACCACACCACCCTATCCGTTCAGTACGCGTGCGCCAGAAAACAGAAGAGAATCGATGGGGACCTCCAGGGAATCCTTCTCGAGGCCATGCGCAGGAAGGACCATCATGCAGAGCCGGTGAAGTCGTAAGATGGAGAGAAAGAAGGCCCCTTCCCGATCGCGGAAGAAACCCGAACGCCCGAGGGGGGGAGGACCGATCTCTTCGGTCCGGTGGCTTTTGCGGACACCACCCACGAGGAAGGGAAAGGAATCCCCTATTGATCGCCTTTTGCGAGGAATGCGGCACACGCGTCCAGCTCACCCCCGACAAGGTAGCGCAATCCCCGGGGTACGTCCTCTGCCCGAGCTGCGGCGAGGTCATCAAGATTGCCGCGCCCAAGCCCCTGTCGCACAACCTGGAGGTGCAGCTGGGCGAAACCGTCGTGCGCGTGGACCCGGCTCGACCGATCCTCACCATGGGCCGCAAGAGGAGCAACGATCTGGTACTGCAGGACCGCACGGTGTCCCGCACCCACTCCACCATCGTGTACCTCGATGACGCATTCAGCCTGTTCGACCTCAGCCGAAACGGCACCTCGATCCGCTTCGACACCGGAGAGGAGATCCTCCTTCGGAAGAGTGGAATCCAGCTCCACGGAAGCGGACTCATCGGTCTGGGAAAAGCGATTCCCTCCCGCAGGGAAGACGCCATCCGGTTCCAATCGATCCATGATCGTTCCGTTATTGATTGACTGCCATCCCCGATTCGAGTAGGCTTCCTCCCCGATCGGCCGGGCGGATTGGGTGCCCTTGTAACTTGCCGGCCGATCCGCCCCTGGCCGCCCGGGATCTCCGAGTCTGGAGCGGTGCAGGGGCTTGCGATTTTTGTTGAACCGCTTTGAACCGCCCTTTGACTGTGCTTTCAACCAAGGAGGATGAACCCATTGAATCGATCAACCCAAGCCAGCAGGGTGGCCGTGGTGGGGCTGGGCTATGTGGGCCTGCCGCTGGCCGCGGCATTCGGGCGGGTGATGCCCACGGTGGGGTTCGACACGGACCCGCGCAAGGTGGAGGCCTTGAAGGGGCTCGTGGACCCCACGGGCGAGATGCCGCCCGAGGAGCTTCGCGCGGCGGAGCTCCTGGAGGTGACGGCCGACCCCGGGAGGATGGGGGAGGCGGACTTCGTGGTGGTGGCGGTCCCCACGCCCATCGACGGGGCCCGGCAGCCGGATCTCTCCCCGGTGCGGGGGGCCTCTGAGACCGTGGGCCGGAACATGAAGCCGGGTGCGGTGGTGATCTTCGAGTCCACGGTCTACCCGGGGGTCACCGAGGAGGTGTGCGTCCCCATCCTGGAGGAGGCCTCGGGGCTCGTGTGGAAGGAGGGCTTTCACGTGGGCTACTCGCCCGAGCGCATCAACCCGGGGGACCGGGAGCACACCCTTTCGCGGATCGTGAAGGTGGTGGCCGGGGACGACGAGGAGACCCTGGAGCGGGTGGCCGGGCTCTACGAACGGGTGGTGGAGGCGGGGGTCTTTCGGGCCGGGTCCATCAAGGTGGCCGAGGCCGCCAAGGTGATCGAGAACACCCAGCGGGACCTCAACATCGCCCTGGTGAACGAGCTGGCCGTCATCTTCGAGCGGCTGGGGATCGACACCATGAAGGTGCTCGAGGCGGCGGGGACCAAGTGGAACTTTCTCCCCTTCCGGCCCGGGCTGGTGGGGGGGCACTGCATCGGGGTGGACCCGTACTACCTCACCTACAAGGCCGAGAGCGTGGGCTACCACCCGGAGGTGATCCTGGCCGGCCGGCGGGTGAACGACAACATGGGGAAGTTCATCGCGGAGAACACGGTCAAGATGATGATCCGGGCCGGGCAGTCCATCCGCGGCACCCGGGTGGGGATCCTGGGGCTCACCTTCAAGGAGGACTGCGGGGATTTGAGGAACAGCCGGGTGGTGGACATCGTGGCCGAGCTTCGCTCCTACGAGGTGGAGGTGGGGGTGCACGACCCCCTGGCCGACCCGGAGGAGGCGCAAGGGCACTACGGGATCACGCTCGAAGGGCTGGAATCCATGCGGGATCTCGGGGCCCTGATCCTGGCGGTGCCCCACCGGGCCTACAAGGAGATGCCGCTCGAGGAGCTCCTGGGGGGTGTCAAGGCCTCGGGGTGCGTGATCGACGTCAAGTCCGTGCTGGCGACGGAGGCGGTTCGGGAGGCGGGTTTTCAGCTGTGGAGGCTGTAGGGGGTTGTCTCTTGATCCTTGTGGAAGGGGCTCGAACCGATTCGCGCACCGATCGGATCCGTCACAGGCTCCATGAGAATCCCGTCAATCATGATGGAGTCGCAAAAAGCCCGAAGCTTCGAGATCTGCCCTAG
>CAYVVQ010000146.1:0-8241 GCA_964454455.1 uncultured Desulfobacterales bacterium | reverse complement strand
AAAACCCTGAGATTCAATACGTTTCCCGGTTACGATTCCTTTACGAGCCACGAACACGGCCCTTATACGGCCGTGGTTCGTGTCCGTGTCCGGGAGACCCCTTTGAACCGCACTCGTTTCCCGGCTCCATCTTTATTTTGCGAACCACGAACCAAGAACCACGAACCACGAACCACGAACCACGAGCCACGCTATGTCTCACCTCCCCGTCATCGGCATCACCATGGGCGATCCCGCCGGCATCGGCCCGGAGATCGTGGTCAAGGCGCTCTCCAACCCCGCGCTGCGCGCAATGGCCCGGCTCCTGGTCCTGGGGGATCCGGGGGCGATCGGCGCCATCGTGGAGGCCCACCCCGACCTGACCCTGCGCGAGATCGGGGAGACGAACGGGGCGGGAGAGCGGCCGGCCGTGGTGGACGTGCTCCCGACCTCCCGCCTGAACCCGGCCCGTCTCCGACCGGGCGCCCCCACCCTGGAGGGCGGTGAGGCCATGGTGGCCGCGATCGTTCGGGCCGTCCAACTCGCCCTGGAGGGCGAGCTGGACGGGCTGGTCACCGCCCCCATCAGCAAGGCCCTCATGCAGCGGGCGGGACACGCCTACGAGGGACACACCCAGCTGCTCGCCCATTTGACCGGTGCTCGGGAGGTGGTCATGATGCTCGCAGGGGAACGCCTCCGGGTCACCCTGGTCACCATCCACTGCTCGCTCCGCGAGGTCCCGAGGCTCCTGACCGAGGAGGCCGTGCTTCGCACCCTGGAGATCACGCACCGCGGGCTTCGCTCCGACTTCGGCATCCAGTCCCCCCGGTTGGCCGTGGCGGCCCTCAACCCCCACGCCGGGGAAGAGGGTCTCTTCGGGGACGAGGAGGAGAGGATCATCCTCCCGGCCGTGCGGGGTGCCCGGTTTCGAGGCATCGACGCCGACGGTCCGATCCCGGCGGACACCGTCTTCGTCAAGGCGGCCTCCGGCGCGTTCGACGCCGTGGTCTGCATGTATCACGACCAGGGCCTGATCCCCCTCAAGCTCCTGCACTTCTCCGACGGCGTGAACGTCACCCTGGGCCTTCCCATCGTGCGGACCTCGGTGGACCACGGCACGGCCTACGACATCGCCGGCACGGGAACGGCCGATCCCTCCAGCCTGGAGGCCGCCGTCCGAACCGCGACCTTCATGGCCGCCAACCGGCGGGCGGCGAGGCCCGCTCAGACGTCATGAACGACGGGACCATCAAGATCCGCGGCGCCAGGGTCCACAACCTGAAGGACGTCTCCCTGGACATCCCCAGAAACCGCCTTGTGGTGGTGACCGGGCTCTCGGGCTCGGGCAAGTCGTCGCTCGCCTTCGACACCCTCTACGCCGAGGGACAGCGGCGCTACGTGGAGTCCCTCTCCGCCTACGCACGCCAGTTCCTGGAGCGCATGGACAAGCCGGACGTGGACGCCATCGAGGGGCTGTCCCCGGCCATCTCCATCGAGCAGCGCTCCAGGAACACCAACCCCAGATCCACGGTGGGGACCGCCACGGAGATCCACGACTACCTCCGCCTCCTCTTTGCGCGCACCGGGACGCCCCACTGCCCGGAGTGCGGTCTGCCCATCTCCTCCCAGACGGTGCAGCAGATGGTGGATCGGGGCCTTTCCCTCGAGCCGGGCACCCGGATCCTGATCCTCGCACCCCTGGTGGAGGGCAAGAAGGGAGGCCACGTGGAGATCCTCCGGAGACTCCGCAAGGACGGGTTCACCCGGGTGCGGGTGGACGGCGAGGACCGCCTGCTGGACGAGGAGATCCCCCTGGACAAGAACCGCCCCCACACCATCAGCGCCGTGGTGGACCGGCTCGTGGTGAACGACCGGGTCCGCAGGCGCCTGACCGATTCCCTCGAGCTCACCCTGAATCTGTCCGAGGGGACCGCGCTGGTGGAGGTGGTGGGCGGGGACACCCTCTTCCTCAGCCAGGCCTCGGCCTGCGCCCGCTGCGGCATGAGCCTCCCGGAGCTCACCCCGCAGATGTTCTCCTTCAACAGCCCCAAGGGCGCGTGCCCGGCCTGCGGCGGGCTGGGATCCCGGCGCGACTTCGATCCCGAGCTTCTCGTCCCCGACCCTTCCCTCTCCCTGCGGGAAGGGGCCCTGGCCCCCTGGGCCAGGCGTCAGTCCCCCTACTTCCAGCAGATGGTGGACGCGGTCTGCGAGCACTACGGGGTGGACCCGTTCGTGCCCTTTCGGGAGCTGCCGGCCCGGGTGCGGGACGTGTTTCTTCATGGCTCCGGGGAGGAGGTCATCCGCTTCCGCTACCGGGCGGAGGGCCGGAAGCACACCTACGACCGGCCCTTCGAAGGGCTGATTCCCAACCTGGAGCGCCGGTACCGGGAAACCGACTCGGCCTTCATCCGCGAGGAGTTGGAGAAGTACATGAGCATCGGTCCCTGCCCGGCCTGCGAGGGCGTCCGCCTGGGTCCGGCCGGACGGGCGGTCCGCGTGGGGGGGAAGGGCATCCACGAGGTCTCCGCCATGTCCGTGGGCCGGGCCGTCCGGTTCTTCGACGAACTCTCCCTTTCCCCGGAGAAGGTGCAGGTCGCCGAGCGCGTCCTCCGGGAGATCCGCGAGCGCCTCGGCTTCCTCCGGAGCGTGGGCCTGGACTACCTCACCCTGGACCGGGCGTCGGCGACCCTGTCCGGCGGGGAGGACCAGCGCATCCGGCTGGCCACCCAGATCGGTTCCGGTCTGGCCGGGGTCCTGTACGTGCTCGACGAACCCAGCATCGGTCTCCACCAGCGGGACAATCTCCGGCTGCTGGAGAACCTCCGGCGGCTCCGGGAGCTGGGAAACACCGTGGTGGTGGTGGAGCACGACGCGGAGACCATCCGGGCCGCAGACCACGTGATCGACATGGGACCGGGAGCGGGGGTGAAAGGCGGGGAGGTCGTGTTCGCGGGCCCTCCCTCGAAGCTGATCGAGGACGAACGCTCCCTGACCGGCCGGTACCTCGCGGGGGCGCGCGCCATCCCCGTACCCCCGACACGGAGAAAGGGCGGGGAGAGACTCGTCATCGAGGGAGCGCGGCAGAACAACCTGAAGGACATCGCGGTCGAGATTCCCATGGGCGCGTTCACCTGCGTCACCGGGGTGTCCGGCTCCGGCAAGAGCAGCCTGGTCAACGAGATCCTCTACCCGGTCCTCGCCCACCGCCTCCACCACGCCCGGACGCCTGTGGCGCGGGTGAAGGCGATCCGGAACCTGCACCTCGTGGACAAGGTCATCCGCATCGACCAGAGCCCCATCGGCCGAACCCCCCGGTCCAACCCGGCCACCTACACGGGGATCTTCACGCCGATCCGGGAGCTCTTCGCCATGCTGCCCGAGGCGCGCATCCGGGGATACCGCCCGGGGCGGTTCAGCTTCAACGTGCAGGGGGGGCGATGCGAGTCCTGCCGCGGGGACGGCGTGATCAAGATCGAGATGCACTTTCTCCCCGACGTGTACGTGACCTGCGAGGCCTGCCGGGGCCTGCGATTCAACCGGGACACGCTGGAGGTCCGTTACCGGGGGAAGCACATCGCCGACGTGCTGGGGATGACCGTGAACCAGGCCTTCGCCTTCTTCGAGGCGGTGCCCGCGCTGCGCACCAGGCTCAAGACGCTGCTGGAGGTGGGACTGGGGTACATCCGGCTCGGACAGCCCGCCACCACGCTCTCGGGAGGCGAGGCCCAGCGGGTGAAGCTCAGCCGAGAGCTGGGGAAGCGGAGCACGGGGAACACCCTCTATCTCCTGGATGAGCCCACCACCGGCCTCCACTTCGCGGACATCCAGAAGCTGCTCGAGGTGCTCGGCCGCCTGGTGGCCCAGGGCCACACGGTGGTGGTGATCGAGCACAACCTGGACGTGATCAAGACGGCGGACTTCGTGGTGGATCTGGGTCCCGAAGGCGGGGACGGGGGCGGGCGCCTGGTGGGAGCCGGGACGCCCGAGGAGATCGTCGAAATCCCGGAATCCCACACCGGGAGATCTCTCCGGGATCTGCTCCAGCCTATCCCCCCTTCCGTCCCAGGAAGTAGGCCAGGTTGTCCAGGCTCACCGTGAAGTCCACGTTCTCCACGTGGCAGCAGTCCGGGCGCCGGACCTGGAACGGTGAGAAGTTCAGGATCGCCCTGACGCCCGCCTCGAACAGCCTGTCCGCCACGCCCTGGGCCTGGGAGGGGGGGACCGCGATGAGGCCGATGTGCACCCCCTCCGAGCGGCAGACCTCGACGATCCTGGAAGCGGGCTGGATGACCACCCCCGTCACGGCGGAGGTCCCGATCTTGTTCGGGTCGGAGTCGAACGCCGCGACGAACCGGTGGCACCGCTTCTCGAAGGCCGGGTCCCGGGCCAGGGCCTGGCCCATGTTGCCCAGCCCCACGATGGCGAGCCGCCACTCCCGGTCCGTTCCCAGGATCCGTCGGATCTCCCGAAGGAGGTCCCGCACGTCGTACCCCACCCCCCGCACCCCGAACTCCCCGAAGTAGGACAGATCCTTGCGGACCTGAGCGGAGCGGACGCGGCAGAGGAGGGCCAGCTTCCGGGAGGAGACCACCTCCGTCCTCTCCTCGAGCAGGCGCTCCAGCGGCTTCACGTAGAGCGCGATGCGCTCAATGGTCGCGCTCGGAATTCTCGTTTCCCTGGCCATCCACCGGATCCGTGACGCATCGCTCCCCGGCCGACCGGGGGGCAAGCGTTTCGCAAAAAAGGGGTTCGCGCCGGGAAAGGGGGAACCCCCGGTCGTGCTTCGCGGACAGGGGCCCTGTCGAGCCCGGCCAATTTGTGAAATTGTGCACATTAAGGTCGAAAAAGGGGGGGGACCGCATGCCGGTCCCCCCGTCTTCAGGCTTTAGAACGACTGGACGATGGCATCCAGCATCGGCGCCAGGTCGGGAATCTTGAAGACCATGATGAAGCAGATGAGCAGGGCGTAGATACACAGGGACTCGATCAGGGCCAGACCGATGATCATGGTGGTCATGATCTTACCGCCCGCCTCGGGGTTCCGTGCGGTCCCCTGGAGCGCGCCGTTGATCGCGTGTCCCATGCCCAGGCCGGTACCGAAGGCCGCGACGCCGATCCCGAAGCCGCAGGCGATGGCGATCCCGAAGAACGTCCACAGGCCCGCAGCCGCTGCCTCGGGGGCGGCCATGGCCGAGGATGCCGTTCCCAGCACCAGCATGGCGGTCAGAGCACCAAAAACTCCTTTCTTTGACATGTCAACCTCCTTTGAAGTGAATATGGATGTGCGCCTTCTTTCAAAGAGCCCGCCCCCGCGCCAACCAGGGCCGGCTCACCGTTCCGTGGTTCGATCAGTGGGCCTCTTCCATGGCCCCGGCAAAGTAGACGATGGCCAGGAGCATGAACACGACCGCCTGAATGAAGCTGACCAGGATGCCGAGAAACAGGATCGGAAGCGGCACCAGGTAGAGCCCGGCGAGCCCGAACAGGATGCCCAGGATCTTTTCCTTGCCGAAGATGTTGCCGAAGAGACGCACGCTGAGGGACATGACCCGGGCGAGGTGGCCGATCCCCTCGATGACGAACATCAGCGGCGCCAGGGCCCAGATGGGGCCCAGGAAGTGCTTGATGTACTTCACCCCGTGGAACTTGATCCCGATGACGTGGGTCAGGATAAACGTGCAGAGCGCCAAGGAGAGCGTGGTGTTCAGGCTGGCCGTGGGCGAAAAGAAGCCGGGAACGAGGCCGATCAGGTTGCAGATGAAGATGTAGAGGAAGATCGTGGCGATGAACGGGAAGAACGCCCTCCCCTCGGGGCCGGTGATCTCCACCATGAAGTCCTCAAGGCCCCCGAGGATCACCTCCAGCACGTTCTGCCCCTTGGTGGGCAGGAGCTTGACGCTTTTCGCGAGGAGGGCCGCCCCGATGATCATGATGATCATGATGAACCAGGAGTGGGTCGCCGCCTGGTAGTCGTGCGCGAAGTGCCCGAGCCCGATTCCCTTCAGGATCTCGTTGATGAAGAAGTAGTGGTGCTCCACTAGGTCGCCTCCCTGATGTAGAGTTTGCAGGCCCGCCTGATGCCGAACCCGACAATGCTGATGAACACCGTGGACAGCCCGATGGCGAGGCCCACGGGGTTGATCCAGCCCCTGCCGACCAGGAGGAACAGGACGACGCCGAGGGCCAGAAGCCGGAAGTAGTACTTCACGATCACGGAGGCCTTGGACCCCGCCATGCCTCCTTCACTGGAAAAAGCCCGCCGAATCGTGTGCTGGAGAAGGCCGAAGTTGGCCATGATGATCAACCCCCCCAGAATGATCCCCAGCGTCGACGGCGGGTCCGAGAAGACGGCGCCCGCCGCGGCGAGAACCCCGAGCGTGATCCAGTTCAGCAGCTTGATTTCCCGGTACGCGGCCTTCCAGTCGAGATCGATCGCCATGCCTTGCCTTACCTCTCCCTGCCCGGGATTACTGCATCTTTTGTCCCCGCTTGTACATGACGTACAAGTTTCGGAACGCCGCTGCGATGCCGAGTCCCAGAAACAGGAAAAACAGCCAGGGGGTCGTGTCGAACTTGTTGTCCAGGTAGTACCCGATCCCCGCGCCGATACCGATGGAAAAGGCCATGGCCAGACCCACGGTACTGAGGTAACCGAGGGTCCTGAACATTTTTTTGGTGTCCTCTTCCATGGAAACCGGCTGGGCGCCTCCCGACACCCGAATGGTTGAAAAACGGCTTGTCTCTAACACAGGACTTTCCGCAAAGTCAACCTATTTCTGATCGCTTGCGAGTCCTTCGAAGGCCCGGGCCGCGCATTCCAGCGTCTCGTCGATCACCGGTTCCGTGTGGGCCGTGGACACGAACGCGGCCTCGAACGGGGACGGGGCCAGGTAGATTCCCTGCTCCAGCATCCGGGCGTAGTAGGTCCGGAATTGCGACGTGTCGCTCGCCGCGGCCGACGGGAAGTCCGTCACCGGCCCCTCCGTGAAGAAAAGGGACCCCAGGGAGCCGACCCGGTTCACCGTGACGGACAGGCCGGCCGCGCGCGCCCGCTCCCCGAGCCCATCGAACAGCCGCCGGCCCTTCTCCTCCAGGGAGACGTACACGCCTTCCTCCCGGAGCGCGTTCAGGGTGGCCAGCCCGGCGGCCATGGCCAGCGGGTTGCCCGACAGGGTCCCGGCCTGGTAGACGTCCCCCTGGGGGGCCATCCGCTCCATCAGGTCCCGCCGCCCGCCATAGGCCCCCACGGGCAGCCCGCCGCCGATGATCTTGCCCATGCAGGTGAGGTCCGGCAGGACGCCGTAGAGCTCCTGGGCCCCTCCCGGGGCCACCCGGAAGCCGCTGATCACCTCGTCGAAGATGAGCAGGCTCCCGTGATCCCGGGTCACCCGTCTCAGCCCCTCCAGAAAGGACTTTCCCTGAGGGAGAACGCCCGCGTTGGCCGGAACGGGCTCCACGATCAGGGCGGCGATCTCGCCCTCGTGCCGCTCGAAGGCCGTCTCCACCGCCTCCATGTCGTTCAGGGGAACGGAGATGGTGTGGGCGGCGATCCCCGCGGGGACCCCCGGGGACCCCGGAATGGCCAGGGTCGCCACGCCGGATCCGGCGCTGACCAGCAGGCTGTCGGCGTGACCGTGGTAGCACCCTTCGAACTTGACGATCTTCCCCCTCCCGGTGACCCCGCGCGCCAGGCGGATGGCGCTCATGGCGGCCTCGGTGCCCGAGTTCACCATGCGCACCATCTCCACGGAGGGCACCATCTCGACGATGGTCCGGGCCATCTCGATCTCCAGCTCCGTGGGCGCCCCGTAGCTGGTGCCCTTGGGAAGCTGCGCCTCGAGGGCCCGAATCACGGCCGGATGGCCGTGCCCCAGGATCATGGGGCCCCAGGAGGAGACGTAGTCCACGTACTCCCGCCCGTCCGCATCCCAAAGGCGGCACCCCTCCGCCCGCTCGATGAAGGGGGGATCCACGCCCACGGACTTTCCCGCCCGAACCGGGCTGTTCACCCCCCCGGGGATCCACTGGACGGCGCGATCGAACAGCTCCTTGCTCCTCGTGGACATGCGGACACCTCCCTCCTCCGGATCGAACGTACGCGACCCTCTCCTGCGTTTCCGGTCGCCTCCGCTGGTGAAAAGAACTGAACTCCTCGAAAAACGCTAGAAACAGTGCCCATCCATAAACGAACCTTGGGCATGGCTGCGTTTCCAATTCAGAGACGATGAGATGGGCAAAAAAGACCCTTTCCGGATGGAAACT
>CAYVVQ010000145.1:0-8694 GCA_964454455.1 uncultured Desulfobacterales bacterium | reverse complement strand
CGACCTTGCGGAGAGGTTGTTTCGGATCCCCAGGCTGGTGGCGGAGGAGGGCGGGGCCTTCCGGAGCGGACACTGCGGGAGGCCTTCGTCATTGCGGGCGGTTATGGCTGGGGTAAACCGCGGCCATCGACCGCCTGCGAAAACAGGGAATGTGCGCAAAAAGCTCCGGCAACGGGGACGCACCTGAAGGGCACGGCGCTGGAGGCGGGCGTGGAACGCGGAGGGGGCAGGAATGCCCCCGGCCGTAACCGCCCGTCAATGACCAGGCCGGGAGCTCAGGGAGCGGAGGAAGGTCCCGCCCTCCGGAGCCGACTGAAAGAGGCACTGTCCAGGCGGGGGGGCCAACCCGCCCTGAGAAAAGCCTGGAAACGCCGGGGCCAAGAGGAAAAAAGTCAAGATTCAAGACCTGACCCCATTGTTGGAGGCGGGATTCATGACGGAACAGGACGTTCAGGTCTACTTCGTGGGCGCCGGCCCGGGGGACCCGGAGCTGATCACGGTGCGCGGGCGAAGGGTGATCCGGGAGGCCGACCTGGTGCTCTACGCCGGGTCCCTGGTCCCGCGGGAGCTGGTGGCCTGCGCCCGGGCCGAGGCCGAGGTGGTGGACAGCTCCCCCCTGACCCTGGAGGAGACCCACGCCCTCATGCTCGGGGCGGTCCGGGCCGGCGGCCGGGTCGCCCGGGTCCACACCGGGGATCCGTCCCTCTACGGCGCCGTGCGGGAGCAGATGGTCCTCCTGGATCGGGACGGCGTCCCCTACCGGGTGATCCCCGGGGTGACCGTGGCCTTTGCCGCGGCGGCCGCCGCCGGGGTCTCCTTCACCCTGCCGGAGCGCGCCCAGTCCCTCATCATCACCCGCCTGGCGGGACGGACCCCCGTGCCCGAACGGGAGCGGCTCCGGGAGATGGCGCGGCACGGGACCTCCATGGCCGTCTACCTCTCGAGCGGAGATCCAGAGGGGGTGGCGAGGGAGCTCCGCCAGGGCGGCTATTCGGCCGACACGCCCGTGGTGGTGGCCTTTCGCGTGGGCTGGCCCGAGGAGCGCATCCTCGCGGCCACCCTCGACACCCTGCAGGAGACGGTTGCCCGGGAGGGGATCACGCGGCAGGCGGTGTTTCTCGTGCTCCCGGGCCAGGACGAGGAGCCGGCCTTCAGCCGGCTCTACAGCCGGGGGTTCGCGCACGGCTTCCGGGAGAACCGTTGAGGTGGGGGCAACCTTGGAAGATCGCCCGCATGCACGAGGGAAAGAGGAAACCGCCGTCTACGCGCTGACCCCTCAGGGCGCCGACCTCGCGCGGAGGCTGGCCGACGCCCTCCGCGGCGACCTGTTTTTGCCCGCGACCCTGGCCGCGCGTCACGGAGCCCGGCCGTTCGACGGTCTCCTGCGGGCCGTGGCCGGGACCTTTCCGCGGTACGGGCGCCACGTGTTCGTGGCGGCGGCCGGCATCGTGGTCCGGGCCATAGCGCCGCACATCCGCACCAAGGAGCGCGACCCCGCCGTGGTGGTCCTGGACTCGGAGGGCCGGTTCGTCGTGAGCCTCCTCTCCGGCCATCTGGGCGGGGCCAACGCACTCGCCCGGGAGGCGGCGGCGGTCACGGGCGGGGCCCCCGTGATCACCACGGCCACGGACACGGCCGGGCTCCCCAGCTGGGACCTCCTGGCCGCGGAGCGGGGCCTGGTCATCGCCGACACGGCCGCGGTCAAGGCCCTCAACATGGCCATGCTCCGGGGCGAGACCGTTTCGGTCTCGGACCCGGAGAACCGCCTCGGGCTCTTCTCCGGGACCGGTCCTTCCGCGGCGCCCATCGTCTCCGTCGAGGAGAAGGGGCTGCCCGAAGACGGTCCTGCGGTGACGGTCACCTGGAGGTCCGAGCCCGAACGCCCGGGCCGCCTGGTGCTCCACCCCCGATGCCTTGCGGCGGGGGTGGGCTGCAACCGGGGAACCTCCAGCCGCGAGATCGTGGAGCTTCTGGAGTCCACCTTCGCCTCGCAGGGACTCGCCCGGGCGAGCCTCGCCGGCCTGGCCACCATCGATGCCAAACGGGACGAGGCCGGCCTCCTCGAGGCGGCCGGCAGGCTCGGCGTCCCGGTCACCTTCTACCCGGCCGGGGACCTGCGGGACGTGTCCGTCCCGACCCCGTCCGAGACGGTCAAACGGCACATGGGAGTGGAAAGCGTATGCGAAGCAGCGGCCATCAAGCGGGCGGGGGAAGGACGTCTCCTGGTCCCCAAGGTCCGGAGCCGAAACGCCACCCTGGCGGTGGCCCTGGAAGGCTCTTCGTCGTAAGCCTGGGGCCGGGTGACCCGCGGTATCTCGCCCCCGCGGCCCGCGCCGCCCTCGAAACGGCGCGGGTGATCGTGGGGTACAAGTCCTACATCGATCTGCTGGACCCGGGGCTCCTGGAGGAAAAGGAGATCCTGTCCACGGGCATGACCCGGGAGATCGAGCGGTGCCGCGCGGCCGTCACCTCCTGCGCCAAAGGGCTGGACACCGCCGTCGTCAGCAGCGGGGACGCGGGCATCTACGGAATGGCCGGCCTGGCCCTCGAGATCCTGGACGAGGAAGGTCTCACCCAAGCGGTGGACGTGGAGGTCGTTCCGGGGATTCCCGCGCTGGCCGCGGCGGCGGCCCTCCTGGGGGCCCCGCTCGTGCACGACTTCGCGGTGGTCAGCCTCAGCGACCTGTTGACCCCCTGGGAGACGATACGGCGTCGAATCGAGGCCGCCGCCGCCGCCGACTTCGTCCTCGTGATCTACAACCCGCGCTCGAAGAAGCGCCACTGGCAGCTGGCGGAAGCCCTGCGGCTGGTGGGGGCCCACCGCCCCGACCGGACACCCGCGGGTCTGGTGCGAAACGCCGCCAGAGAGGGAGAGTCGGTCCTCGTGACCTCCCTGGCCGAGCTTCCGGTGGAGCGCGTGGACATGCTCTCCATTCTCATCGTCGGGAACGGGTCGACCCGGGTCCTGGGCGGACGCATGGTGACCCCCCGGGGCTACCTGGCCAAGTACGTCACCCCGTCCGAGGATGACCAGTAAGCCGTTGATGTCGATCGGTTTTCCGCCAAACCCCGTTCCAGGGTGAGGGGCAAGGGCCAGTTTGACCTTGACAAAACCGCCCGCACCTCCTTAGGTTAGCGAAAAGCCAATGGGTGCAGCCGCTTAATAGGGAATCCCGTGCGAAACGGGAGCGGTCCCGCCGCTGTGATCCCGGCCCCCGAGCCACAGGCGGGGGCAGTGCGACCGCAGGCGACCCTCGAACCCGAGGGGAAACCCACTGCCTCGCAGAAGCGGGGAGGGAAGGCGAGCCTGCGGTCCGGGTAAGCCAGAAGACCTGCCCGTTGGAACGATGGCCAGCCGGCCGGCTGCGGGGTGCAGCCTCCGGGGGACGAGGATCAAGGAAGCTGGGTGCAGTCCTCACGTCCGAAAGGCGGGCGTGGGGGCTTTTTTTTTGCGCCCTCCCCCGTGCAGTGCCCCGCTGTCCTTCATCCTTCGAGAGAAAGGAGATTGTCATCATGAAGAAAGCTTCGATTCTCGCCGCGTGCTGTCTTGCTTTTGCTCTCGCCCTCTGCAGCCCCGTCCTCGCCGGCCACGGGGGCCACGAACGGCCGGAAAAGCGGGGCATTCTGCTGGCCGCCTTCGGCACCACCGTACCCGAGGCCCGGACGGCCCTGGAGAACGTGGAGGAGGAGGTCCGGAAGGCCTTCCCGGACCTCCCGGTCCGGTGGGCCTACACCTCCCACATGGTCCGGCGCAAGCTGGCCGGACAAGGTCTCGAGGTGGACTCGCTGGAGACGGCCCTGGCCCGCATGATGGACGAGGGTTTCACCCACGTGGCGGTCCAATCACTCCACACCATCGGCGGGTGGGAGTTTCACGACCTGGTCCGCAATGCGCGGGCCTTCTCCGACATGGCGGGGGGGTTCGATCGGGTGGCCGTGGGCGGTCCCCTTCTGAACGGCCGGGAGGACATCCGGCGCGTGGCGGCGCTCTTGCTCGAACTCCAGCCCGCGGACCGGAAGCCGGAAGAGGCCCTGGTGCTCATGGGACACGGGACCGACCACCCGGCCGACGCGCTCTACACGGCCCTCGGGGTCGAGCTCCGCAAGAGGGACCCGAACGTCTTCCTCGGCACGGTGGAGGGCGCCACCGGCATCGAGGAGATTCGAGACCTGCTGCGCGAACGCGGCGTCTCCAGGGCCTACCTGATCCCCTTCATGGCCGTGGCCGGGGACCACGCCCGGAACGACCTGGCCGGTGAGGAGGAGGACTCCTGGAAGAGCATCCTGAGCCGGGCCGGCGTGGCGTGCGTCCCGGTGCTCGAGGGGACGGCCGAGCTGGATCCCGTGGTCCGGATCTGGATCGACCACCTGAGGAGCGCGATCTCGTCATGGTGACGCCGTGAGACACGCGGCCGCCAGCCGCGAACAGGTGCTCCGCGCGGAGAGGCGCACCGCCCTCCGGTTCGGGGTGCTGCTCGCCGTCATGGCGGCCGTCGTGATCCTCTCGGCCTTTGCCGCGTGCCTTTTCGGGCGCATCGACATCCCGCCGGCCGCGGTGGGAAAAGCCCTTCTCTCGGGGTTCGGCTGGGACGGAGCGCAGGCCGTGGACGAGACCCGGCGGCTGGTGGTCTTCGACATCCGCTTCAGCCGGGTCCTGCTGTCCATGCTCGTCGGGCTGAGCCTGGCGGTGGCGGGGGCCGTGTTCCAGGGCATCCTTCGAAACCCCCTGGCCGATCCGTTCACCATCGGGGTATCGACGGGTGCGGCGTTCGGCGCCTCCCTGGCCATCTTCCTGGGGCTCGGGGCGCGGTCGGTCCTGGGGTTCGGGCTTCTTCCGGCGGCGGCCCTGGCCGGGGCCATGGCCGCGCTGTTCTTCGTGATCGCCCTGGGCCGGATCGAGGGGCACTTGCGCCGGGACACCATGATCCTGGCCGGGATCGTGGTGGCCACGTTCCTCTCCGCGCTGATCTCGCTCCTCAAGTCCCTGGACGAGGAGTCGGTGGCGAGCATCGTGTTCTGGGTGATGGGAAGCTTCCAGGGCCGGGGCTGGACCCACACGCTCTTCGCCCTGCCCTATGCGGCGGCCGGGCTGGCCCTGGTCGGGTTTCACGCCCGGGAGCTGGACATCCTGGCCATGGGCGATCTCCAGGCCGTCCAGGTGGGCGTGAACCTGGAGAGGGTCCGGCTGGTCCTCCTGCTCGGGGCCAGCCTGCTGACGGCGGCGGCCGTGTCGGTCTCCGGGGTGATCGGGTTCGTGGGCCTGATCGTGCCGCACCTCGTGCGCATGACCGTGGGGGCGGAGCACCGTCGCCTGCTGGCCCTGTCCGGGCTTCTCGGCGCCGTCACGCTCCTCTGGTCGGACGTCCTGGCCCGGACCCTGCTCCCGGGGGGGGAGGAGCTCCCGGTGGGGGTGGTCACCGCCCTGATGGGGGGACCCTTCTTCTGCATCCTCCTGAAACGCCACAAGCGGAGGATCGGGCTGTGATCGAGGTGGCGTCCCTCCGGTGCGGATACGGCGCCGTGGATGTCCTGCAGGACGTGAACCTGCGGATCCCCGCCGGGGAGGTCGCCGGCGTGCTGGGTCCCAACGGCAGCGGCAAGACCACCCTGCTTCATGTCCTGGCGGGAATCCTGTCCCCGCGGGAAGGCAGAGTGCGGGTCTCGGGGAAGGACCTGGAAGGCAGCTCGGCCCGCTGGCGGGCCCGCCGCATGGCGTCGGTGGCCCAGAATGCCGCGGTCACCTTCCCCTTCCGCTGCCTTTCCGTGGTGCTCATGGGCCGCTACCCCCACCTCTCGCGGTGGGGCGGCTACGCGGCCCAGGACCTGGACCGGGCCATGGACGCCATGGAGCAGACCGGGACGCTCCCTCTGGCCGACCGGCTGATCAACGAGGTCTCGGGCGGTGAGGCGCAGCGGGTGGTGATCGCCAGGGCCCTGGCCCAGGCGCCGTCCGTGCTCCTGCTGGACGAGGCCACCTCGAGCCTCGACGTGGCGCGCAAGATCCAAGTCTTCGACCTCCTCCTGGAGAAGAACCGGAGGGAAGGGACTACGATCGTCTGCGCCATGCACGACCTGAACCTGGCCGCTCTCTACTGCGACCGGCTGATCTTCATCAAGGACAAGGGCATCGCCCTGGATGGACCGACACATGAGCTGTTCACGAGCCGAAACCTCTCGCGGATCTACGGGACCCGGGTCATGGTCTCGCAGCACCCGGTCACCGGAGGCCCCCAGGCCCACTTCGTCCCCGGCGCTGCGGGTGCTGGCGGTCCTGGTTCTTCTGGCGGCGGTGTGGACGCCCCCGGGAGTCGCGGCGGGGCGTGAAATCCGCGTCACGGACGACACCGGCCGGGAACTGGTACTGGAGCGTCCCGCGGAACGGATCATTGCGCTCTACGGCGCCTACAACGAGATCGTGGCCGCCATGGGGCTGGAGGACCGGCTCGTGGGCAGGACCAAGACGGATCGGCTTCCCCCTTCGATCCTGTCCAGGCCGAGCATCGGCACGCACATGCGGCCCAACGTGGAGCTCGTGCTGAGCCTGGAGCCCGACCTGATCCTTCAGAGCGCCGGCCGGAGGGAGGCCGCGGCCGTGGTGCAGCAGCTTCGCCGGCACGGCCGGACCGTGGCGGTGTTTCGACCCCACCGGTTCTCGGAGCTCTTCGCCGTGATCGAAAAGGTGGGGCGTCTGGCCGGCAAGCCTGAAGCGGCCGCCGGGCTCAACCAAAGGCTTCTTCGCCGACTCGAGTCCGTGGAGCGGCGGCTCCGGGGGATCGAGCACCGGCCCCGGGTGTTTTTCGAGGTCCGCTACCCCAACCTGCTCGGGGCCGGTCGGGAGTCCATCGTGAACGACATCATCGAGCGAAGCGGGGGCGTGAACTGCTTGAACCACCCCAAAAAGCTGGTCCGGATCGGTATGGAAAGCCTGATCCGAAGCGACCCCGAGGTCTACGTCATGCAGGAAGGCCCCATGAACCGCGCGCCCTCCCCGCCGGCCGAGCGGCCCCACTTCGGGGTGCTGGAGGCGGTCCGGGAGAACCGCGTCCTGACGGTGGACGAGCAGGTCTTCTCCCGGCCGGGGCCCCGCTCGGTGGATGCGGTGGAGACCCTGGCCGCATTCCTGCATCCGGAGCGGTTTTAAGAAGTGTCTGTGGCGGTAACGGTGTCGGTGAAAGGGAGATCGGCGCAGTATGGCAGTGCCCTCGGCGCCTCAGGAGAAATGACAGGTATGATCAGAGGAGCTCATCCATCATGAAAGCAGGTACCCTGTACGGGATCGGCGTGGGGCCCGGCGACCCGGAGCTCATTACGCTCAAGGCGGTGAAGGCACTCGCCTCCGTGGACGTGGTCTACTCGGCCGCGTCCACCAAGAACCGCTACTCCATCGCCGTGGAGATCGTCAAGCCTCACCTCAAGAACGGCATTCCCATTCACCGTCTCGACTTTCCCATGACCCGGGATCCCGGCGTCCTGAACGCCGCCTGGAGCCGGAATGCCGGAATCGTCCGGGAAACCCTGCACTCGGGCAAGGACGCGGCGCTCGTCACCCTGGGCGATCCCATGACCTACAGCACCTTCGGCTACCTCATGCGTACACTCAAGGAGGAGTCGCCCGAGCTGTGCATCCGGGTGATCCCCGGCATCACCTCCTATCAGGCCGGCGCCGCGGCGGCGAAGCGCGTTCTCGCCGAGGGAGAGGAGTCCCTGACGGTGATCTCGGGAGCCATGGGACCCAGCCGGCTTCGCCACGTGATCGATCACACGGACAACGTGGTCATGCTCAAGGTGTACCGCAACTACCGGGACATCCTGGAGGCCCTGGACGACCTCGACCTCTCCCGGCACTCCGTTCTGGTCAGCCGCTGCGGGTTCGACGGCGAGCAGATCATCACGAACCTGGAGGAGCTGCCCGACCAGATCCCGCCCTACCTCTCCCTTCTGCTGATCAAGAAGAGATGAGGCGCCGCAGCCCCAAACGGATTCCCGTCGGGCTCTACATCCTGCTGGGGCTCCTCGCGGCGGCCGTGGCGATCGTCCTCGTCTGGGGCTCCCAGAAGGGGGGAGGGGTGTTCACGGACCCGACCCTGCTCTGGCGCCGTATCCTGTGGCCCCTGCTTCGGCTGACCTTCTTCATCTCGATCGGGCTGTTCGCCGGCCAGGTGATCGAAGGCCTCGGATGGACCGATCGACTGGCCGTGACGGCCCGCCCCTTCATGCGAGGGGCCCACCTGTCCCCTCCCATGGGCGCCGCCTTCACCACGGCCTTCGTCTCCGGGACCGCATCCCTCTCCATGCTCATGGAGTTTCACCGGGACGGAGGCCTGAGCCGGAGGGAGCTCACTCTGGCGGTGCTGCTCAACACCTTCCCGTCCTTCTTCCTTCACCTGCCCACGACGTTTTTCGTGCTGCTCCCCCTGGTGGGGCGGGCCGGGCTCCTCTACCTCCTGCTGACCTTGGCGGCCGCGGTCGTCCGGCTCGCCGCCGCACTGGCCGCATCCAGGCTCATGCTTCCGCCGTCCGAGGGGGACCACGCCCCCAACCGGCACCCCGCGGCCGTGTCGTGGCGCCGGGTCCTGAAGGAGACCGCCGGGAGGTTCCGCGCGCGGATCGCGCGCATTTTGGTGATCGTCCTTCCCGTCTACATCATCGTGGTGGCGGCGTCGGACGCCGGGCTCTTCGCCTGGCTCCGTGGCC
>CAYVVQ010000144.1:0-8698 GCA_964454455.1 uncultured Desulfobacterales bacterium | reverse complement strand
CATGATGCCCGGCATGAGCGGATACGAGGTGTGCCGCCGGGTCAAGGAACGACTGGACATGTCCGGGATCCGCATGATACTGCTCACGGCGAAGGGACAGGTGACGGACCGGGAGAAGGGCCTGGCGAGCGGCGCTGCGGACTACATGACCAAGCCCTTCGACCCGGATCGGGTGGTGGCGCTGGCCCGGGAGATTCTGGGACTGTAGGCGCAAGCGGGAAAAGCGGATGACCCTGCGGCTCAAGAGCAAAAGGCTGTTTCGGCTTTCCATGCTTCTTTGCGCCGGCATGGTGCTGGCGGTGGTCTGCTTCTGGAGCCTGCGGGGAGACGTGTGGACGGAGGCGGATTACCAGGTGACGGACCTGTTCTACCGGCAGGCCGTCTCTCAGGGAAAGGGACCGCCCCTCTCCCCGCGGATCGTGTACACGACCGTGACGGACGCCTCGTACGACGCGTTCGGCTCGAACGTGCTGGACCGGACCGACCTGGCCCGCGTAAACGAGGTCCTGGCGGAGCTGGGGGTGGAGGCGGTCGGTTTCGACGTGATCTTCGCGCGCCCGAGCCGGGAGGAGGCCGACCGCGTCTTTGCGGACTCCCTGGACCGTCTCGGGACCGCATACCTTCCGGCCGCGTTCGCCCTGTCCGACCGTCCCGTCCCGTTTCACTGGGGTGAGGGCGCCGCTTACGAACGTTACAGGGAAGAGGTCCTGTTCCAACCCAAGGAACGGGGCGACGGACGCCCCTTTTACGCCGCCTACGCCCTCATGCAGGCCGATCCCTTCGCCGTTACGGCCGCCGGGTCCGGCCACATCAGCGCCCAAAGCGACCCGGACGGGGTCTATCGCCACCTGCCGATGCTGGTGAGGGTGGGGGAGGAGGGGTACGCGCCCACGCTGAGCCTCTCCATGTTTCTGGATTCCATGCGGATCCCTTCCGAGGAGATCGTGGTGGACTGGGGCGACCGGATCGTGATCCCCGCCCTGGAGGGCGGATTCCTGGAGCGGGACGTGGTGGTTCCCATCGACGACCGGGGACGCGCCTTTGTCCCCTTTCCCGCGCCGTGGGGGGAGGGGTTCCCCCGGATCGAGGCCCACGCCCTGATCGACTACTACCAGGCCCCGGACCTGCGAGGAAACCTCCTCGACTACTTCGAGGGAAACTTCGTGCTCCTGGGAGACGTGTCCATAGGGGTCGCCGACCTGGGCCAGACCCCTATCGAGGCGGACTCCCCCCTGATCCTGATCCACGCCGCCATGCTGAACGGCCTTCTCAACAACACCTTCTACGCCCTCTGGAGCCCGGTGCCCGTGCTCCTGCTCGTGGCAGGCCTGGGTGTGCTCGTGGGAGGCGCCGCCCTGTTCCGATCCTCCTGGGTGCTGTACCTCACGGGATTCCTGGTCCTGGCGGGGCTGGTTCTGTTCGCCTGGTACGAGCTGGTCCATTTCAGGCTGTTTCCGCTGGTCTCGGCCGGGGGGAGCGTCTTCGCCATCGGCTTCGGCATGATCGCGGGCATCGAGTGGGGCGTCACGAGGGAGCGTTCCTTTATCAAGAACGCCTTTGCCAAGTACGTTCCCCAGGAGGTCGTGCATCAGCTCCTGCTCAAACCGGAGCTCCTCCGTCTCGGCGGGGAGGAGCGGGTGATCTCCGTGCTCTTCTCCGACGTGGCCGGCTTCACGACCATCTCCGAGCGCATGTCGCCCACCGAGCTCGTCCACCTGCTCAACGAGTACCTGACGGAGATGACCCGGATCGTCCTGGACGAGGGAGGGATCGTGGACAAGTTCGAAGGGGACGCCGTCATGGCCGAGTTCGGGGCGCCTCTGGAGCTAACGGATCACGCGGACCGGGCCGTGCGGGCGGGGCTCAGGATGCAGAAAAGACTGCGGGAGCTGCGCCGGGGATGGCGGGGGCAGGGGCTGCCCGAGCTGCACTGCCGGGTGGGAATCAACACCGGGCCCATGGTGGTGGGCAACATGGGATCCGACCAGGTGTTCGACTACACCGTCATGGGGGACGCCGTGAACCTGGCCTCCCGACTGGAGGGGGCGAACAAGCGGTACGGCACCTACCTGATGATCTCCGAGTTCACCCTGAAGGCCCTCGCGCCGGATGCCTTCCGAACGCGGATCCTCGACGTCATCCGGGTGAAGGGAAAGTCCGAGCCCGTGAAGGTGTACGAGGTCCTGGGAGATGCGTCCGAGCCCCCGGACCCGGACACGGAGGCGTACGCGGCGTTCTACGAGTCGGCCTTCGAGGCCTACCTGGGCCGGGATTTCGAGGCGGCCCGAAAGGGGTTCCACAAGGCCCTGGCGCTCCGGACGGACGACCCAGCCTCCCTGGACATGCTGGAGAGGATGGAGTCGCTGGACCCGCAGCGCCTTCCCGAAGGGTGGGACGGGTCGGTCGCACTCACGTCCAAGTAGGCGAACCGGCGCCCCCGTCCCTACAGCGTCTCTTCCTCCAGCATCTCCAACCGCTCTTCCACGGCAAAGGTCGTGCCGGCGGCTTTCTCCGGGCTGAGCCCGAGACGGTCCAGGGTGTCGGCCACCTCGTGCCACGCATCGGGCCGGTCGGACGTCGCGACCATGCGGTGGGCGAGGAAGTCGGCAAGCTCCAGGATGTAGGCCAGCCCGTTGTCCACGGACAGGTGGGGCATGTGGTGGAATCGAATCGCGTTGGCCAGGCCGACCGGCAGCTGCCACTTGATGCAGAGCTCGCTTCCAATGTCCGCGTGGTCGAACCCGAGGACCCGGATCTCCTCGTCGACGGCGGCGCTGCGGGAGTCCGCGTCGGCCTGCACGACCTCACCGCACCGGTCGAGATGCGGGTTGAGGATGATCTTGCCCGCGTCGTGCATCAGACCGGCCAGGAAGGCCTCGGAGCTGTACTCTCCGCCGGTCTTGCCGGCCAGGATCTCGGCGAAGATCGCGGTGGCCAGAGAGTGGCGCCAGAGCTCGCCGGCCTCCATGCCGTACCCGGACAGTGCCTGCCCCAGCATCCTGGACTGGCTCACCATGGTGATGATCTGAGACACCACGCGCATTCCCAGGAGCGCGGCCGCCTGCTGGACGGAAGCGATGTTGCCGCGCCGCCGGTAGTAGGCGGAGTTCGCCACCTTGACGATCCTCGCCGCGAGGCCGGGGTCCGCCCGGAGGACGTGAGCGAGCCGGTCGAGGCTGGAGTTCGGATCCGTAATGACGCGGTGGGCCTTCGCCATGACGTGGGGCATGGGATAGAGGGTCTTGAAGTTCTCGATCACCATGGCCTTGGGAACCGTTCGCGCCCGAGACGCCGCAGGACGGTCCGGTCCGTGCGAAGGGGGGCCCTCTTGCGTCACCGGGGCGGTCCCTTCCGCGGCGAGCCGGGTCCGGGCGGTCCGTTTTCCATTCAATGAAACGACCTTGGGCATAGCGGCTCCCCCCTGAGGGCTGGGGATTCGACGTTCAGTGTATCGTGTCTTTGGGGAGCGGATTCGCAGCTGCGTGGTCTCCACGCGCATCCGCGTCGCGGTGCCGGCGTTCCCCGGGTGAAGGTCAGAAGGTCCCCCTCCGTTTCGCCTTTTCCTCGTCCGAGAGATAACGGGAGATTCCCCGGTCCTCGTCGTCGTAATTCGCGAGTTCGACCACGCCCTTTGCGTCCTCGGGAATGGAGACGGTTTCCTCGGCGGTTCCGCTCGGGTCCTTCTCCGGAAGGACGCCTTCGCGCGTGACGAAGTTCGACACCATGAAGTCACGCAGCAACTGGATCACACCGAGGATCCTGCTCGGTCTTGCCTCCAGGGAGCAGGGGGAGCCGGTCTCCTCGCACACGGGCCGTTTCTCCTGCAGCTCCGCCCGCAGGCAGTGCACGTTGCCCATGACGTCCAGGCCGACCACCTCTCCTTCGGGGCACATCCCGAACAGCTCGTAGCACCCGGCCACCTTCTGCCGGAGCTTCGAGAGGGGAGGGAGATCGTCCACGAGGATCGTGCTCTCGCACATCCGCTTGAATCGTAGCTCGTCCATGCCGTTCGAACGTGGGTGGGGGGTGATGGTCAGAAAAGCCGCATTCAGGATACCGAAACGCGCGGGCGAAGGCAAGGGCGGCGTTCCGCGAACGCGGGCCCTCTCGCTGCGCCCCGGCGATGCGGACAGTACCATTCAATTTTTGTGCCGGAAATCGCCTTCCACCGAAGACAGGGGGTGCAGTCGTGGCAGCGTCTTCAGATTATAGGGTCTTTTCAGGTGCTTGCGCCGGTCAAGACGATCACATGGACCTCACCCGGTCCGTGGACGCCCTGCACCAGGCTGAGCTCGATGTCCGCCGTCTTGCTGGTTCCCGTGACGAGGGTGACGGCGCTCCCACGCTCCAGGGCGAGGACGGGGCTCCGGGGTAGCCGGGCGAGGAGGGAAGGCAGGTCGGGCAGGATGCGGGACGCGGGCAGGAGCGCCACGTGAACCGGAGGGAGCAGGGAGGCGGAGCGGCTCTTCCCGGGGGCGGAGAGCAGGACCAGCGTGCCGGTGTCCGCCAGGGCGAAGTCCGCACCGGTGATGCCCACATCGGCGCGGGCGGCAGACGCCTTGAAGCCGGATCGGTCCGGGGCCTCCCCCGCAGGTTCCGGCGGGAGCGTCAAATCCTGAACGCCGCATGCTCCAAACGCCTCTGACACGGCGGACCGGCCGGGGAAGGCATCGTTCCAGCAAATCGCCGTCTTCGCCCCCAGACGCTCGAGGATCTCCGCCAGGATGCGGCCGGCTTCGGGAGGGTTCGCGGCATCGTGTACGCGTACCGACTGGGCTGCGGCCTCCTCCCGGAAGGTGCGGGCGAGCGTCGCTTCGTCGAGATCGGCCGCAGTTGGGCGGGACGGTCGGGCGCCGGAGGAAGGAAGCGGTCCGGGGTCGCGCAGGACAGCCCCGCGGATGCGGGAGAGGATGCGTTCGCGGTCGCTCAACCCTCGCCCTCCTTTCTCTTCTTTCGGGCGGCGGCCGTGTGGCGGAAAGGCGTTGGCGCCGGAGGGGGAAAGGGCGAAGCCGGGGCGCGGGACTCGAGGAGCGGCATGAGCCTGCGGGCCAGGCGCCCGCCTCCTTCGTAGAGACTGCGGCGGGAGAGGACGCTTCCGGCCAGCCGAAACAGGCCCCTCTCGGACCAGGGCGCCGGGCCCCAGGAGGGGTCCTCGGCGTAGCGCCGCCTGAGGGCGGTGAGCACGCGGGGAATGTCGATCTTGACGGGACAGACCTCGGCGCACGCGCCGCACAGGGTGGTGGCGTAGGGAAGGGCGGACGCGCTCCCGCGGTCCTCGATCAGCTGGGGCGTGAGCACGGAGCCGATGGGGCCGGAGTAGACCCAGCCCCAGGCGTGGCCCCCAGCCTTCAGGTAGACCGGGCAGCGGTTCAGGCAGGCCCCGCAACGGATGCACCGGAGGCTCTCGCGGCACTCCCGGTCCGCCAGGATCCGGGAGCGGCCGTTGTCCACCAGGACCAGGTGGAACTCCTCGGCCCCGTCCGGCTCCCCGGGGCGGCGGGGTCCGAGAAGGATGGAGACGTAGCTGGAGAGCTTCTGGCCCGTGGCGCTCAGCGGCAGGAGTCGCATGAGCACGGACAGGTCCTCCCAGTCCGGGACCACCTTTTCGACGCCGGCGACGGCCACGTGCAGGCGGGGGAGGGCGGTGCTGAGGCGGATGTTCCCCTCGTTCTCGAAGAGGACCAACGCCCCGGGCGAAGCCACCAGAAAGTTGGCCCCGGTGATGCCCATGTCCGCCGAGAGGAAACGCGCCCGCAGGATTTCCCGGGCGAAGCGGGTCATCTCCTCGGGATCGTCCATGAGGGGCGCGCCCAGGGCGTCGCGGAACAGCTCGGCAATCTGCCGCCGGGTCTTGTGGATGGCCGGGCCCACCAGGTGGGAAGGCGGCTCGTGGGCCAACTGGATGATGTACTCCCCCAGATCGGTCTCCACCACGTCGAGGCCTCGGGCCTCCAGACCCTCGTTCAGTCCGATCTCCTCCCCCACCATGGACTTGCCCTTGACCACGGTGCGCACGCCCCTGGAGACGGCGATCTCCTCGACCACCCTGCGGGCGGCTGCGGCATCCTCGGCCCAGTGGACCGTGCCGCCCAGCCGGGTCACGTTGTCCTCGAGTCGCTCCAGGAGGACGTCCAGGTGATCCAGGGCGTGCTCGCGGATGCGGCGGGCGTGCTCGCGGAGCGCCTCCGCCTCGGGGAGCGCCTCGAAGGCGGTATCCCGCATGGCCCTCAGGCGCGCATCGACGGCGCGGAGGGCTTGCTGGAGATGGGGATCGTTCAGGGCCTCTCGAGACACGATACCGAAGCGGTTACATCGGGGCTCCATGTTCTCCTCATCGGCTCGCCAGGATCTCGGCCAGGTGCAGGGTTCGAATGGGTGCGCCCAGGGCGCGCGCCTGTCGCTCGAGATGGAGAAGACAGCTGATCTCGCAACCGGTGATCCACGAGGCGCCCGTGGCCATGGCGTTCTCGAGCTTGTCCCGCGCAATGGCTGCGGCGATCTCGGGGTGCTTTGCGCTGAACACGCCGCCGAAACCGCAGCAGTCGCCTGCGCGATTCATCTCGAGGAGCTCGAGACCGGCCACGCGGCCGAGGAGCCGGCGGGGCTCCTCCCGGATCCCCAGCCCCCGGCGGACCTGGCACGAGTCGTGGAAGGTGACCCGTCCGGAGAAAGAAGCCCCCAGATCGGTCGCTCCCACCACCCCCACCAGGAACTCGGACAGCTCGTACATGCGGGACGCCAGGTCGCGCGCGCGTTCCAACAAGCCACGGTCGTCGGCAAAAAGGGCCTCGTAGTCGTGTCGAACCATGCGCACGCACGACCCGGAGGGGGAGACCACGGGCCGTCCGTCGCGGTAGTTGTCCAGTGTTTTGCGGGCGAGCCGCTTCGCCTCCCTGGTCCTGCCGGACTTGTAGAAGGGTTGGCCGCAGCAGGTCTGCTCCGGGGTGTAGGCGACGTCGATGCCGAGCGACTCGAGCACCCGGAGGGCTCCCAGTCCGGCCTCGGGCCGGAACTGGTCCACGAGGCAGGGGATGAAGAGGTGCACGCGCATGGACCAGGGTATACCGGTTTTGGGTGCTCTGATCAACCGCAAAGGTTCTTCCATTCGATTGACAGTACATATGGATTGTCCTATACTCCGATTCAAGCATTGCCTTCCCGGCGTGTCGACTCCCGGCGGGAAGGACGATTCTCTCACCAACCTTCCTCGCAGGACCCCGTTTCCGAGTCTGTGGAGCCGGGAGTTCCGGATCCGCGGATGGTGGTTCAACCGGGCAACCTTTATCCAGGGAGGGCAACAATGCGCATGAGACGAATGACGGGAATGAAACGCGTTCGCGGGTGGGGTACGTTCGCACTTGCGGCCGGCGTGCTGGCCGTTTCGCTTCTGGCGATGCCCCTGCAGGACGCGCAGGCTCGGGACATCAAGGTGGGCATCATCGACTGCTACAGCGGACCGCCGGCGGTCTACGCCGAGGACGCCTTGAACGGCTTCAAGCTCGCCCTGAAGGAGATCAACAAGGAGGGCGTCCTGGGCGGCGAGATCACCTGGACCAACCGGGACACCAAGTTCAAGGTGGACATCGCGCTGAACATGGCCAAGGAGCTGGTCATGCGGGAGGAGGTGGACCTCCTCGTGGGGACCATCAACTCGGGCGCGGCCATGGCGGTCTCCACGGCCGTGGCCGAGAAGAACAAGGTCCCGTTCTTCGTCTGGATTGCCAAGAGCGAGCGGATCACCGGGGAGAAGGGGCACCGCTACGTGTTCCAGACCGGGGAGAACTCGGCCATGGCGGGCAAGGCCGGGGGCGTGGCCCTCTCCAAGAAGCCCTACGTGAAGTACTGGATCGCCGGGGACGACTACGAGTACGGCCACTCCATCGCCGACGCGGCCTGGCGGAACCTCAAGGCGAGGAAGCCCGAGGTGGAGCTGATCGGCAAGTCCTGGTGGAAGCCGGGCGAGCCGGACTTGGCCCCCTACATCACCTCCATCATGGCCGCAAACCCCGACGCCGTGATCTTCTGCACGGGCGGTCGCAGCATGACCAACGTCCTGAAGGCGATCCAGGCCACGGGCATGGCCGAGAAATTCCCCATCTGGATCCACACCGGGACCGACCACGCGGTCCTGAAGCCGCTGGGCGAGCAGGCCCCCGAGGGGGTCATGGGCACCATGGACTACCACTTCTACTACCCCGAGACCCCGGAGCACCAGGCGTTCGTGGACAAGTTCCGCGAGGCCTACGGCGAGCCCCCGGGGTTCCCGGCCTTTCACGGGTACATCACGGCCCACTTCATCGCCAAGGCCTACCGGAAGGCGGGGAAGGTGGACACGGAGAAGTTCATCGACGCCATCGAGGGGATGACCATCGACAGCCCGGTGGGGCGACTGGAGATGAGGGCCTGCGACCACCAGGTCAAGCTCCCCATGTACCTGGGCGTGACCAGGATCTCCGACGAGTACGGCGTGGCCATCAGCACGGACATCCAGACGCTGACGGGCGACGAGGTCCTGCCCACGTGCGAGGAGATCATGGAGGCCCGCGGGAAGTAACCCCCTGAGCTCACCTGCCAAGAGAATCGGGAGCGGCGGGGAAAACCCCCCCCCCCCGTTGTTCCAAAAGCGGGCCACCCAAGGGCTTCCGGACGAGCCGCCCCCCGGCCGGCCCGGGGGGGGCCCCGCCTGGGGGGGGGGGGC
>CAYVVQ010000143.1:6864-8799 GCA_964454455.1 uncultured Desulfobacterales bacterium | reverse complement strand
GCCGCATCACCTCGGACCGCCGGATCGATGCCCGACTGAGTGCAGGAGAGAGCGACGACGGGTCGTTCACAGGCTTTTTGAAGGATCGTCGGACCGCTGAAGGGATATGGCAGACCGGGCACCAGTGCTATGGGACTTGGTCCGCAAGGAAATCGGAATGACCCGATCAGCCGTGATCGGCTTCACACGTGATTGCGCAGCTTGAGCGCCGTGGGGTGGGGGTTCAGGTAGGTCTGTCGGGCGAGATAGGACTGGTCGTACTTGCGGACGTAATGCTTCATCAGGGTGACGGGCACGATGAGAGGGACCAGCTCGCCGCGATAGGCGTCGATCACCTCCAGCAGCTCCTGCTTCTCGTCCGGGGTAAGATCCTGCTTGAAGTAGCCCATCATGTGCTGGAGCACGTTCGTGTTCTTGCGGGGCGTGGATTTGAGAGCCAGGGCCTCCATGAGCAGCCGCTCGTAGTCATCGTAGAGTCGATCGGGCGGAAGGGATTTGCCGCCGGCCACCAGTTTGCCCATGGCCCGGTAGTGCTTCTCGCTGTGGGAAAGACAGAGAAGCTTGTTCTGCGTGTGAAACGACACCAGGTTCCCCACGGTGCGTCCCTCTGCGAGGACCTCCCGCCAACGCTCGAGCGCAAAGATGCGCTCGATGAAGTTCTCGCGCAGGTTGGGATCGTGCAGGCGGCCGTCCTCCTCCGCGGGGATCCGGGGAAACCGCTCCATGAACGCCCGGGCGAAGATCCCGCGCCCCTTCTTGGCGGGAACGCCGTTCGCGTCGTAGACCTTGACCCGCTCCATCCCGCTGCTGGGGGATCCCCCCTTGAAGATGAAGCCGCACAGGTCCTCCTTCTCGAGGGACCGAAGGCGCTTCTCCGCCCATGCCGCCATGCGCTCCGTGTGATCCTCCCGGGAACGGATCGTGACCAGCCTGGGCGCGTCGGGGTCTCCGACCAGGCGCATGGCCTCCCGGGGGACGGGCAGGCCGCACTCCACCTCGGGACAGACGGGGACGAAATCGAGGTACTGTCCCAGGGTGTCCGTCACGAACCGGTCCCGTTTGTGACCGCCGTCGTACCGGACGTTCTCCCCCAGGAGACACGTGCTGATCCCGATCCTGATTTTCTCCTTCATGTGGGCGGCTCCTGTCCCCGGACGATGCATCGGGGTTGCGCTCGTGCTGGAATCATGCGGTCTTACGAGGCCCTGAAAAACCGACGGCGTCGCAAACAGCCCGGGCACAACCGAGCGCCCCGTCGCGTCCGCAGGCACCGGTCTTGCCGGCGGCGGGGCGGGATTTCAGCCGCCGCTGGCACGCTATCACCTATTGAAATTCCAAGGGCGGATCTCAAGCTTCAGGGCTTCTTGCGACTCCATGAAGAACTGTGCTATGAACGAAGCATAAACCATGGTTGTCGCCTTTTCAAACGCCGTTCCGGAGGAACCCGCATGATCGACCGTATGATCCGCCTGCTGCGGTCCAAGGACCTCTGCGTGCTGGCCACGGTGTCGGGCCCGACGCCCCACTGCTCGCTCATGGCCTACGTCCTGGACGAGACGGGCCGCAACCTGTACATGGCGACCCGGAAGGACACGACCAAGTTCGAGAACCTCAGGGAGAACCCCCGGGTGAGCCTGCTCGTGGACACGCGGGACGAACCCCCGGGGGATGATGCCGACCCCACCCGGGCCCTCACGGTGGCCGGGAGGTTCGAACCCCTCGACCGCGGGGACGAGGAGGAGCGGGCCCGCGCCGCCCTGCTGGAACGCCATCCCCGGCTCTCGCCGATCCTCGCCGACGCCGAGGCGGTCGTCCTGCGCATCCGCATCGAGTCCTTCCTTCTTCTCGACGGCCCCGTCGAGGCCCACTTCGAGGCCCTCTGACTCGCGGGCCCACCTCGATCCGCGGTGTTCTCACCGGCAGCGCCACTGACAC
>CAYVVQ010000143.1:0-6764 GCA_964454455.1 uncultured Desulfobacterales bacterium | reverse complement strand
ACACCGACACCGCATTGATCACCGGTACTGCTTCGGCTGGACGTCGTACTTCCTGACCTTGTAGCCGAAGATGCGCTCGGTGGTCTGAAGCGTCTGGGCCGCCCTGCGCATGTTCCCCCGGCAGCACTTGAGGGCGTCGATGAGGAGCTCCCGTTCGAAGCGTTCCACCGACTCCTTCAGTGACTGGGCCTGAAGGGTGCCCGTCTCCTCCGCGGTCTGGAGGGTCGGCGGGAGGTGGTAGCCGTGTATCACCCGATCATCGCACAGGAGCACCGCTCTTTCCATGCAGTTTTCGAGCTCCCGCACGTTTCCCGGCCAGTGGTACTGCATCAATGCGTCGATGGCCGGGGTGGAGATCCGGCGGATCTCCTTGCCGTACTCGCGACTGTACTTCTCCAGGAAGTGGTCCGCCAGCAGGAGCAGGTCGGCCTCCCGTTCGCGCAGGGGGGGAAGGTAGATCGGATAGACGTTGAGACGGTAGAACAGATCCTCCCGAAAAAGGCCCGCCTCCACCGCATCGGCCAGGTGCTTGTTGGTGGCCGCGACCAGACGGACGTTCACCTTGATGATGCGGGTCCCCCCCAGCCGCTCCACCTCCCGCTCCTGCAGAACCCTGAGCAGCTTGCCCTGGCTCTCCAGGTCCAGCGAGCCGATCTCGTCCAGGAAGATGGAGCCGGTGTCGGCCAGCTCGAACTTGCCCTCCTTCTGGCGGTTGGCCCCGGTGAAGGCGCCTTTCTCGTGGCCGAAGAGCTCCGCCTCCACCAGGTTGGCCGGCAGGGCCGCGCAGTTGACCTTGACGAAAGGCTTGTCTGCGCGAAGGCTGTTGTAGTGGATGGCATTGGCCACCAGCTCCTTGCCCGTTCCGCTCTCCCCGAGCAGGAGCACGTTGGCGTTGCTCTTGGCCACCTGGGTGATCAGGTGGAACACCTCCTGCATCTTCCGGCTGTTCCCGATGATGTTGCTGAAGCTGTACTTCTCGGTCAGCTCCCTGCGCAGTCGCAGGTTCTCCTTGCCCAGCCGTTCCTTCTCGCGGTTGATCCTCTCGAGAAGGCTCAGCTTCTGAGCGATCAGGCCGCTGATGATGGTCAGGAGCTGGACGTCGTCGTCCAGCGCGGAGGCGCCGTCAAACACCCGGTCCACGCTCAAGGCCCCGAGCACGCGCTTGCCCTCCTTGATGGGGACGCAGATGAAGGAGATCTTGGACTTGTCGAGCCGGCTTCTCGCCCGGGTTCGATCCAGAAACAGCGGCTCCTCGTCCAGGTGGGGGATGGCCATGGGGCGGCCCGATTCCACCACCCGCCCGGTCACGCCCTCACCGAGCTTGTACCTCCCCCGGCTGGTCCCCGAGGGCGTGCCGTGCGCCACCACGATGTGGATCTCCGAGGTCTCCGGCGTCAGCAGGGTGATGGAGCCGCGGTTCATGCCCAGCCGTTCGCTCATGATCTCCAGCACGTCGTAGAGCGTCTTGCGCAGGTCCAGGGTGGCGTGAAGCGCGTGGGTGATCTCGAACAGAACCTCGATTGCGCTCGGCTGGGCGGTCTTGCTCCTGGCCATGACGGCTCCCCCGTGGGCATCCTCGAAAACGGACGCCGAACAAATTCGTCTCCATGCCTCTTTGGCTATACAAAAATGTAGCAAACGGAGCAACCGTTTTCTCGCCCGGCGGGAAGAGGCCCCAAACATCGACTTGAAATTTCGCGCCGGCCGGGGTAAGGATGGACTCGAAATCGGAGCGGCAGGTCACGAGCCCTGCCCGGTCGCATGAGCCGCATGCGACGCAATGAAAGAGCCCGCTCATTTGCCCCGGCGCAGGCTTTTTCCTGTCGAAACACCTGGCGGATCTCCAGGTCCGGGGCTCAATGGGGCCACACCATGCTACGCAACTTCAAGACCGTGAGCCGCTTCCTGTACGGACGGGGCGGCTTCGAGAAGCTCGACGAGCTGATCGCGGAGATCCGCGACGACCGCGCCGGGGGCGTGGCCTTTGTCGTGGACGATGTCTTCAGGGAGCTCCCCTTGGCCGACCGGCTCCCCTCGAGAGGAGGGGACGCCATCCTGTGGATCCATGTCGACGAGGAGCCCTCCACGGAAATCGTGGACGGTCTCGTGGAGGAGATCCGGGGCCGGGGGATGGATCCGCCGGCTGCGGTCGTCGGCCTGGGCGGCGGGAGCGTGCTGGATATCGCGAAGGCGGTCTCGGTCATGCTCACGAACCCCGGCTCCTCGGCCGACTACCAGGGCTGGGACCTCGTTCGCCGCCCGTCCGTCTATCACGTCGGGGTTCCGACCCTCTCCGGAACCGGCGCCGAGGTGTCCCGCACGGCCGTCCTGATCGGCCCGGTCCGCAAGCTGGGCATCAACTCGGACCATTCGGTGTTCGATCAGGTTCTCCTCGACCCCGATCTGACGGTGACCGTACCGCACGAGCAGTGGTTCTACACGGGCATGGACTGCTACATCCACTGCGTGGAGTCCCTGAACGGGACCTTCCTCAACGCCTTCAGCCGGGCTTACGGGGAGAAAGCCCTCGAGCTCTGCCGGGAGGTGTTCCAACGGCCGAGGAGCCCAGAGGCCGACGAGAAGCTCATGATCGCATCCCTCCACGGAGGGATGAGCATCGCCTACTCCCAGGTCGGCGTCTGCCACGCCCTGTCGTACGGCCTCTCGTGGGTCCTGGGCCTGCACCACGGGATCGGCAACTGCGTGGCGTTCGACGGCCTGGAGGAGTTCTACCCTCAAGGCGTGGCCGAGTTCCGCAACCTGTGCGAAAGGCAGGAAATCTCCCTTCCCCGGGGCCTGGGGGAGAGCCTGGACGAGGCGCAGCTTGCCGAGATGACCCGGATCGCGCTCAGCCTCGATCCCCTGTGGGAGAACGCCCTGGGCGCGACCTGGAGGGAGCGCATGCCCGAGAGCCGGGTGCGGGAGCTCTACCTGAGGATGTAGGGAGGCGGGCGTCCGGAGGGCGCTACAGCCGGTCCCCCAGATTGCCGTACCGGTGAACCATGTCGCAGATCGCCTGGTTCTGAACGTAGTGGATGAGCTCGATCCGCCCCTCCATGAGAACCGGCTCGCGCGCAATGTGGAAGCCTTGCTTCGCCGCCGCGGCGAGCACCTCCCGGGGCGCCCGGTCAGGGGCCGCGTAGCGGATCCGGGCAAGCTGCGGGAGGGCCTGGATCAGCTCCCGGTCGGCCTGGCGCACCACCTGAACATCGCGCAAAAACCGCTTTCCCTCCTTCCCGAAGACAAACGCGGTCACCCGGTTCTCCACGCCGGGAGGAACGCTCAGGACCACCTCGTTTTTGCAGATCCCGGCCGCGGCGATCCGCGCGAGCAGCTCGAACAGCCCGTCCTCCGGGTGCAGCCGGACCGCCACGGCCCCGAGCGGCAGGAAACGCAGGACGTTGTCCTGCCCGCGGAGGTGGAAGTAGTCCTTCTCCCGGCCGAACTCCTGCCCGTACCGGTAGAGGTAGCTCTTGACGGCCCGCACCGTCTTCTCGATCTCCTCCCGGTGCTCCTCCGGCATCAGCCCCCAGAGCAGATTCCGCCGCCACTCCAGCACCAGCCTCAGCAGGCGGTGCTCCTCGTCGACGGCGTCGATGACCGGCTCGCCGGTCTCCTCGTACCGCATGAACAGGGCCACGTAGTTCGGAGAGCCGGCCTTGACGGCGGGACCCAGGGCGGACTTTCCCATGCCGCCGAACGGCTGGCGCAGCGTGACGGCCCCGGTGGTTCCCCGGTTGACGTAGAGGTTGCCGCAGCGAATCCCCTCCTTCCACTGCTCCTGCTCCCGCACGTCCAGGCTCTCGATGCCCGAGGTGAGCCCGTAACCGGTCTGGTTGACCAGATGGATGGCCTCCTCGAGGTTCTCCGCGCGCATCACCCCGAGGACCGGGCCGAAGAACTCCGTCATGTGGGTGTAGCTCCCGGGCTGGACGCCCCACTTGACGCCCGGCGTCCAGAGGTAGGGGTTCCCCTCGATGTTTCTCGGTTCGAGGGCCCAGGTCTCTCCGGGCTCGAGCCGGGTGAGGCCGCGCAGGAGGTCCCCCCGGGGCGGACGGATCAACGGGCCCATGCGGTTCTCGAACGCCCAGGCGGAACCGGTTCCGAAGCTCTCCGCAGCGTCCACCAGGTGCCGGCGGAACTTCTCGTCCTCGTACAGCTCGGGCTCCAGGATGAGAAGGGACGTGGCCGAGCACTTTTGACCGCCGTTCCCGAAGGCCGAGTAGACGATGTTCTTGACGGCCTGGTCCCGGTCGCTCATGGCCGTCACGATGGTGGCGTTCTTCCCGCCCGTCTCGGCGGAGAGGTGGATGTCGGGCTTCGCATCCAGGAGCTGCATGCCCGTTTCGGTGCCGCCGGTGAGGATGACGCAGTCCACGTCCGGATGGGTGGCGAGCCGCGATCCCTCGGATCCTCCCGGGCAGGGCAGAAACTGGAGGACGTTCCTGGAGATGCCCGCCCGCCAGAAGCACTGGCAGAGCACCCAGGCCACCGGCGCGGCGTCCGTGGCCGGCTTCAGGATGACGGTGTTCCCGGCGGCGAGGGACGCCGCCACGCCTCCGCAGGGGATGGCGATGGGGAAGTTCCAGGGGCTGATCACCACCGCCACGCCCCGGCCCCGGCACGTCACGGTCTCGATCCCGTCGAACGCGCGGGCGGAGAACGGGTAGTACTCGGCGAAGTCGATCGCCTCCGACACCTCCACGTCGGACTCGCTGAACACCTTCCCCGTGGCCGCCGCGGCCACGCCGATGAGATCGCCCCGGGCCTTGCGGAGCTCCACGGCCACCCGGCTCAGGGCCCGGTGACGCTCCTCCAGCCCTAGCTCCCGCCAGCCGTCGGGGTCCTCCCTGGCCGCGGCCACGGCCCGGTCCACGTCCTCGGCCGATCCCAGAGCGAACCGGGCCGCCGCCACCTCCTCTTCAGGAAGCCGGTTGGTGTCCAGGCAGTCCCGGGTCTCCCGGCCCGCGAACGCCTCCCCGCCCGCCACCACCAGGGGGATCTCCAGGACGGGGTCGCCCGGGGACTTGCGCCAGCGCCCCCGGATCCCCTCGGCCCAGGCCCGGTTCCCGGGAAGGCACCAGTCCGTGTCGGGCTCGTTGTTGAACTCCTTCTTGCAAAAGGTCCCCACGTCCTCGGGGAAGGTCTCGCTCCGCCGGTCCTGGGTCCTGCGCGGGCTCGACCCCACCCGGTCCATGCCGGCGCAGGAGGCGATGAACTGCTCCTCGAGGAACACCCACTTCCGGGTCCCCGGCTCCAGACTCGGGGCGTAGCGGAGGAAGTTCTCCCGGGCCGTGTTCTCGTCCAGCCGCCGGACCAGGTAGGCGATGGCGTTGATGAACTCCTCCCGCGACGCCACGGGCGCGTAGAGGAGCACGTCCCCCGCCGACTCGTGAAGGGCGCGCCGGACGTGGTCCGCCATCCCCTCGAGCATCTCGAAGTAAAAGGCGTCGGTCACCCCCAGCCGCCTTCCCAGCGCGCAGGCATAGGCCAGATCGAACAGGTTGTGCGAGCCGATCCCCAGGTGTACGGCCCGGATGTTGTCCGGGTCCATGCCGAAGCGGACCATCCGCTTGTAGTTGGCGTCCACGTCCAGCTTGTTGTCGTAGGTGGCCAGGGGCCAGTTGGATAGGGCCGACTCCACCAGCTCCATCTCCATGTTCGCGCCCTTGACGATGCGGAGCTTGATGGGGCTTCCCCCTTCGGCCACCCGCCTGCGCGCCCATTCGGTGAGCGCCTTCTGCTGGGCGAAGGAGTCGGGAAGGTACGACTGGAGCACGATGCCCCCGGGGTGATCCTTGAGCTCGTCCCGGTCCAGGGTCCTCCGGAAGGCCTCCACGGTGAGCTCCAGGTCGCGGTACTCCTCCATGTCCAGGTTGACGATCTTGGGAACCGTGGTGCCGTCGCTCCGGGTGAACCGTTGGGATCTGGCCACGCGGTAGAGCTCGGAGAGTCGATCCGTGAGGATTCCGAGGGTGTGCTCGAAGGCCAGAGGACTGATCTGCGAGTAGATGGTGGACATCTTGACGGAGATCACCTCGATGTCCGGGTTCTTCAGGTCCTCGATGTAGGTGTCGAGCCTCCGCCGGGCCTCCTTTTCGCCCAGGATGGCCTCGCCCAGATGGTTGACGTTCATCCGGACGCCCTGCTCCCTGCGTTTCTTCAGATGCTCCGTCAGGACCTCGGGCTCCCCGGGGATGATGGCGCGGCTGCTCTCCTGGCGCATCTTTCCGATCATCTTGGGGATGGAGACCGAAGGGAGATAGCGGCCCAGCCCCAGGAACATCTGGACCAGGAGCCGGTCCACCCGCGAGAAGAAGTCCGGGACCCCCTGGGAGCGCAGCAGGTGGTTGATCTGATCGGCCACCCGGTGCGGGTTCGAGGAACGGAAGCTCTGGTCGATGAGCCTCGTCAGGATCACCTTGTCCCGGGGATGATCGAGGAGCCGCTTCATCTGATCCTGGATCTTCTGCTCCTCGGACGTCAGCAGCTCGTTCGCCCGCTTCTGCCAGGCCTCGGCCAGGGACAGGGCCTCCTCGAGGACGGCGTCCTGGGTCGGCTGGGTCATGACGCGCTCTCCTTTTCCTCGCCCGTGCTCACTCGAGTCCGCGTTGCTCCTTGGCCTCCATGGTCCGCCTGAACCGCCTCACGTGCTCGCGGGCCGGCCGCCTGGGCATCTTTGAATGCTTGACGCATTCGCAAAAAGCCCGAAGCCTTGAGATCTGCCCATGAGATTTCAACAGGTTATATCGTCCCCAGCGGCG
>CAYVVQ010000142.1:0-8826 GCA_964454455.1 uncultured Desulfobacterales bacterium | reverse complement strand
CAACAGCCGACGACTCAACAGCTCGACGCATCAGTTGATCAGGCTCTGCGCGGGGGCGGGGATCCGCCCCCCCAGGCGGACGAACCCGCACGAGCTGCCGGCGCTGCCCACGTCCATGATGGTCGCCTCCCCCAGCAGCCCTCCGAAGTAAGCCTTGTCTCCCGCCTTCTTGCCCGGCACCGGGATGAGTCGGGCGGCCGTGGTCTTTCGGTTGACGACCCCGATCGCCATCTCGTCCGCAATGACGGCGGCCAGGGTCTCGGCCGTGGTGTCCCCGGGCAGGGCCACCATGTCGAGGCCCACCGAGCAGACGCTGGTCATGGCCTCGAGCTTCTCGATGGAGAGATACCCTTTTCGGGCCGCCTCGGAGATGTTGAGATCCTCGCTCACCGGAATGAACGCCCCGCTCAGCCCCCCGACGTGGGAGCTGGCAAAGGCGCCCCCCTTCTTGACGGCGTCGTTCAGGAGGGCGAGGACGGCCGTGGAGCCCGGGACCCCGATGCTCTCCAGGCCCAGGCTCTGGAAGATCTCCCCCACGCTGTCCCCCACGTTGGGTGTGGGCGCCAGGGAGAGGTCCACCACCCCGAAGGGCACGCCGAGCGCGGAGGCCACCTCCGAGCCGATGAGCTCGCCGACGCGGGTCACCTTGAAGGCGGTGCGCTTGATGATCTCGGACAGACGCCCCAGGTCGAGTGTCGGGTCGGCCCGCCTGGCCCGGTCGATGGCCTTCTTCACCACGCCGGGACCGCTGACGCCCACGTTGATGACCGCATCGGGTTCCCCGACGCCCAGGTAGGCGCCGGCCATAAAGGGGATGTCCTGCGGGATATTGGCGAACACGACGAGCTTGGCGCAGGCGAGGCCGTCCGACGACGCGGTCCGGCGCGCCGCCTCCTTGACCACATTTCCCATGAGGGCGACGCCGTCCATGTTGATGCCCGCGGCGGTGGAGGCCACGTTGATGGAGGCGCAGACCCGTTCCGTCTCGCTCAGGGCCTGGGGAACGGCCTCGATCAGCGCCCGGTCTCCCGGGGTAAAGCCCTTCTCCACCAGCGCGCTGAAGCCGCCGATGAAATCCACCTTCATCTCGCGCGCCGCCCGGTCCAGGGCGCGGGCGACGCGCACCATCCCAGCGGTGTCGAAGGGAGCGCCGGCCACGGCGACGGGGCTGACGGCGATCCGCTTGTTCACGACGGGGATGCCGTACTTGTCCCCGATCTCGTCGCACGTCCGGACCAGGTTGGCGCCCAGGGCCCGGATCTTCCGGTGAATGTTCCTGCAGAATCGATCGGCGTCGTGGCTTGCACAGTCCAGCAGGCTGACGCCCAGGGTAACGGTTCGCACGTCCAGGTGCTCGCTTCGGAGCATCTCGATCGTGGAGAGGACTTCGCGGTCGGTGAGCATGGTTTCCCCGGTCGGCGATCCCTTCAGATTCGGTGGATCGCCTCGAAGATGTCCCGGTGCTGAACGCTGAGCTCCAGGCCCAGCGCGCGGGCCTCATCCTGCAACGCGGTCAGGAACGTCGGACGATCTACGGCGACCGGTACGTCCACCTCGTAGATCATCGTGTTCCGGTGGGGATCGTCCCCCCCGCGAAAGGCCGCCTTGAGGCTGGTGATGTTTACGCCGAACCGGGCCATCACCGACGTGACGCCCGCCACCAGCCCCAGTCGATCGGGACCGGTGGTCACCACCACGAAAGGCTCGCTCGGTTCAGCATGCACCGGCGAATCGCGGGGTTCGAGGCGCTTCACGAGCACCCGCAGTCCCAGGGAATCGAGGGCGCGCTCGAGCTCCCCGCGAAGAACCTCCTGGGGCGTTCCCTTCGGAACCGAGGCGATCAGGATTCCCACGAACTCACCCTGCAGGATGGTCTGGCTTACGTCCTCGACGTTGCACCGGCTTTCCATGAGCACGCTCGAGACCGCGGCCACGATGCCGGGGCGGTCCGTGCCCAGAACCGAGATGACCACCTTGTCCATGAGATCTCCTCTGTTTTCGAGGTTCCGGATGGCAGGAGTCTATGGAACCCCGATGCGCATGTCAACTCGCGAAAAGCGGGTCGCCCTCTTTTCGAGGCGCCCCCGCAGGCCTGCTTGCTTGGCCTTGAAAATCCGGGCGTACGCGGTATGATGTCATGGAGCCGGCTTGCGATTCGCCCCGGAGGCCGGGGTGCCGGAAATTCGGAACATCGGAGGAGAAAGCCCCCATGAAACGAATCGGAAGGCTGCACGTGCTCACGGACATGACGCTTCAGGGTCGCTTCTCCCACCTGGAGCTCGCGCGACTCGCCGTCCAGGGGGGAGCGGACCTGATCCAGTTCAGGCAGAAGACGGGATCGACCCGGAGCCTCATCGAGACGGCCCGGGAGATGAAGGCGATCTGCAAGGCTGCGGGGGCGGCCTTCGTCGTCAATGACCGGATCGACGTGGCCATGGCGTCCGACGCCGACGGCGTTCACCTCGGTCAGGACGACTTTCCCATCGCCCTGGCCCGCCACCTCCTGGGGGCGGACCGCATCGTCGGGGGCTCGGCGTCCAGCCTGGAGGAAGCCGTGGCCTGCGTCCGGGACGGGGCCGACTACGTCGGGGTCGGGCCGGTTTTTCCCACCACCTCCAAGGCGGACGCGGGGCCTGCGAGCGGGCTGGAGACCCTGCGGTCGATCGCGAGTACCGTCGACGCGCCGGTGATCGCCATCGGGGGCGTCAACGAGGAGAACGCCGCCCGGATCATGGATGCCGGTGCCCACGGGATCGCGGTGATCTCGGCCGTCTGCTGTATGCCCGACCCCGGCGGGGCCGCAACGGGGCTCTGCCGCCTGGTTCAAAGAGCCTGAGAAAGGTGCTCGTCTCCATGGAGACCCTGGCCGAGATCGGCGAGTTTGGAATGATCCGCCGCATTCGCACGCTCCTGGAAGGGCAGGGGCGTGAGGACGCCGGTCTGATCGTCGGGGCCGGGGACGACACGGCCGTCATGGCGCCCCGGGCCGGACACGATCTCCTGGTCACCTGCGACGCCATGGTGGAAGGACATCACTATCTGCGGGACGTGATGGGCCCCGTGCAGATAGGACGGCGGGCCATGACCATGAACATCAGCGATATCGGGGCTATGGGAGGTTCGCCTCGCTGGGCTCTCGTCTCCCTGGGGTTGGAGGGGGATGCGGCCACAGAGGACGTGCTGGACCTGTACAGGGGTTTTCTCGAGGCGTTGAACCCGTTGGGCGCCGTGGTGGCCGGTGGAAACATCACCCGTTCCGGAGGCGCGGCGTTCATCGACGTCACGCTGATCGGCGAGGTGGAGCGGGGCCGCATGGTCCGGAGATCCGGCGCCCGGCCGGGAGACGCGATCCTGGTAACGGGATGGCCGGGAGAGGCGGCGGCCGGGCTCGATCTCCTGTTGGACGGCGAAAACGACGGGGGGGCGCCCGAGGCCGGACCCCTGATCGAGGCCTACAGAAGACCGGAACACCGGGCCCTCGAAGGCAGGGTTGTGGCCGGCACCGGCCTTGCGAACGCCATGATCGACACCAGCGACGGGCTCCGGGGCGACCTGGGACACATCTGCGAGGAGAGCGGGGTCGGGGCGGAGCTGTACGAGGAGGCCCTTCCCGTGAGCACGCCTCTCCAGTGGGCCGCCCGCAGGCGTGCGCTGGCGCCGTCGAGCCTGGTCACGCGAGACAGCGACGACTACGAGCTGATCGTCACCTGCGCGCCCATGCACGTGGATGCACTGAAGGCCTCCGTGGCCCGGGTGAGCGCTGTTCCGGTGACCCGGATCGGCTGGATCACCGACGCTGCGGGTCGGTTGGGCTTGGTGCGTGTGGACGGAACCCGCTCCGTGCTGGAGGCCCGGGGCTGGGACCACTTTTCCGAACCGGGAGCGCCAGGTTGAATCGCTAGAGAAAGGAGACGGGGAGAGGAGATGCCTGAACGGGAAGCGGGAAGCGAGAGGGCGGAAAGCCTGGCGGCGGTTCGCAGGGAAAAACCGCTGGTGCACAACATCACGAACTACGTGGTCATGAACGCCACGGCGAACGCGCTTCTGGCCGCAGGCGCCTCCCCGGTCATGGCCCACGCCGCGGAAGAGGTCGAGGAGATGGTCTCCATGGCCGGGGCGCTGGTCCTCAACATCGGCACCCTGAGCCCGCCCTGGATCGACGCCATGCTTCTGGCCGGCCGCCGGGCCAACGAAAGGGGAATCCCGGTGATCCTCGATCCCGTGGGAGCCGGGGCCACGACCTTTCGAACGGAAACCGCCAAGCGGATCCTGATGGAGATCGAGGTCGCCGTGGTTCGGGGGAACGCATCCGAGGCGCTGTCGCTTACGAGCTCCAGGTCGAGAACCAAGGGCGTGGACTCCGTCCACGGGGTGGAGGAGGCCGCGGAGACCGCGCTCCGGCTGGCGGGAGACCTTTCGACGACCCTGGCGATCACGGGGCCGGAGGACTTGGTGACGAACGGGAACCGGGTCCTCCGAGTTCGCAACGGGCACGAGCTCATGGGGCGGATCACCGGGGCGGGCTGCATGGCCACGGCCCTGATCGGGGCGTTTCATGCCGTCGACGGGGATCCGCTCGAAGCCTCCGCAACGGCGCTGGCGTTTTTCGGTCTCGCCGGGGAGAGGGCGGCCGCCGCGAGCCGGGGGCCTGGGACCTTCCAGGCGGCCCTGATGGACGCCCTGTACGGGCTGGCGCCCGAGGAGCTCGAGGAGGGCGCAAGAATCGCGGAGGTCGACGCCTGAGCGCCCCGATTCCGCACCACCCTTTCCCGCTCACCACGTCGCCGCGGTGAGGGAGCCTCTTCGCGCCTCCAGGCCCGGACACCCATGCTGAGATCCCCTCTGCCAGCGCTGGAAGACCGTGAAGGAGACCGAGTCCCTCCCGGGCTTCCGCCCGTGGTGGACGCGCACGTCCACCTGTTTCCCGACGAGCTGTTCGGCTCCATTCGAGCCTGGTTCGACCAGTACGGTTGGCCGATCCGTTACCGCCCGAGCGCTGAGGAAACGGCGCCCTTCCTCCTTTCCCGGGGCGTCTCGCGCATCGTGGCCTTGTGCTATGCCCACCGCCCCGGCGTCTCCCGCGACCTGAACCGGTTCATGGTCCGCACCGGGGCGTCGAATCCCCGCGTCATCGCCCTGGCGACGGTCTACCCGGGGGAATCCGGGGCGCGGGAGATCCTGGAGGAAGCGTTTGAGTCGGGGCTTGCCGGCGTGAAGCTGCACGCCCACGTGCAGTGCGTGCCGGTGGACGCTCCGGCGACCTACGAGGTGGCCGCAATCTGCGAGGAGCACGACAAGCCCCTCGTGTTTCATGCGGGGAGGGAGCCCCGCAGCCCGGCCTACGCCTGCGACCCCCACGAGATTTGCGGGGCCGCCATGGTGGAACGGCTCATCCGGCGGCACCCCCGCCTCAGGCTCTGCGTTCCCCACCTGGGCATGGACGAGTACCTCGAGCACCGCCGGCTGGTGGAGGCGTACGACACCCTCTGGCTGGACACCACCATGGCCCTGGCCGGGTACTTTCCCGCCCCCCCGCCGCCGCTCGGAACATTTCGCCTGGACCGTGTCCTGTACGGGACGGACTTCCCGAACATCCCCTACGCCTGGGACCGGGAGCTCAAGCGATTGATCGAGTGCGGTCTCCCCGACCGCGATCTGGCACGCATCCTGGGGGGAAACGCCCTGGAGCTGTTCGGCGCCGCACCGTAAAAAACGGGGGCCGGCCTCGGCGAGGCCGGCCCCCGGGATGGCGCTCGAATCAGCCCTTGATAATTCTCGGAATCATCATGTGGTTCTGGGGACAGATGGATGTGGGGTTCTGGTAGGCGCAGCCGGTAAAGGCCTGGATGTACTTCCGGAGCTGGGTGAACGAGACCACCTCGTCCACGAAGCCCCGCTTGGCACAGTAGGTGGGCCGCGACTTGTCGTAGTACTCCTTGGCGAGCTCGTTCATCTTGTCGATGACCGGCCCCAGGGGCCGCTCGGCGTCCTTCTCCTTGACCAGCCTTCTCGAGAAAGAGGCCGCCGCCGCGGTCTCGCCGTGCATCACGTAGATCTCCGTGGTGGGCGTGCCCAGGGTGAAGGCGTTGTGGTTGTTGGCCGTGGGTCCGCCCATGATGTAGTGGGCGGCCGCCGTACCCTTGCGCAGAACCACGCAGATCTGGGGCACGTCGGTCTGCTCGATGGAGTAGATGAGGGACTGGCCGAGGCCGAGGAGCTCCGCCTTCTCCGCGATGTCGCCCACGTCGATGCCCGTGGTGTCCTGGAACCAGACGATGGGCACGCGGTCCCGGCCGCAGAGGGTGACGAACTCGTTCATCTTGATCAATCCCTGGCGGTAGAGCTTCCCGCCGATGCCCATGTACTGCCCTTCGGCGTAATCCGGGTAGCTGGCGCCCAGGAATCCCTGCCGGTTCCCGATGAAACCCACGAGAAACCCGTCGATCTTGGCCAGGCCCGTGTACACCTCGGGGCCGTAGTCCGGCCGGAACTCCAGGTGCTCGCTCCCGTCGAAGAGGCGGGCCAGAACGTCGTCGAAGCTGTAGCTCCGCTTCTGGTTGAAGGCCACGATGCTGTTCAGGTCGTCGCCGGCGAACCGGGGCTCCTTGGGCTCGTCCACGCGGAAGAAGGCCGGATCGTACGCCGGCATCATGTCCACGTACTTCTTCAGGGCGTCGAGCACCTCGGTTTCCGTGTCGTACACCTCCTTGAAGAAGCCGGTCTCGTTGTAGTGGATGGGCACGCTGCCGGGGGGGGTCTGCTTGAAGTGGCGCGTGGCCTCGATCAACTGCTCCGCGCCCTCCTCGTCGAAGTATCCCTTGGGCGTCATGCCGCCCACGATGCCGCCTCCGCCCACGGCGATGTTGGCGTCCTTGTGGGCGATCAGGAGGGTGGGGCTGATCCCCTGGTACCCGCCGCCCGCGGGGTTGGTGCCGTAAATGCCCGCCAGGATCGGGACCCCGACCTTTTCGAGTTCGGCGTGCCGGAAAAAGGTGGTGCCGTTCCCACGCCGGTCGGCGTACACCTCCTCCTGCTCGGGGAGCTTGACGCCGCTGCAGTTGACGATCCAGACCAGGGGCACGTGGAGCCGCTTGGCCAGGTCGGTGACCCGGAGCTGGTTTTCCGCCTGCCCGGCGATCCAGGCGCCGGCCATGACCTTGTTGTCGAAGCCGATCACCACCGCCCACTTGCCGTTGATCTTGGCCATGCCGTCGATGACGCCGGTGGTGCCTTCCTCGTTGGACTTGGGGTTGTAGAGCGTGTGGAGGGGGCACCAGGTGCCCGGGTCCACCAGGTGCTCGATCCGCTCCCAGACGGTCATCTGACCGCGCTTCTTGATCTTCTCCGCGGGGATGCCGGCGTTCTTCACCGCCTCGACCGCCTCGGCCACCTGCTGCTCCACCTCCTGGATCTGCCGGACGTTCTCCTTGGCGTCTTCCTTCTGCTTGTCCGTCAGATCTTTGCCGATCGGATTCATGTGTTGAAAGTACGGTTTCATTTTGCCTCCTTCTCCAAGACGCTCGAAGCGCGTGCTTATCGGTTGGCTTTCCGGATTCCGAGCTGATCCAGGGCGATGATCCACTTGCAGATGTTGCTGGAGCCTTCCACCATCTGGTAGGTGGGGGCGTCCCGGTAGTACCGTGCGACCGGGTACTCCGTGGAGTAGCCGTAAGCGCCCAGGATCTTCATGGCCACCTGGGAAGCCTTCACCGCGATCTCCCCGGCCAGGTACTTGGCGTGGGCCACCTCCAGGGTGTTGCCCAGGTTGCCCTCATCCTTCTGCCAGGCCGCCTTGTACACCATCATGCGGGCCGCCTCGATCTCGGCCGCCACCTGGCCGATGATGTCCTGGTTCATCTGGAAGGTGCCGATGGGCTTTCCGAACTGCTCCCGCTCCATGGCGTAGGTGGTGACGGTGTCCAGGCAGGCCTGAGCCAGGCCCACGCCGCCGGCGGCGGCCGAGAGCCGGGTCTGGTTGAGGGAACCGAACACGATCTTGGTGCCGTCGCCGGGCTTGCCCAGGATGTTCTCCTTGGGGACCTGGGTGTCCTCCAGGATGACCTCGCCCGTGGGCGAGGAGCGGGATCCCATCTTGTCCAGGTCGGTGGTGGTGATCCCGTTGAAGCCCTTGGGCTCGATGGCGAATGCGGACAGGACCTTCTTGCCCTTGGCCTCGTCGTCGGTGTAGGCGTAGTAGATCAGCACGTCGGCCGCGGTGGCGTTGCTGATCCAGGTCTTGTAGCCGTTCAGCAGCCAGTGGTCGCCCTTGTCCGCCGCGGTGGACTTCAAGGCCATGACGTCGGAGCCGGCGTTCGGCTCGGTGATGGCGAAACCGCCCAGGTACTCCCCGCTCACCAGCTTGGGGATGTACTTCTGCTTGGCTTCGTCCGTGCCGTACTTGTAGATCGTGTAGGCACATCCCAGGGCAGACATGTTCACCTGGACGCGGAGGGAGCTGGACGCCCTCGCGATCTCCTCGGTGAGGATCATGGCCGCCAGCCAGCCCATCTCGTTTCCACCGTACTCCTCCGGGATCACCGTGCCGAAAAAGCCCAGCTCGGCCATCGGCTTGTGGGCCTCCTCGTACGGGAAGTAATGCTTCTCGTCCCACTCGTCCGCGAAAGGCGCGATCTTCTCGCTGGCGAAGTCCCGCGCCATGTCCCGCAGCATCTGAAGCTCGTCACTCAGGGCAAAATCCATGGACCTTCCTCCTCTCAAAAATGGCTGTACGCAATCCACGTAAGGTGTGCTCGATGTAAAGTTGTGAAATATAGTACATACTCTGGTGACGCGCAACAAAATAATGGAGCGTTCGGGCCTCGGAAG
>CAYVVQ010000141.1:0-8956 GCA_964454455.1 uncultured Desulfobacterales bacterium | reverse complement strand
AGGTTATGGCGGTTCCAGCGGCGGGTAAGCGGGTTTTTGCGAACCCGTCAAACCTTTTCACAGACAAGAAGGAGGATGGAAGATGAGAAAGGCGACGACGATCCTTGCAGCGATGCTCATTGTGATGTTCACCTGTTCCCTGACTCTGGCCGAGGATGTGGTCCGCATGAGGTTCGGGCACGTGGCCCCGCCCATGCACGCCCAGCACAAGGCGGCGGAGTACTTCGCCCAGTATGTGGAGAAGGAGTCCAACGGCCGCATCAACTGCTCCGTTCACCCCAAGGGACAGCTGGGGAGCCACATCCAGATGCTCGAAGGGCTTCAGGTCGGAACGCTGGAGATGGTGTCCGTGGCCGGGCCCGCACTCACCGAGTTCGTTCCCGAGGTGGCCCTGACATCGCTTCCTTTCATGTTCCACACCGAAGAGGAGATGTACGCTGTTCTCGAGACCCCGGCCGGAGAAAAGCTGGCCGACGCCTTCGAAAGACAGGGCTTCTACTTCGGGGCCATGGCCGATCACGGGTTCAAGGCCTTCCTGAACCGGAAAGGGCCGGTGATCCAAATCGAGGACATGAAAAAGTACAAGTGGAGGGTCATCCCCAACGAGCTCTTCCTGGACACATTCAAGGCCATGGGCGCGAACCCCATCACCCTGCCCTGGCCCGAGGTGTTCAGCGCCCTCCAGAGGGGCGTGATCGACGGCATCGACATCACCCCGAACGAGTGCTGGGGAGCCAGGATCTACGAGGTGATCGACTACATGTCCCTGTGCAAGCTGGGCCTCAATCCCATCGTGTATGCAGCGAGCAAGCAGTGGCTGGACGGTCTTCCCGACGACCTCCGAAAGATCGTGATCCAGGGCATGGCGGAGGCGGCCGACTGGCATGTAGCCAAGATCCGGGAGGAGGATGCCACCGTAGTCATTCCCGACCTGGAGGAAGCGGGCGTGAAGATCAACCACGTCACCGATGCGGAGCTCGCCCGATTCCGCAAGGCGGTGGAGCCGGTTCACCAGAAGTGGCGGGACAAGGTGGGTCCGGAGCTTTACGACGAGACCGTGGAGTTCCTGAAAAACCGCAGGTAGCTCCAGCATAGAGCAGGAAAACCTGGAAACCGAAGGCCGGCGCGGGAATCGCCCCCAGCACGGGGGCTCCCGTTTCGCCGGCCTTCGGAAGTGAACTGTCGTCTCTGTGCTGAAGACGCCGGGGCCGGCCACGAATCGTACCCTCAGGAGGGCACACCACATGCTCAGCAGAACCGCCGCCCTGCTTTCCCGAGTCGAGGAGTGGATCCTGTCCCTGATGGTCCTCCAGATGGGGCTGTCCATATTCCTCCAAGTGGTCATGAGATACGTCTTCCACTCGGCCATCACCTGGTTGGACGAGCTGGTGCACATCGAGGTCGTCTTTCTCACCTTTTTCGGGGCCAGCCTGGGAATCAAGTACGGGGCCCACATCTCCGTGGACGCCCTGAAGAACGTGGCCAAGGGGCGGGCCGTCCACCTGTTGGACGCCCTGACCCACCTCGTTATAGCGGTCTACTCCGCGTTCGTGGTCTCCTTCGGGTATCACCTCATAGACCTGATGGCGGGAAGGCACCACTTCACCCCAACCCTCCGCATCCCCAAGCACTACCTCTACGTCGTGGTCTGCGTCGGGCTCGGACTCATATGCCTTCGAAGCCTGGTGAAGACCTGGCAGAGCCTTGCCGTCTTTCGGAAAAGCGGTTCCGGGGAGGCCATGTCATGACCACGCCGCTCGTCATCTCGGGCCTTGTTCTGCTCATGATCATCGGGGTTCCCCTGGCGGCCGTGATGGGGATCTCCGCCATAGTCTGCATCGCCCTTTTCACAAGGATCCCCCCACAGGCCGTTTTTCAGCAGCTTTACCAGGGCGCGGAGCACGACCTGCTCCAGGCCGTCGTTTTTTTCATCGTCGCCGGCGCCATCATGAGCCGGGGGGACCTAGCCAACCGTCTGGTCCGCATCGGCCAGGCCGTGGTAGGGGGCTTCACGGGCGGCATGGCCATCACCTCGATCCTCATCTGCATGTTCTTCGCCGCGGTCTCCGGGTCTTCGCCCGCCACGGTGGTGGCCATCGGCTCCATCATGATCCCGGCCATGATTCGAAGCGGCTACGGCGAGCGTTTCTCGCTGGGCCTCCTGACATCCACCGGGTCGCTGGGCATCCTGATCCCGCCCAGCATTCCCATGATCATCTGGGCGGTGGTCGTCGGGGAGTCCGTCACCAAGCAATTTCTGGCCGGTTTCCTGCCCGGTCTCATCATGGGCGGGGCACTCATGGTCTATGCCTACTTCCAGGCACGCCGGCACGGCTGGCGCACCGGTCAGAGGGTGTCCGGGACCGAGCTCAGGACGGCCCTCAAGGAGGGGATCTGGGGCCTTCTCATGCCCGTCATCGTGCTCGGCGGCATCTACACGGGGGTGTTTACGGCCACCGAGGCGGCGGCCGTGGCCTTCACCTACGCCCTGTTCGTCGAGCTGGTGATCCACCGCAGCCTGAAGCTTCGGGACCTCATGCCCGTGTTCCGCGACTCCATCCTGACCTCGTCCATGCTCCTGTTCATCATCGCCAACGCCTCCATCCTCTCTTACTACTTCAGCGTGGACCAGATCCCCCTGAGAGTGGCCGACTTCCTGCTCCAGTACATCGACAACAAGTTCGTGTTCCTGCTCCTGGTGAACATCAGTCTGCTGCTCATGGGCTGCTTCATGGACATCGTGTCCGCAATGCTTGTTCTCGGGCCGGTCTTTCTCCCCATTCTCCACAAGTTTCAGATCGATCCGATCCATTTCGGTATCATCATGGTACTCAACATCGAGGTGGCTTTCCTGACACCTCCCTTCGGCGTCAACCTGTTCGTGGCCTCGGGCATCACGGGAAAGGGAATCGTCGAGGTAGCACGCAGCGTCATTCCCTACCTCCTGCTGATTTACGGGGTTCTGCTTCTGATCACCTATGTGCCGTGGATCTCACTGGTCCTGACGAGGCTCGTTCAATAGTCAGCTCGTGCAAGCCAGCCGGCGCTGTCTCAATACAGCCAATGCAGACTGGAGGAAGGATGACATTCAATCGAGTAACCGGGGAGGACATGCAGGCCCTGGAAGCCGTCGTGGGGCCGGAGCGGATCTCCGCCGGGGAGTCCAACCTGAACCTCCACTCCATGGACCAGACCCACCACAAGGGGTATCTCCCCGAAGCGGTCCTCTGGCCGGGATCCACGGAAGAGGTCTCAGCGATCCTGCGCCTTGCGAATGAGAGAAAAATACCCGTGACCCCCTGGGGGGCGGGGACCAGCCTGGAGGGCAACTGCTGCCCTGTGGCCGGCGGGATCGTTCTCAACTTTCACGAGATGGCCCGCATCATCGACCTTCGCGCCGAGGACTTCCAGGTGGACGTGGAGGCGGGGGTGACCTACAAGGACATGAACCGCACACTGGCCCGCTCCGGCTTGTTCTTTCCCCCGGATCCCGGAGCCAACGCCACCATCGGCGGGATGATCGCCAACAACGCCAGCGGCATCCGAACGATCAAGTACGGCGCCACCCGGGACAACGTGCTGCGCCTGACGGCCGTACTGGCCGACGGCCGTGTCATTCACGCCGGGTCCCGGTCTCCCAAGAGCTCCTCGGGATACGACCTGGTCCGGCTCATCACCGGATCCGAGGGGACCCTGGCCGTGGTGACCGAAGCCACCCTGCGCCTTCGCGGAATTCCGGAAGGATTCAGCGCGGCCGTGGCCGCCTTCGACTCGGTCCGCATGGCCGCGGAAGCGGTTTACGGGATCATGGCTTACGGTCTCACGCCTTCAGCCCTGGAGATCCTGGACGATCGCGCCATCGGGTACATCAATGCGGACAACGAGGAACCGCTTCCAGAAATGAACACCCTGCTGATCGAGTTCACCGGCAACAATGAGGCGGGACTGGCCGAGGATCTCGATCAGGCCCGGGAGGTCTGCGAGGAGAACGGGTGCCATGGGTTCCGACAGGGCGTTGGGAGGGACGAGCGAAACCGCCTATGGGAGACACGCCACCGGTTCGGCGAATGCTTCATCCGGGCCCACCCCGGCCTGGACGTCCTGATCATGGACGCGGCCGTACCCTTGTCCCGGTTTCCGGACCTCGTCGAGAAGGCTGTGGCCGTCGCTGACGAGCACGGCCTGGAGAGCTGCGTCTCGGCCCACGCAGGGGACGGCAACCTGCATTTGAACGTCGCCGGAGACATGGCCGATTCCGTCTTCTTCGACCACCTGACCCGGGCCTACGATGAGATCGTGGGCTACGCCATTTCTTTGGGTGGCACGGCCACGGGAGAGCACGGCATCGGCATCGGCAAGCGGAAGTTCATGCAGCGGGAGCACGGCGAGGGGGTGGACGTGATGCGGGCCATCAAGCACCGGCTGGATCCCTGCGGCATCCTGAACCCCGGCAAGGTGTTGCCGGAGGAGTTGGAGGGAAGCGGAGAAATCCCATGAAGACACTGATGACGGGAAACGAGGCCGCGGCCATGGGCGCCAGGATGTCCCGCCCCCAGGTGATCGCGGCCTACCCCATCACGCCCCAGACGAGCATCGCCGAGAAGCTGGCGGACTACACGGCCCGGAAGGAGATCGAGGCCCGGTACATCAAGGTGGAGTCCGAGACCTCGGCCATGGCGGCCTGCATCGGCGGGGCCCTTTCCGGGGCCCGGGTGTTCACCGCCACCTCCTCCCAGGGTCTCGCCCTGATGCACGAGCTTCTCCACTGGGCCGCCGGCGCCAGGCTTCCGGTGGTCCTGGTGAACGTGAACCGCTCCATGGCCGCACCCTGGTCCCTGGGCGTGGATCACAACGACACCTTGAGCCAGCGGGACACCGGGTGCCTCCAGGTCTACTGCGAGACGGCCCAGGAGGTCCTGGACACGGTTCCCATGGCCTACGCGCTGGCCGAACAGGCCCTGCTTCCCATGCTCGTCTGCATGGACGGCTTTCTGCTCTCCCACTACACCGAGCCGGTGGACCTTCCGGAACAGGAGGACGTGGACCGTTTTCTGCCTCGGCGCAAGGCCGAGTACCGCATGGACCCGAGCCAGCCCTTCACCTTCGGCGGCGGGGTGAGCTCCGAGGTGCTCTACGGGCTCCGGAGGCGCATGCAGCAGGACATGGAGACCGTACCCGCGCTCTGGGAGAAGGCGAACCGCCGCTTCGAGCGCATCTTCGGGCGTTCACACCCGGCCGTGGAGACCCACAACATGGAAGGATGCGACTTGGCCCTGGTCACCAACGGGACCATGGCGGGAACGGTCAGGGCCTATCTCCGGGACCGCGGGAAGGAGGAGGGCGTGGGACTCGTCAAGATGCGCTTCTTTCGGCCTTTCCCCGTTCAGGCCCTGCGCAAAGCCCTTCGCGGGTGCCGGGCGGCGGTGGTCATCGACCGGGACCTCTCCCCGGGCGGGGGGGGCATCTTCGCCCAGGAGGTGCGGGCCGCCCTCCATGGAACCGGTGCCGGGATCCCCGTGGTGAGCGTCATCGGCGGGCTCGGGGGCGTGGACGTGACCCCGGATCACCTGGATCGTCTGGTCACGGACCTCCAGGGCCGCCGCGAGCTTCCTTCCGAAACCCTCTGGATGGAGGTGTAGGCATGCAGGCAATCCAGGCGGAAAACGAACAGGTCCATCCGGGAAGCTTCTCCTGCCCCGGGTGCGGCCTGACCATGGCCTATCGGCACGTCCTCAAGGCCCTGGGCCGGAACACCGTGGTGGTCACCACGGCCGGGTGCGGTTCCGTGGTGGCGGGATACTACCCCATGACCTCCATCAAGGTTCCCTTCTTTCACTGCTCCTTCGGCACGGCGGCCTCCACGGCCTCCGGGCTGCGCGCCGGGCTCGACATGATGGGCAAGGAAAAGACCCACGTGCTGGCCTGGGCCGGAGACGGGGGCACCTTCGACATCGGTCTCCAGGCCCTTTCCGGCGCGGCCGAGCGGAACGACAACGTCCTCTACGTCTGCTACGACAACGAGGCCTACATGAACACCGGGGTCCAGCGCAGCTCCGCCACCCCGCCGGGGACCTGGACCACCACCACACCGGGCGAGGCGCCGGAGGACCGCCTCAAGAAGGACATCGTGGGCATCATGGCGGCGCACGGCATTCCGTACATCGCAACCGCCTGCACCTCCTTTCCCGAGGACCTGCGAAAAAAGGTGCGCCGGGCCCGAGCCATCCCGGGGTTTCGATTCCTGCACGTGCTGGCCCCCTGCCCGACCGGGTGGATGTACCCGGCAGGAGAGACGGTCCACATCGGCCGCCTCGCCGTGAGCTCCAGGACGTTTCCGCTCTATGAGATCCTCGAGGGCGAAACGACGCGGCTGAGCCCCATGCCGGACAAGATGCCGGTGACGGACTACTTGAAGGCCCAGAGACGGTTTCGAACCCTGAACGAAGAAGACGTGCGGCGCATCCAGGAAGACGTGGACCGGCGGTGGTCCAGGATCACGAGCGCCGGCCGCCGGGAGGAGGCGTGACCATGGTGGAGATCCGGATATCGGGCCGCGGCGGACAGGGGGCGGTCCTGGCCTCCCAGATCCTGGCCACCGCCCTCTTCGAGAACGGCCTGCAGGTGCAGTCCTTTCCCTCCTTCGGTGCGGAACGGCGCGGCGCGCCGGTCTCGGCCTTCCTCCGCGCGGACCCGGAGGAGATCACCCTCCGGTGCGGCATCCTGCACGCCGACTGGATCGTGCTCTTCGAGCCCGACCTCCTGGACAACCCCATGATCATGGCGGGCGCCACGCCGTCCACGTCCGTGATTCTGAACGCGTCCCGCCCGTCGGAGAGGTTCGATCGGAGCCGATTTCACCGGGTCTTCTTCGTGGACGCCTCGCGGATCGCCGAGCGGCTTCGGCTGAGAACGACCTCCTTTTCCATCGTCAACACGGCCATGGTCGGGGCGTTCGCCTGTGCCTCCGGCCTGGTGGACATGAAGAGCGTCGAACGCGCGGTCTTGAAGCTCGTCCCCGTCAAGCAGGAGGAGAACGCACGGGCGGCCGCGGAGGCCTGCGAACAGGTACGGGAGATGGACGCATGACGGATCACACGGTGCCCGAGCACCCCATGGCGGCCGCCCGGGAGTCCACGGCGGTCTTTCGAACCGGGACCTGGCGCTTCGAGCGGCCGGTCTTCGTGGAGCGGACGGCCCCCTGCAGCGAGGCCTGCCCCCTCGGCGAGGACATCCCGGCTATCATGGCCCTCCACGAGCGGGGCCTCCACCGGGAGGCCCTGGAGAAAATCCTGGAGGAGAACCCCCTGCCCGGGCTCTGCGGCCGGACCTGCTTTCACCCCTGCGAGCGGGTCTGCAACCGGGCCCGGTTCGACGAGGCCGTCTCCATTCGCGACCTGGAGCGGTTTGCCGCGGAGCACACCCCGGAGGCGATCTCCATCGAGCCTTTCGAGGAGTCCCGGCCGGCCGCAGTGGCCGTTCTGGGGGGTGGTCCTGCAGGAATCTCCTGCGCCTGGTTTCTCACGCGGCTCGGGCACCGGGTCACGCTGTACGAGCCGGGAGACCGCCTCGAGATCCAACGGGAGATGGACGGGCTCGCGCCCGAGCCCATCCTGGAGCGGGAGGTCGGGCGGTTGGCCGAGGCGGGCGTCGAGGTCTTGACCCGCTTCTCCGCGGGTCCCGATCCGCTGGAGGCGCTTTCCGCATCCCACGATGCCGTTTACCTCTCCACCCCTTTTCCCGGTGCGGCATCGCCGCTCGACGCGGAGAGGGCCCGCGGCCGACTCTTCACCCTTCGCGGGCTGAAAGAGGCCCGGAAATCCGGGGACGCGCCCGGGCTCGCCGGAACGGTGGCGGTGGCCGGGTGCGGCCTCGAGGCCCTGGAAGCGGCCCGCCTGGTCCGGGACCAGGGCGGGCGCCCCACGGTTCTTTGCGGCGGTTCCCGGGAAGCGTTCGGCGCCGATACCGCCGACCTCGAGGCCGCCCAAGCCGAAGGAATCGACCTTCGATTCGAATCGGGCCTCCGGGGCCTGGCTGAGGAAGGAGACCGCCTCCGCGTCCTCACAGGTGGACCGGCGGCACCCTGCGGTGCCCGGGGTCGCCCCCGCCGCGAGGCGCTGGAGGCCGATGCCCTGGTCTTCGTTCCCGGCCTCAAGGGGGCTCACCCCGACTGGATCCCCCGCCTGCTTTCCTCCGGCCTGGCTGTGATCCAGGGCCCCTTTTCGGACTCCAGTGGGGACCGGTCCGCAGCCGAGCGCTCCCGCAGGGCGGTCCGCGCCCTGGCCGCGGGAAAGCGGACCGCCCTGATCCTCGATTGCTTCCTGCGGGGGCGGGCGCTCGGCGTCCTGGCAAAGATATCCCAGGGCCGGCTCGGAGCCCTCTCCGCCGGGGCCTACACCCGTCTTCCCGCCGGAGAAACCGATCGTCGCCCGGCGGACGTGGTCCGCTACGAGGAGCTGAACACGGCCTGCTTCCGGAACACGCCCCGCTCCAGGCCTTCTCCGGACCGGGCTCTCACCTCGGGCCAGGCGGTCTACTCGGCCCGGCGCTGCTTCCAGTGCGGCACCTGCACCTTCTGCGGCGCATGCGACGACTACTGTCCGGACGTCTCCATCCGCGTGGATCGAAGCACCCGAAGCCGGGTGGTGGATTACGAGCACTGCAAGGGTTGCGGGATCTGCGCCCGGGAGTGCCCGCGGGGGGCCGTCGTGATGGAGAAAGAGAGCGCCGCGGCCCCGGCCGCCTCTACGTGATCCTTCGGGTCTGAGCGCCGATGGTGCGATTTTTTCTGGCATTCCCGGTCTCTTTGCGGGAGACTGGCGAGCCCGTGCGGAGCCTTCCCAGCGCAACGACATCGCTGGCTCCGGGCGTCCGGAGAACCCATGTCGCTCGACCATTTGCTGATCTACGCCATCCTGTTCCTGGCCTGCTTCCTCCACGGCGTCACCGGGTTCGGTTC
>CAYVVQ010000140.1:0-9469 GCA_964454455.1 uncultured Desulfobacterales bacterium | reverse complement strand
GACCGGGCTCATGTCCATTCACAACGCGTCCTTGAGAGAGGAGGAAGGCATGAGACTACCGGTGTTTGGAAACGGAATGAAACTGGGGACCGGTCTGGCCGTGGGTGCGGCGGCGGTCCTCCTGGCGCCCGTGGTGCTCCCGGTCGTCGGCGGGGTGGTCAAGTCCCTCACCAAGGCCGGCATCAAGGGCGGCCTGATCATGTACGAGCGGGGCAAGCTGGCCATGGCCGAGGCGCGGGAGTCCTACGACGACCTCGCGGCGGAGGCCAAGGCCGAGCTGGAGGAGGAGGAGCAGCAGGTGGAGGCCCCCAAGAAGCAGAAGAAGTCGACTTCGTCCTCGAAGTGAAGGAGCGCCGTTGCAGTTACCCGAGGCCCAAATCGCCCACAGGATGACCGACCGGGTGCGTTTCCGCATCCCGGACCGCAAGGGGGATGCCGATTACTTTGCCGGCGCGGCCAAGCGCCTGGCCGAAGCGTTCCAGCCGGAGCGCCTGGAGGCCAACCCCGGAACCGGAAGCCTGCTCATCGTGGATTCGGAGCTGGACATCGACGCCGTGGTGTCCTTCGCCCGATCGGAGGATCTCTTCCGGTTCGAAACCGTTCAACCCGCACCCCTCGTCCGGAACGCCACGGCGCCCATCCGCGAGCTGAGTGCCATGCTCAAGGAGTCGACCCTGGGTCGCCTGGACCTTCCGACCCTCCTTTTTTTCGTCCTGATCGGCGTGGGAACGGTCCAGCTCCTGCGAAACGGCCTGCGTTCACCGCCCTGGTACACGGCCTTCTGGTACGCCATGGGGATCTACCTCAAGTCTCTCGCGGACAAGCAGGGCGAGCCCGGCGCCTCCTGATTCTGCGCTGAACAGAACCCGTTTCACACCGGCGCCGCCCCCGGGGCCTTCGAGAGCCGACGGCCGGGCGTCTGACAGGACACGCGGCTTGATTCGAGTGATCCACAAGAGGGTGCGCGGACGGGCGCGCTTCAAGGTGCAGGGGCTGTTCGGATCTCCGGAGATGAAGGCGTTCCTCGAGGACCGCCTCGGCCGCGAGGTCTTCGTGCAGGACGCCATGGCGAATCCCGCCACCGGCAGCCTGCTGGTGCGGTTCCAACCGGAGGCGCCCCTCGGAGACCTCCAGGACCTTCTCCTGGCCATCCTGGACGATGGAGCCGCCGAGGACGGCCCGGCATCGCCTTCCCCCTCCGATCCGGAGCCGGCATCGCCCTCCCGAGGGAGGGCCCTCGCCCGAAAGGTCACCAAGCCCGTCTCCCGGCTGAAGGACTCGGTCCAGAAGCTCCTCTCCTCCGAGCCCCAGCCCGAGGCCTCCTGGCACCTCATGCACCGGAACGAGGTGCTCGAGGCCCAGGGGGTCCCGCCCGAGGGGGGGCTCTCCCACGAGGCCGTGGCACACCGGCGCCACCTGTACGGCCCCAACCTGCTCCCGGAGCCCGAGAGCCGATCCCGTTGGGACATCCTCAAGGACCAGATGCTGTCCCTGCCCGTGGCGCTCCTGGGGATCGCCGCCGGGGTCTCTCTGGTCACCGGGGGCGTCCTCGACGCCGTGGTCATCGCCGGCGTGGTGGCGGCCAACGGCCTCATCGGGTACGTCACGGAGAGCGAGGCCGAGCGAACCATCACCTCCCTCAAGCGGGCCGTTCGCCCCACGGCCATGGTGATCCGGGCGCGGCGCACCCTGGAGATCCCGGCCGAGGAGGTGGTCGTCGGGGACCTGATCCGGCTCAAGCCGGGCTCCTACGTGCCCGCCGACGGACGCATGGTGGAGGCCTCCAACCTGAGCATCGACGAGTCCGTGCTCACCGGCGAGAGCATGCCCGTGTTCAAGACCGCCCGTCCGCTCAAGACCATGAACCTGCCCCTGGCGGACCGGACCAACATGGTCTACATGGGGACCCTGGCCACCGGCGGGGAGGGTCTCGTGGTGGTGGTGGCCACGGGCCCATACACCGAGATGGGAAAGCTCCAGACCCTGCTCTCGGAGACCACCACGCCCAAGACCCCCATCGAGCGGCAGTTGGAGACCATCGGCGATCAGCTGGTGGTCATCTGCCTCGCGGTCTGCGGCCTGGTCTTTCTCATGGGATTCCTGCGGGGCTACGGCTTCGTGCAGATGCTCCGCATGGCCGTTTCCCTGGCCGCCGCCGCCGTGCCCGAAGGGCTCCCCGCCGCCGCCACGGTCAACTTCGCGCTGGGCATCCAGAGGATGCGGAAGCACCACGTCCTGATCCGCCACCTCCAGGCCGTGGAGACCCTGGGCGCGCTCCAGACGGTCTGCCTGGACAAGACCGGGACCATCACCTGGAACCGGATGACGGTGACGAGGATCCACGCGGACGGGGAGCGGATCGACCTCCGCTCGGGCACGTTCTACGCGGAGGACCGCATCCTCGATCCCCTCGAGGACGAAAGGCTCCACCGGCTCATGCTGGTCTGCTGCCTCTGCAGCGAGGCCGGCGTCAGCGGCGGCGGAAACGGCGAGGCCCCCGTGCTCCGGGGGACGCCCACGGAGAAGGCTTTGCTCGAGATGGCCCTGGCCGCGGGCCTGGACATTGCCAAGCTCCGCAAGGAGCACCGTCTCCTCAAGCTCTGGAACCGGTCGGAGCGGCACCTCTACATGGGGAGCCTCCACGCCTCCCCCAACGGCCGGGGCATGTTGTACGCGGTCAAGGGCAGCCCGGCCGAGGTCCTCGCCATGTGCGACGAGGTGGTGGAGAACGGGGAGCGGCGCCCCCTCACCGAGGAGCTCCGCCTCCGGATCGAGACGGAGAACGAGCGCATGGCCAGCGAGGCCCTCCGCGTCCTCGGCGTGGCCTGCGCCGAGCCGCCCGAGGCCCCGGGGAAACGCCCGGAGAGCGGGCTCACGTGGCTCGGGCTGGTGGGCATGCAGGACCCCATCCGGGACGGCGCGGCCGAGCTGATCCGCATGTACCACCGCGCGGGCATCGGGACCGTGATGATCACCGGGGATCAGAGCCCCACGGCCTACGCCGTGGCCCAGGAGCTCAACATCCAGCGCGGCGACCGGCCCGTCATCATGGACTCCACCGAGCTCATCGCCGTCGATCCCCAGATCATGTCCGCCCTGGCCAAGGAGGTGGACGTCTACTCCCGGGTGAGCCCCGCCCACAAGCTGCGCATCGTCCAGGCCCTCCAGTCCGCCGGCCGGGTGGTGGCCATGACCGGGGACGGGATCAACGACGGTCCGGCGCTCAAGGCGGCGGACATCGGGATCGCCATGGGCGAAAGCGGTACGGACGTGGCCCGGGAGGTGGCCGACGTGGTCCTGGAGGAGGACAACCTCGAGACCCTCATCATCGCGGTCCGGGACGGGCGCGCCACCTACAGCAACATCCGCAAGTCGGTGCACTTCTTCCTCTCCACCAACCTGAGCGAGATCATGATCATGCTCGCCTCCATGGGGCTGGGCATCGGGTTCCCGCTCAGCGTGATGCAGCTGCTCTGGATCAACCTCATCTCGGACATCTTCCCCGGGCTGGCCCTCTCCATGGAGGCCCCGGAGGTGGACGTCCTGGACCAGGATCCGCGCGACCCGCAGGCCCCCCTGCTCTCGGGCTCCGACTACCGGCGCATGGCCTTCGAGTCCGGGACCATCACCGCCGGCGCCTTGGGCGCTTACAGTTACGGCATCGCCCGCTACGGGATGGGCGCGTCGGCCACGACCCTGGCCTTCCAGGGGTTGACCCTGGGCCAGCTCCTCCACGCCCTGAGCTGCCGTTCCGAGCACAGCACCCTTTTCGATCGCGGAAAAGCCGCCCCCAACCGTGTCTTCGACGTGGCCATCGGCGGATCCATCCTCCTGCAGGTTCTCACCATGGTCCTGCCCGGGCTCAGGGGCTTTCTCGGTGTGGCCCCGCTGGGGCTCTTCGACGCCTTGGTCGTCGGCGGGTGCTCGCTCGTTCCCCTCGCCGTCAACGAGGCCACCAAACCACGTGGGGAGTCGACGCCATGAAAAAGGATTTCATGTTCACCTCCGAGTCCGTGACCGAAGGGCACCCGGACAAGCTCTGCGACCAGATCAGCGACGCCATCGTGGACCACATGCTCATGCAGGACCCCTACGCACGGGTGCGGGCGGAGTGCGCCGTCTCCAGCGCCATCGTCTTCATCGCCGCGCGGTTCGCCACGAGCGCCAAGGTCGATCTTCCTCACCTGGCCCGCAAGGTGATCAAGCGCATCGGCTACGACCGCCAGGAGTTCAACGCCAAGAGCTGCTCCATCCTGACCGCGCCCCAGGGTCTCGCCCCGGACAAGAGCTACCTGTTCGACGAGCGGGAGCTGGACGAGAAGGGTATCGAGAGGATCACGGCCAGGAACCAGGTGACGGTCTTCGGGTTCGCCTGCAACCAGACTCCGGACCTCATGCCCATGCCCGTCTGGCTGGCCAACCGGCTGAGCCGCCGCCTGGACCGGGCCCGGCACGAGAAGGAGCTGCCCTACCTGGAGCCGGACTGCAAGGTGCAGGTGGGGATCGAGTTCCGGGACCGGAAACCACGGCGGGTCCACGGCGTCACGGTGACCGCGAGCCAGCGGAGCCGCGGCAGGCCCAGCCTGAAGGTCCTTCATCGGGACATCCAGGAGGCGGTGGTGGAGCCGGTCCTGGCCGAGTCGGGCATCCGGTTCGGCAAGAAGACCCGGATCTTCGTCAATCCGGGCGGGCCCATTGTGGGGGGCGGGCCTTCCACACACTCGGGCCTGACGGGCCGCAAGAGCGCCGTGGACACCTATGGAGAGTACTCCCGCCACAGCGGGGACGCCCTCAGCGGCAAGGATCCCCTCCGGATCGACCGGGTGGGCGCCTACGCAGCCCGTTACGCCGCCAAAAACGTAGTGGCCGCGGGGCTCGCCAGGGAGTGCGAGGTGGCCGTCAGCTACGCCATCGGGCTGTCCCGGCCTGTGAGCATTCAGGTCCAGACCTTTGGAACGAGTGCGTTGTCGGAAGACGAGATCGGCGACCGGGTGAAGGCGGTCTTCGACTTCCGGCTGGGCTGGATCGTCCGGGAGCTCAACCTGCGGCGCATTCCGGGGACGCAGCCCGGGGGCTTCTTTCAGCGGGTAGCCTGCTACGGGCAGATGGGTCGGGACGACCTGGACCTCCCATGGGAGAGGACGGATCGGGTGGATGCCTTGACGGGTTGACCGGCGAACCGAACGGTTGGTCTACGCCTCCTCGACCCAGGAGCGCACCTGCTCGCGGATGGCGTCTCGAATAGCCCGGGTCCGGGCCAAACGCTCATCGTGCGTGCCCTCCAGGGCGGAGGGATCGGGAAAGGGCCAGTGCAGGCGTCGCTGCACGCCCGGGAACAGGGGGCAGCGATCCTCACTCTCGGCACAGACGGTGATCACGTAGTCGTAGAGCCGGCCTGCCTTGTAAAGCGCAAACACGCTTTGGGGCTCCTTGCCGGCCAGGTCGACGCCTTCCTCGTTCATCACCTCGATGACCAAGGGGTTGACGGGTCGCGGGTCCAGACCGGCGCTCTCCGCCTCGTAGCGTTCCCCGCCGAACAGGCCGAGGTAGGCCTCCGCCATCCGGCTTCTGGCCGAGTTGTGGGTGCAGATGAACAGAACACGAATAGGGATCACGATAGAAGTCCTTCGGGGACAGGGATGAAAGGAGACGGGCCGACAACCGACGCGGCGCCTCCGGATGCCGTCTACAGCAGGGCGGCCAGAAAGGACAGGCCGCTCGGCGCCAGCGCCCGCTGGACCGCCATGCCGAACAGGGCCTTGCCCACCACGGCCCCGGCCCTGGAGAAGGCCTGGTCGTTGTACACGGCCGTGGGCGCCCCGCTACGGGCGTCGATGTGACCCTGCTCCTCCAGGAGACTGAGCACATCCTGGGTCCGGAGCGCGCCCCGGTGATGTATCACGATGATGCTGCCCGTCATCGCGTTCGCGGTGACTTCCCGGACGCCGACCAGATCCGTGAGCTCATCTCGGACCGATTCCAGGGCCCGGGCGTTCCCCTTGAGGCCTGGGATCTTGATTCGAAGCCTTCCCGGTGTCTCGTGGAGATAGTACTTCACTGGTTCACCTCTTCTTCGCGTTTCAAAAACGTTTTGCAGTCAGGGTAGTTCGAGCATCGAAACCGGACGAGGTTCCCGTTTCGCGCGTACACGTGCATGTGCGCCCCGCACGCGGGGCAGTTGGGCCGGTTCTCCATGGGACGGCGTGCACCGGGCTCGACGAACTGCCGCCCGCAGACCAGGCAGCAGTACCGCTGCTTGCCGGAGCGGACCCGGCCGTAGCGATTGAACGCGTCCGAGCCGCAGGCGGGGCATCGAATCCCGCTTGCCTCGGGATGCGCCTTTTCTCCAGCCTGGTGGGCGGTGTTCGGCACGGGGATCCTCTCTCCATTACAGGGTTATATATGGACCCGAAATGTTAGGGTGCCATGAGCCGCAAGTGAGTTTTTTGTGTTCCCTATCGAAATCACTGGGTTTTTGAGAAATGTGGGCGCCCCCTCGAGGTTCCGGAGAGCTCCGGCATAAACCATGTGATTCCGAGGAGTTAAAACTACGGCGCAACCCAGCGGAAACAGGCGCGGATCGGTTCTGGGGCCGTTGGTGCGGCGATCCGAACGTGCACACCCCCCCAAAAAACGAAACCCCACAGCCACGGCCCGTGTTCGTGAGATGGCGGGGGTTTCGGGGGCAGGCCGCAGCAGCAGCCGGGGCCGCTCGCTGGGTCCTGCAGTGGTTTGGGCTTGAAGTATGGGATACCCCTCGCGGGTTAGCCGCGGATGGGCCTTTGCTGAAATCTTCGAGAGAATTGTGTGAGGAAGGGATGGGGCCGTCGAATGAATGAGTTTTTGGTGAATTCAGCCGCCCTGTTGAAGCTTTTCGGAAATCGGCCGATACAACGGGCAAAACAGAAAGGATGGACAGATCCATGCAGGATCCGCGTCGCATTCAATCCGTCCCCTTTGTCGCGGCACTGGGAACGGAGCTGTCGATCCAGCTGGGGGAGTCGGGCCCGAAGTTCAAGAGCAGCCTGGTGGGCATGGAGGAGGACCTGTATCTCGTCGCCCGGCTGCCCCAGCCCGCCCACCTGAGCGCCAAGCTGGCCCCGGGCATGGACCTGATCATGCGATACGTCCACTTCGGCTCGGTCTATGGCTGCTTCGTGACCGTGCGCGGCCTGATCCGCCGTCCCTACCCCCTGCTGTTTCTCAGCTTTCCGACCCAGGTGCAGTGCCTCGAGCTGCGGAGGATGAAACGGGTGGCGTGCATGATTCCCTCAAAGCTCGTGATGCGCCAGTGGGAGCAGGAAGGTATGATTCGGGACATCAGCACGGGGGGCGTCCTCTTCACTGCGAAGCCCCCCGGGCCGAAGGGTGTGCCCGAGTACGAGATGGGCGAGAGCGTGATTCTGACCTTTCCCATGCTGGGCATGGAGGGGGATCAGGAGTTTGCGGGGCGGATCCGTCGCTCCTCACTCGACCGGGACGAGTTGAAGCTCGGGATCGAGTTCGAAGAACTGTCCGAGGAGATGTCCGGCAGGATCCAGTCTTACGTGGACGCCATCGAGGGGTACCGGGAAAGCTAGGGGAGCCCTTCGGCCAGCGTGTGCCCCGGCTGCCGGTCCGCAAGCGATGCGCAGGCCGGCCTGCCTCCCTCATCCACTTCTGACCCAAACCACACAGAACACGAACGAAGGCTCATCACCGGCTAACAGGGAAGAGGTGGCATGGGCTTCGGAACATGCAGACACCTCCCCGCCTCGATGCCAGGCAGCGGATGCTCAGATGAAGCCGTTCTCCCTCAAGGAAAGCGTTCTGTTCAGCTACAGGAGCTATGCTCATTTCCTGCGGCGTACCTTTCTGGCGCACCGCGGCACCCAGGCGCGAATGACGCCGAAACGATTCGCGATCATGCTGCCGTTCTTCATCGCGCTCCTGGTGCTCCAGACCATGCACTGGATTGCGTTTGTTGCGGATGAAATTCTCTTTGCCGGATACAAGTCCGTGGAGATCCGTCGGCCGCTGTTCATCGTCGGTGTCCCCAGGAGCGGCACGACCTTCCTTCACCGGCTCCTGTCCGAGGACCGGGACACCTTCGTCACCTTCTCCCTCTGGGAGCTGATTCTCGCCCCGTCCATCGCCGAACGAAAGATCATCCATGGCCTGGCCTCGCTGGACCGGCGGATCGGGTCTCCAATCGGGAGTCTCGTCAGGCTGCTGGAACGAACGGCCTTCAGCGGTCTCGACGACATCCACGGCATATCGCTCTCCGATCCGGAAGAGGATTACCTGACCTTGTTGCCCGTCTACGCCTGCTTCCTGATGATCCTTCCCTTTCCCTTCCCGGAAGATCTCGGGCATCTGGCCTTTTTCGACGATCAGACACCAGATCAAGACCAGGAACGGATCATGGCGTTTTACAAGACCTGCCTTCAGAGGCACCTCTACGTGCACGGAACGGGTCGAACCCTGCTCTCCAAGAACGTGTCGTTCGGTCCCATGTTGGAGACCCTGACACGGGTCTTCCCCGATGCGAGGGTGGTGGGAACCGTACGGGACCCCCTGTCCGCCGTCCCGTCCCACATCAGCGCCATGCTGGAAGGAGCGGCGTTCTTCGACAACGACACCCGGGGAGACGCGTTCCGTGACCAGATGATCGACGTGCAGCGATACGCCTACACGCACTTGGCGGAGGTCCTGCCCAGGCTGCCGCGGGAGCGGCGGGTCCTCGCGAGGATGGAAGACCTGCACGCCGACCTGGCCGGGGTGGTTCGCAGGATCTACGCCCGGTTCGGTCTGACCGTGACGCCCGCCTTCAGCGAAATCCTGGATCACCGGGCTCGCATCCAGAAAACCTACAGGAGTCGCCATCGCTACGACCCGGCCCGGTACAATCTGTCCGCAGCCGAGATCTTCCGACGGTTCCACGACGTGTATCCGCGATTCGGCTACAGGCCGCCACCCGATTCCCGGCGAGGAAAGGAGAATCATTGCCGCCGCAGCGGGGTCCATATCGCGTGAAGACACCCCCGCGGCCATGCCGTACCGCACTGGTGTCCGTTCACGACGTGACGCCCGAGACCCTCCCGCGGGTGGAGGAGATCGTCTGCTTCCTCCGGGCCGGATCCGTGTCCACCTTGACCCTCCTGGTGGTGCCTGGATCATCGTGGTCCCCGGGACAGGTTCGACGGCTGAGATCCTGGCAGGACGGCGGGATCGAGCTTGCCGCGCACGGATGGCTCCACCGGGCACGACGTATCCATGGCCTCAGGCATCGCCTCCACGCCCGAGCGATCTCACGGGGGGAGGCGGAGCACCTGGCCCTGTCCGAGCCCGAGATCGATGAGGTGGTTCGCTGGGCCCATGGCTGGTTCGCTCGCGTGGGGCTGCGGTCTCCCTCCCTGTACGTTCCCCCCGCCTGGGCCCCGGGCAGACTGCCCACCGGCCGCCGGCGCGCCCTGCCGTTCTCGTACTA
>CAYVVQ010000139.1:0-9577 GCA_964454455.1 uncultured Desulfobacterales bacterium | reverse complement strand
GGAAGAGAATTACGAGGAGAGGGCCTTCAGGAGGCGCAGCAGCTTTCTGTCGCGGGCTTCGACCGTGTTCCTCGCGTCCCCGTGGGCCGTCCGGCCGTCATAGGTGTAGAAGCCCTTGCCGGTTTTCACGCCCAGCTCCCCCTCGGAGACCTTGTCCTCCAGGATCCTCTGGGGCTCCTCCCGGTTTTCGATGTGCCGGTAGAGGTGGGCCGTTCCCTTCAGCATGAGGTCCAGCCCGGCCATGTCCATGGTCTCCAGGACCCCGACAACCCCCAGGCGCAGCCCGAAGCTCCCTTTGATGGCGGTGTCGATGTCCTCGGCCGAGGCCACGCCCTGCTCCAGGAGGGAGAGGACCTCCCGGAACATGGCCGTCTGGATGCGATTGACGAGGAAACCGGGGATCTCCCTGCGCACCCTCACCGGCTCCTTGCCCGCGGCCTTCAACAGGGCTACGGTGCGCCCCATGGTCTCGTCCGAGGTCCGATCCCCGGCGACCACCTCCACCACCGGGACGATGTGAGGAGGATTGAACCAGTGGGTGATGACCAGGCGGTCCCCTTTTCTGCAATCGCCGCCGAACTCCGAGATGGAGAGCATGGAGGTGTTGCTGGCGAGGATGGCACGCTCGGGGGCGGCAGCATCCAACCGGGTGAACAGGTCCTTCTTGAGGCCGGGATCCTCCGGGGCCGCCTCCACCACGAGATCGGCGTCCCGGACCGCCTCCCGGAGATCGAGCACCGGTCGAATGCGGGAGAGGGTCCCCTCCGCGCCGGCATCGGTCTCGAGGCCCTCGGCGACGAACGTGTCCAGGTTGCCCCTGATGCTCCGGAGCGCCTGCTCGAGGAGATCCTCCCCCACGTCGTAAAGCGCCACCGGGCAGCCGCTCCGGGCGAAGACCTGGGCGATGCCGTGTCCCATGAGCCCCGCCCCGATCACCGCCACCCGAACGTTCCTGAGAGACGTTGCTCCACCGCTCACGGTTCACCCCGTTTCAGCTCGTCCAGGAAGTCCTTGACCATCTCCTCGGCGCCGTAGCGGATCGTCCAGTCCCACTCCTTCTCTGCGTTGCCCCCGTCGATCCTGGCGGGAACGGACTGGAGCACCTCCACTGCGCGGGGATCGGGGTTGAATGTGATCTCCGCCTCGGGCACGTGCGTTCTCACGATGTCGGCCAGCTCGCGGGCGGTGGGAGAAGGCGTGATCTGCCCCAGGTTGTAGTTCCGGGTCTCGATGCGGGAGGCATCGGCCTCGTAGAGGAGCTCCAGGCTCCGGACCGCGTCCTTGATGTAGAGGAGCGGGAGGATGGTCTCCTCCGGCACCCAGATCTCGTAGGGACGCCCGGCGGCGGCCGCCTCGATCATCCCCGGGTTGTACTGGCCGAACCCGCCGGAACGGACGCCCGGGCCCACCAGCTGGGGGAACCGGATGCCGCGAAAGTCGATCCCGTATCGCAAGCCGTAGTATCTGCCCAGGAGCTCGTCAAAGACCTTGGTGACGCCGTACATGATGTTGGGCTGCTGGAGGGTGTCGTCGGTGACCACCTGGTCGCGCGAAACGCCGTACACCCCCATGGAGCTCGAGAAGACGACCTTGTTCACGCCGCCGATCCGGGCCGCCTCCATCACGTTGAAGGTCCCTTCCACGTTGATGCGGTAGGAACGCGACGGGTTCGCCTCCGAGGGCGCCGAAAGAATGCCCGCCAGGTGAAAGATGTCCCGGACCTCGTGGTCCCTGACGGCGTTCACCACCTCCACCCAGTTGGTGATGTCCCCCTGGATGTAGTGGGCGCGTCCCCCGAGATCGGGGGGGAGCCACTCCTCGGGCGCGGTGTCGAGGATCACCACCTTCCTGCCCTTCTCCAGATACGTGCGCGCCAGGTTCGCGCCGATGAAGCCGCATCCGCCGGTGATCAGCATGGACATGTGCAGCACCTCCGTGTTCTTGTCTTCCGAATCGGGTCCGTGGCTACAGGATCCTGTTTTTCAATGCCCTGAAGATTCCTTTTCGGAAGACCATGACCGATACCACATAGAGAAGCCCCAGGATCAGAGGCCAGACGTTCGTATAGGTGCTCAGGAGATCTTTCATGTAGATGAGGCCCATGGCCCCCATGATGGGTCCGTAGAGCGTCCCCATCCCGCCGATCAGGGTCATCAGAACGATGTCGCCGGAGGTGTCGAGGTGCAGCGCGAACAGCGGCACGAAGTTCTGGAGCAGGGCGTAGAGCCCTCCGGCAAGGCCGGCGAACGAGGCGGAGAGCATGAACGACGTGAGCTTGAAGAACCGGGGGTTGTACCCGATGTTCTTGGCCCTGGCCTCGTTCTCCCGGAGGCATTCCAGGGTCTTGCCGAACGGTGAACGGATGATCCGAATGCCGAACAGGAGGGCCCCGATGAAACAGAGCAGGATGAAGTAGTAGAGGACGAGCTCGGAGGTGAAGTCGACCGGGCCCAGGGGGGGTCTCGGAACCCCGTGCAGGCCGTCGTCGCCTCCTGTGACCGACCGCCACTTGAACACGATGAAGTAGACCACCTGCCCGAAGGCCAGCGTGACCATGGCGAAGTAGATCCCGTGCCGCCGGATGGAAAGCAGCCCGATGAAGAAGGAGGCGATCACGCTGGCGACGATGCCGAACAAGAGGCCGACCGGGGCGGGAACGGACAGGTGAATCAGGCTCAGTCCGGTCGCGTATGCACCCAGGCCGAAAAAGGCCGCGTGCCCGAAGGAGAGAAGGCCGGTGTAGCCGAAACAGATGTCATACCCGATGGCGAAGATCGCGAAAATGAGCATCTGGCTGGCCAGCGCCTTGTACGGCGTGATGAAGGGCAGGGCCACGAGCAGGATCGCCGCCGCCGGCGCCATCCAATACAGATGCGGGCTCCGTTTTTCCATTGACTCGCCTCGTCTACTCGAAGAACTCGGCCCGGCCGAAGAAACCCCGCGGCCGGATGATGAGAATAAGGGCCATGAACGCATAAATCAGGACGTTGGCCATGGGCGGCCAGAAGATGATTCCCAGGGTCACCAGCTCCCCGATGATCAGGCCCGCCAGGATGGATCCGCCGATGCTCCCCATGCCGCCGATGATGACCACCACGAAGGTCTCCACGAGGATGTCCATTCCCATGAGCGGCTGGACGTTCTGGAGCGGTGCGGACAGGACGCCGGCAAGGCCGGAGAGCGCGGCCCCCAGCCCGAACACCAGGGTGAATGTCTTGGAGATGTTGATGCCGAGGGCGCTGACCGTTTCGCTGTTGTCGGTGCCGGCGCGGATGATGGCGCCGAGTTTGGTCCTGGCGATGAAGAGCCAGACCCCCAGTGATAGTGCGGCCGTCAAGACAATGATGAACAGGCGATACTTGGGGTAGTACATGAACCCCAGGTTCACGGCGCCGGACAGGGCCTGCGGGATGTTGAAGGGCTCGCCCTCCGGTCCGAAGATGATCTTCACCCCGTCCTGGACGGCGAACATGATGCCGAAGGTCAAGAGCAGGTTGTAGAAGTGAGGCAGGTCGTAGAGCTTGCTGATGAGGGTCTTTTCGAGGATGATGCCGATGGCGCCTACGATGATCGGACATACCAGCATCGCCAGGAAAAAGGGGAGGCCCAGCAGCGTGACCGCTGTGTAAGCGGCATAGGCCCCCAGCATGTACAGAGCGCCGTGGGCGAAGTTCACCACCCCCAGGGTGCCGAATATGATGGTCAGTCCGAGGGAGAGGAGGACATAGATGGAACCCATAATGAGCCCGTTGAAGAGCTGCATGAACAGAAACTGAGTCGTCATGTTATGGGCCCTGCGCGTGGAGGGTTCTTGTCGTTGCCGGAAGGAGAGAGGGGATCCCCCCTCCCCCTCCGACTCTCACGGTTCGGCTACTGGAGGTCGCACCCGAACTGCCCTTCCTCTCCGAATGCCTCTTCCGGCGGGAGGGTGCCCACGATCTCGAAGTAGTCGTCCTGCTCCGTGATCTCCTCGGGGCGTTTGGCCCGCAGGAGGAGGGCCTTGCCCACCTGCATGTGATCCCCCGGCCTGATGTACCCGGGATCGGCGAACATGTCCCTGAAGGTGTGCCCTTCCAAGGCGGCAATGACCTTGTCCGGGTCCGTGCTCCCGGCCCGTTCCACGGCTTCCAGGTACTGCCAGGTCGCGCTGTAGACGGCGGCGGCCATGAAATGGGGCCGCTCGCCGTGGCGCTCGAAGTACTTGTCCGCATACTCGCGGGCGCCGGGGTAGTCCACCTTCCAGTTCCAGGACGCGGCCACGTAGTTGTCGGCAAAGACCTCGGGACCCGCGCCTTTGATGCTGGGCTCGAAGAGCAGGGCATGCACGATCTTGCACTTGTCCTTCAGGCCGTACTCCATGGCCGCCTTGGCCGAGTTGACGGTGTCCTTACCCACGTTCAGCAGCACCAGCACGTCCGGGTCGGCGTTCATGGCGTTGAGGATGTAGGGGCTGTAATCCGAGGTCCCCAGGGCCACCATGTCGTTGCCCACATGCTCGCCGCCCTTCTCTTTCAGCGCGGCCGTGAAATGCTCGAGGAGATCGTGACCCCAAGCGTAGTCGGAGGTGATCGTGTACCATCTCTTCCCCAGGTTCTCGGCTCCCCAGAGACCGACGGTCGTGGCAAGCATGTAGTCGTTGTAGTTCCACTTGATGACGTACTTGTTGCACTTGTCGCCGATGAGGTCGGTGGTCCCGGCGGATGTGGAGATGAACGGCTTCTTGTGGAGCCGGGCCTGCTCGGCCACGGCGAGGGCGGCGGCGCTGTTGGGGCAAGCGACGATGACGTCCACTTTTTCCTTCTCGTAGAGCTCCTTGGCCTTCTCGTTGGCGACCCCCGGGTTGTAGGCATGGTCCCTGGCGATGAGCTCGACGTCCTTTCCCAGGACCTTTCCATAGTCCTCGATGGCCATCTCGGCGGACCACTTCTCGCCGTTTCCGATGACGGCCAGCGGGCCCGAAAGGACGCTCAGGACGCCGACCCTGACCGTATCCGCGGAAAAGGCGGGAAAGGCCGTCACGAGCAGAAGGGCGCTGACGACGACTCCTATCATGGTCTTCTTGAACATGGTTTCCTCCTTTTGGCTGGTGATCACGTTCCTTGATTCCCTGTCCCCCGGACTCTCCTTTTCCTCACCTCCTCTCCAAAACGGGTAGGAATGATCGGTTCCTCGATCAGACCCCCAGGTATCTCTTCTGAACATCGTGTGCGTTGGAGAAGGCCTCGTTGGTGTCGTTGTAGACAATGCCGCCGCCGTACAGGATGTGGTGGCGGTCCGCCACCTTCTCCGCAAACCGCGTGTTCTGTTCGATGAGGAGAACCGTGAGACCGCTTTCCTTGATCTCCCCGATGATGGAGCCGATGGCACGCACCAGGAGAGGCGCGAGCCCCTCGGTGGGTTCGTCCAGGAGGATGAGATCCATTCGGGCGTGCAGGATGCGTGCAATGGCCAGCATCTGCTGCTCCCCTCCGCTCAGCTTGGAGCCCCGGTGCCCGCGACGCGCTTTGAGCACGGGAAAGGTCTCGTAGATCTTCTCCAGAGCCCAACCCTCCTCGCCCCGGCCCCAGACCGGAAGCGAGAGGTTCTCATGTACCGTCAGGCTGGGAAAGATCCCGCGCTCCTCGGGGACGTAACCCACGCCGAGCTTGGCGATCCTGTGGGGAGGGAGCCCCGTGATGTCCCTGCCCCGGAGGGTGACCGAGCCCGACTTGGGGGGAAGCAGCCCCATGATGGTCCTCAACGTCGTGGTCTTGCCGGCCCCGTTTCTCCCCAGCAAGGTCACGGTCTCACCCGGGTCGATCTCCATGGAAAGCCCCTTGAGGATGTGGCTTTCGTCGTAATAGGCGTTGATCTCCCTGAGGGCCAGCATGGTCAATACCCTCCCAGATAAGCCCGCTGCACCTTTTCGTCGTTCTGGATTTCCGCCGGCGTGCCGTCGGCGATGACCATCCCCTGGTTCAGGACCGTGATCCTGTCTGAAAGGGCCACCACCAGGTCGATGTTGTGGTCGATGAGGATCACCGTCAGCCTTTGCGAGATCTCCTCCACCAGCTTCATCATCCACTGCATGTCCGCCCACTGCAAACCGGCCATGGGCTCGTCCAGCAGAATCAGTTCGGGGTCCGTGGCGAGCGAGATGCCGATGTCCAGGATCCTCTTCTCGCCGTAGGAGAGGTTTCGCGCGATCACGGGCTTCTTCTCCTCGAGCCCGATCATCCCGACGACCTCGTCCGCCTTTTCCAGCGCGTGCTTGAGGCCCGTGTAGGGCTTGAGGAAATTGGTGGCACCGTGTGCCGTGTTCTGCGCCGCCACCCGGATGTTCTCATAGACCGAGAGCTCGGGGAAGATGCTCGTGATCTGAAAGGACCGCGCGATGCCTTTTCCGGAGATCCGGTAGGGCGGGAGGTTCGTGATCTCCTCCCCCTTGAAGAAGAAGGCGCCGCTCGAGACGGGGTACACGCCGGTGAGCAGGTTGAAGAGGGTGGTCTTTCCGGCCCCGTTGGGCCCGATGACGGAATGAATGCTGGCGCTTCTCACCTGCAGGTTCACATCCGTCAGGACGTGAAGCCCTCCGAAGTTTTTGCAGACGCTCCGGCCTTCGACGAGAATGGACTCTTCCATCGCATTCCCCTGATCAGGCGGACGCTCTCGGCGGGAGGCTCAAGAGCTCCCTTGCCTCCGCCGGCGTGGCGATCTCGCGGTCCATCTCCTTCGCGATTCGCACCACCTTTTCCACCAGCTCCGCATTGCTCTTCGCCTGCACGCCGTCGGAGATGTAGATGTTGTCCTCGAACCCGACCCGGACGTGTCCGCCCAGGATCATGCCCACGGTGGTCATGGGGAACTCGTTCAGACCGACGGCGCACACCGACCAGGGGGCGCCTTCCGGGATGTTCCGGACCATGTGATTGAGGTTGTCCACGGTCGCGGGGATCTGACCCATCACCCCCAGCACGCACTGAAAGTAGAGGGGCTCCTGGAGGTATCCCAGCTCCGCGAGCACCTTGCAGTTGTTGATCATGCTCGTATCGTAGCACTCGAGCTCGGGCTTGACCCCATGCTCGTTCATCACCTCGGCCATGTGCGCCATGTCCGGGAAGCTCTGCACCATGACGAACTTGAGCAGGAACTCCTTCTTCTTCTTGTTGTAGATGTCGATGACCGGGGATCCGGCATTGAAGGAGGCGATGTCCGGCTTGGTCATGGGATCCTTGGCGAGCTCGGGGATGACGCCGATCCGGTCCTTGACGGACTCCCCGGCGATCTCCTTGTACAGCCAGTCCCCGTCCACCCGCCTCCCGGTGCCCCCGCCCGTGGAGACGTTGACGATGATGTCGCATCGCTCCCGGATGCCGCGGATCGCCTCGGCATACCACTCCGCCTTGGTTTCGCCCTTGCCCGTCTCGGGGTTCCTGGGGTGAAGGTGCACCACCGATGCCCCCGCCTTCCAGGCCTCCACCGAGGCCTCGATCTGCTCCTTGGGCGTCTTGGGAAGGTAGGGGTTCGAGTCAGGGGAAGCCCCTCCGGTGATGGCTGCCGTGATGATGAGTTTGTCCATTCGAATCACCTCCCGTTTGTTTACAATTTGTAAACCCGGCGAGCAAAAAAATTACCCTCGCCTGTAGGAATAGATCACACACAGGAACCTGGCCGGCCCATCGCCCAGGCTCCGGCCCGCATGCTCGATGCCCGACTCGAAGTAGGCCGAGTCCCCCGTTTCGAGGACGTAGGTTTCGCCTTCGTAACGGAGCTCCAGGATGCCCTCCAGCATGTAGATGAACTCTTCTCCATCGTGTTGAAAGGGGGTTACCGGTGAATCCTTTTCCAGCGTGACCAGCATCGGCTCCATGTTCTTCCCTCGCATGCGAAACGCGAGGGACTCGTAGTGGTACGCTTCGGGCGCGATCTTGCGATTGACTTTTCTGGAGTCCTCGGAGCGGACGACGTCGATGTGGATATCCTCGCCTCCCCCGTTCTCATCGGTAAAAAAGGAGATCAGGTCCGTGTTCAGGGCGGAGGCAAGCCTTGCCAGTGTGGAAAAGGGCGGCGATTTGTCCGAGTTCTCGATCCGGGAGAGGTATCCCTTGGTGAGGCCGGAGAGATCCGCGAGCTGGTCCAGGGTGAGGCCCCGCTGGAGGCGCAGCGCCTTGATCCTCTCGACGATCGTGTGTTCATCCGGATTCATGGCCTGAAAGTATACTATTTGTAAACAAACGTCAATCAACTTTGACGGGTTCGCAAAAACCCGCTCACCCGCCGCTGGATACCAGACAACCGCTCCAGGTTGTGGGGGAAGATGCGCTCGACGGCCTCGCCCACCTTGTGGTGGAGCCCCCTGCGCTGCTCGATGAGGATGCTCTCGTAGATGGACTCCTTGATCGGGTCGTGCTTGAAGGCGTACTCCACCAGCTCCGGGACCCGGCCCTTCTCGCGAATCAGGTCCTTTTTCTCCAGCACGGAGAGCTCCTCGTCCAGGGCCTCCCGCGAGGCGATGATCTCCCTCAGCAGGCGGTAGAGAAAGCTCCGGCCGATGACCGAGGCCACCCGGAGCACCTCCTTGATGTCCTCCGTCCAGGCGGTCGATGCCGGCGGCGATCAGGGTCCGCAGGGAGCCCGGGATGGGAACCTTGCCCCGGACCGGCTTGAGACGCCACCGGCCGCCGGCCTTGTCCCGGCAAACGATGCCGGCCTCGACCAGCGTGCGGATCAGCTCCTCCAGGAACAGGGGGTTGCCCTGGCTCTTGATCTGGACGATGTCCTTCATCTGTTCGGACAGGTCGTCGATGCCGAGGAGCCGGCAGACCATGCGCTCGCTCTGGGCGCTGTCCAGGCGCTGGAGGTGGATGCGGGCCTGGAGCTTCCTCCAGCCCCGGATCTCGTCGGCCCGGCCGATCCGCTCCTCCACCCAGTGCCCCATGGACCGGACCGCCTCGTAGATCTCCGTGGCCGCCTGGATGGCCCGCACGGCGTCGTCCTCGTGGGTCCGGGGGATGCCGAAGACGGCCATCGCGCTGTCGCCGATGTAGGGCTCGATGGAGCCGTCGTACTTGGCGACGATCGCCGAGACCTTCTGGAAGATGCGCTGGGTGAGGGTTTTGACCTCCTCCGGGTCCAGCTTCTCGGTCATCTCGGTGTAGCCGGAGAGGTCGGAGAAGAGGACGGTCACGTGCTTCCGCTCGCTCTCGGCGAGGGGTTCGCCACGCTCGCCCTCCCGGGGACCGTCGATCCGGCCCCCGCACTGGGCACAGTAACGGTTCTCCGGGACGTTCGGATGCCCGCACCGGGCGCACGGCGAGCCCAGCGGAAAGCCGCACTGACTGCAGCTGCGGGCATCGTCGCTGTTTTCATACTGGCAGGCTGTGCACCTCATGTCCCATCACGCACAGAGCCCCGGCTCTCCTGTCGAGAAACGGGGCTCTTGGTCGCTCGGTTCATGGCACCCTCTCGTGGCCGGTTGTCGGCTGCGGGGTTCCAACCGGATGTTATGGGCTGCTCTTTTTGTGTTCCTTGAAAGAGGGCGGCCCGTTCTGTTCCGAAGGGGGCAGATTGGCCGGACGGGTGCGGCCATCTGGACCCG